>CAZOUP010000130.1:0-14266 GCA_964583035.1 uncultured Akkermansia sp.
AAAGGGGGCTTAAACGCCCTTTTTAGTTTACACCGCCAGTCTGAATCCGCTTAGCTTACCCTCCCCCCGACCCGAAACACACAACACCTATTCCGCATGAACGTTCATCATCTTGAGCTGTTCTATTTCGTGGCAAAGTTTGAAGGCATCACCGAAGCCGTTCGAAAAATGCCTTACGGGATTCAGCAGCCGGCCGTGAGTGGTCAAATCCTTCAGCTCGAGAAAGATCTCGGCGTGAAGCTTTTTCACCGTCGTCCCTTTGCCCTTACCCCTGCCGGGGAGGAACTCTACGACTTTGCCTATCCCTTCTTTTCCCGCCTCGATCAGATGAAGGAGCGCCTCAGCGGAGAGGAAAGCCATCACCTCCGGCTCGCTGCCTCGGCGGCTGCCTTGACCAATCACCTGCCCGATGTCCTTCAGGGTCTCCGCGCTGAGTTCCCGACCCTCCGCCTCACGCTTCGTGAGTTGAACAATGGAGACATCGAAGAGGCTCTCCGGAAACAGGAGGCGGATGTCGCCGTCGCGATCCTGCATCGCAAGTGCGGACCGGGGATCAAGTCGATCAAGCTTATCGATTTGCCCCTCGCGCTTGTCGCCCCGGCGAGTTCGCCGATTAACAAATTCCGTGAACTGACGGCCAAGGCCATGGGTGGACAAATTCTCCAACCCCTTATCTCCCTGCCGAAGCACGAACCCGTCGCGCAACTCTTTCAACGCGGACTCACGGCGCGGCACCTGAGCTGGGAAACCTCGGTCGAAGTCTCCGAGATCGGCCTGACCTCCAGCTACGCCGCGAGCGGTTTCGGCTTCGGTGTCACCGTCGATATCCCCGGAACGGTCTGGCCCGAAGGCACTAAAAAAATTAAACTTCCTTCCGATTTCCCACCTCTTTCAATCGGGGCCCTTCACTCCGGCGATCTCAAAAAAGTCGCGAAACGGTTCATTGATCTGGCTGCCGAACAGGCTTCTCTTCTCGAAGGAAAAAAGAAGCGTAAGGAATAGCACGATGCCGGAGGCCCTCATTTTTGATTTCGACGGACTGATCCTTGATACCGAAGTCCCCGTGTATGAAGCGTGGCGTCAAAACTACGAGGCACACGATCAGATCCTCCCTCTCGAGACCTACGTGAATTGTGTCGGGAGCGACTTCAATCGCTTCGACCCGAAGGCCCACCTTGAGACCCTGACCGAAGCCAAAATCGACTGGAGTCACTGGGATCCGCGCCGCGAACAGATTGCCCGCGAACAGACGATGGGCCTCGCCCCCTTTCCGGGGATCATCGCCCTTCTTGAGGAGGCCGCCGCTTCGCAAGTGCCCTGCATCGTCGCTTCGAGTTCGCCACGAAGCTGGGTCGAAGGCCATCTCGATCGACTCGGTCTGCGTCACTTTTTCAGAGCAACCCGCTGCCTCGACGATGTCGCCTCTCCCAAGCCGGCGCCGGATCTGTTCCTCGCCGCCGCCGGGGCGCTCTCGATTCACCCTGACAAAGCCATTGTTCTTGAAGATTCGCTCAACGGACTCAACGCCGCAAAAGCCGCCGGGATCGCCTGTGTCATCGTCCCGAATCGAATCACGGCCTCGCTCGACTTCACCGGAGCAGCCGCCGTTTTACCGACGCTGGAAGGCGTCTCAATCAGCCGACTGGCATCGATCAAAGCGGGTCGAGACGAGGATCTTTGCATGAGTTGAGGAAAAGTTCGTCTTACCAGGGAAAGCAACTCAACGCATTCCCCGGATATGAAAACGATCTTCAGTCTTCCTCTTCTCTCAACGACACTCCTCGCGATCACCCTGCCGGCGTCTGCCGAGTTCAATCTCGGCAAGGCCATTCAAAAAGGCATCGAGATAAGCCAACAATCTGAAAGACGGCCCGCTCCCCGACCTCTTCCCGTTTATCAGGGCCAACCCAAAGTTCAGCCAGCCCCACCGCAGCATTTCCAGCCAAAGCCCACTCCAAGTTACCTTCCGAAGCCGACTCCGTCTTACAAGCCTGCTCCCGCTCCATCCTATAAGCCGGTGCCAAGCCCATCTTATCAACCGAAGCCAAGCCCACCAGTGCGCCCCGCTCCGATGGACTCCGGTAAGATGGTTTCCGTCTTGAAAGGAAGCTCTATTTCCTCCGCAACACCTCCGAAGATTTCGGATCGCACCACGAAAATTGATCCCAAGGTCATGCCGAAAGGATACGAGGTTTTTCGCATGAAACAGGGCCGCGACCGGGCCGAAGGGATCTCGTCCCCTCCCGCGCAGACAACGAGGGTCAAAGACGGCCGACCTATGGCGAGCGGAGAATCAACTCCCCCGCCGTCATCGAGCCGTCCACCTCGTGTCGAGACACCTCCTCCAACCCTCAACTATCGTGTTGATTCCGATTCCCAACTCGCGACCAGCTCGGTTCGGTTTCGCAAAGGGAGCACCGAACTCGCCGACAGCGCCTCTTATCAATACCTCCAAAATCTCGCCTCGGCGCTTCAGGATCACTCGCTCATGAGCCACCGCTTTGTCGTCGAAGGCCACGCCTCCGCCGACGGCTCTGACTACGCCAACCTTCTTCTCTCACAACGCCGGGCCAATTCCATCTTTGATTTCCTCATGAGCCAGGGCGTCTCACCGGACCGGCTCCTCGCGGTCGGACATGGCGAAAGCCACGCCCGCTTCCGCTCCGGAGATCCCGAGTATCTCCTCGCCCAGGATCGGCAGGTCGTGGTCTTTAGGCTGGCTGATTGAGCGGTAGAGTGTTGCCAATCGTTTCTGACTCTCTGAAACAGTCTCGCCGGAAGTTCCCCTGACGGGAGGAACGGTTACACGATCACAGATCCTCGATCGACCCCGGTCAGTCAGATCGATTCCGCTGCCTTCGATTGCCCGAGTCTGCGTGAGGGTTATACTGCGACCGTGTTAGCGCGGATTTCGCCGCTAATGGGATAACGCGAATTTCGCTTACGCTTAATATACTGTTCTGCAAAGCACACATTGAGAATCACATCCCTGATGCTATATTGACATGTCATTTCAAGGTTGGACTAAGCGTATCCTTCAGCAGATTTGGTGTGTAAACCCTTTTGGTGGAGACTGCCTTCCAAGCCGAGTTTCCCTGTTCGGTCTTGGGCGACCCGCCGCGCCGGTACCCCTTCCGTGGAATTATAGGGAGCCCATCCGGATTTTTGAAGCCTTCTATTCCGGATCGGAAAAAGAGACCGGCTGGGGAGAGCATAATCGTTATCTCTATGCTGCTGGATTCCCGCCCGTCCTCGTTACCCGTGATCCCGGAATCATCAAGGCGATCCAGGCAGACACCGGAGACAAGCCGGGGCAATTTGACCGAGATACGAGCCCGACCGCCGGGATTGCCCGCGCGACGGGGGAAGACTCTTTGCTATATGCCAATGGTGCAATCTGGCGCCGCCAGAAAAGCCTGGTCGCTAAACCGTTCAGCCGGTCAAACCTGTTTCAACCACAGAAGTTTCACGGCTTCGAAGAGACCTTCAGAAACACGGTCAAGAAGCGGCTGGAACTCCTGCAATCCCTCCAGGAATCCCGTGGCGAAGGAAGGACCCGGGTCGAACTGGATCCGGAGATCAAGGTCGTCATGCTGGAGATGCTGGTGAACAACTTTTTTGGAGGCACTGTATCTTATGACGAGTTGCGAAACCGCTTCGTTCCCGCGCTGGTCTATATGATCGACCATATGGTTCGCGACACGGTGGCGCCGAGAGCCCAGGCGATCGCGAGGAAATTGTCCGGGGGTGAGAAAGCCCTACAGAAGCACACAGCCGCGTTCGAAGAGTTGACCGACATCGCGCTGGCCGGGCGGGCTCAAGGGCTCGGCTTGTGGAAAGAGTTTCAATCCGATGCCTCTGACGACGCACTTCGCAGCAACATCCGCGTCTTCCTCGCTGGCGCGATGGAAGCCACGACATCGTTCGCGACTTGGGCAATCAGTCATTTGTCCCGCAGCCCCGAATGGCAGGACAAGGTCTGCGAGGAAGTGAAGGAGATGGATGTCTATGATCCTGACGACTTCACCGGAGCGCCGCACCTGAATCGGGTGCTCGAAGAGACACTGCGTCTCACCCCGGCGCTTTATTTTTTTCCCCGAAAGGCTACCGTGGATACTTGGGTAGAGACTTCAGATCATCGGAAGATGATGATACCAAAGGGCACCCACATCCGGCTCGATGTTTGGCATGCAAATCGTTGCGAGGAGTTTTGGGGAGAAGAGGTGACGGGGTATCCTGCGGATGTGTTTGCTCCTGAGCGGTGGGACGTCATCAAAGAGAAGGGGCTTCCCGAAAAAGAGATGCTTCACTTTGGCTTTGGACACGGCCCGCGGTTTTGCCCGGGAAGGTCTCTCGGGCTTCTCGAGGTCGGTCTTGTCGTGGGCGCCATCGTAAAACTCTTCAAGTTTGAGGCAGTCCATGACCAAACCGGGCCCAGCGCAGGTGTTTCAACCAAGCCCTCGGATGGAGTGCTGGTGGATTTAGAACTTAGAAACAATATGAAATCGGGCAGGAGCGAGGATTGAACCCGCTCCCCTACCGCCCGTCATACATGTCTGACGGCGGTCGTTCCTCCTTTGCCACTACTCGGTCGCCTCGCGGCTATCCATGTCTCTTCGCTCCATTGCAGCGGGCGGTCCCTATCACTCATGGAATCTCCGGATGGTGACCTTTCGAATTCAGGAGGATTACGGATCCCGCAGGGAAAGATCCCCTCACTCCACCACCAGCACCACGCGGAATCCGTAGTCATCGTCGCGGCGATCTCTTTCATCGTAATCGCGCAGATCACTCCTGAAATCGAGCTCGGAAAAGTTGTCCCAGGCCCCGCCCCGGATCACTTTGAAAGGACGACCTTTTTCATCGCGGGATTCTTCGAGCGATGCATTCTGCTCGCGCATTTCGGGAGAATTCAGATCCGGGTGATAGTCATCTTCGAGCCACTCCCAGACGTTGCCGGCGAGATCGAAGAATCCATGATCATTCGCCGCATAGCTGCCGACCCGCGCGGTCCGCTCCGCTCCGTCATCATATTCGACCCCTCCGATGACTGACTTACTCCAGTCCCCCGGAAGGTTTGAGATAGCCTGCAGGTCCCAGAAATTCCCGGCATTGGCGGGTGGAGGCCATTCCGAACCCCAGGGGAAACGTTCGGCCCCCACGGCGGCGGACCACTCATTATCTCGCGGAAGCCGGTAGGTTTTACCATCCTGCGAGGAGAGCCATTCAGCAAAGGCCTTTGCTTCATCCCAACTCACACACACGACAGGATGCTCGTCGCTTTGCTCAAATCCCGGCTCTTCCCAGGAGGCATCCGCATCATGACTCCAGTCGGTGGTGTATCCGCCACCCGCTTTCTCCGCTACCGAAAAAAGATGGCCGCCCCCTTTTTGAACGTAATCCGTCGCCCCGGTGAAGGCTCGAAAGTCTTTCACTCTCGTCTCAAAAGTTGACATGAGGACTCCGGCCCGGCCCGGAACCGGGCAAAACTTCATGCCCAGACCATTGATCCAGGGCCGGTCTTTCGTCGCCTCTTCGGGCGAATTGATGACACCGGGCAATCCGGCCCCCTCTTCCACAAACTGGAAATTGCCGTAAAACTTGCTGTTATACCACGGCTCCTGCTCACCGCCGGTAAGACTCGCGACGTCTCCGCCGACCGCTTTGAAGACCTCTTCGAAGGGGCGGCCCGGTTTGGGCAAATGTCTCAGGAGCGCCGCGGTGTAGGGACTGTTTTTGCCTTCCCCATCATCGGCGACATCGTCAGGGGAAGTTGAGAACGCAATGAACATGCCCTGAGGTGCTCCTCCGGGCATCGCCAAGCCGCCGCCCGAGGTGCTTCGGCTCCCGCGCCAGGACCGGGAAAAAGGATCATTCCGGCAGCAATCAAGTATGAGGAGATTCAGTCCCGCCCCGGCGGTCTCGAGCCCTTCCATGATCAAATTCATCGAGAGCGTTTCATCCGGAACTTCGTAGTCGCGCGTCATTTCAGCATCGACGGGGATCAGGAAATTCTCCCCTTTTATCTGAACTCCATGCCCCGCGAAGAAAACGAGAGCCACCGCGTCGGGATCAGGTTCAGACGGAAGACTGTCGATAAACTCACGGAGCGCCCGCCTCATTGACGTCAAATCAGCATCGACCCGAAACGTGACATCGAAGCCGAGGCGGCGAAGCAAGCCTGTCATGTCAGTGGCATCGTTGGCCGGATTGCTGAGAGAGCGGGCGTGAACGTATTGATTATTCCCGATCACCAGCGCTTTTCGAGGGGAATCCCCACCCAAAGCGGCACTGGAAAATATCAATAGAATCAGGAAATGGAAAATCAGCGCTCTCATCGGTGGGATTTCAGATTCGAGTGAGACGAATCAGAAATGCCGATTTGCACGAATACGGTCTCAAATCATCAATTTGAGAGAAATTTCGAGGCCGATCAGGAATACTTCGGGTCTTTGCCCGGCTCGGTCTCGTAGAGATACTCGCGGCGGGCCGTTGTATGAGGCTTGATCACCTCTTCCTCAAACCGGAGATAGTTCGGGTCTTCTTGAAACATCGAGAGCTTGTCCCGGCTCTCAAAGTCCGCTGAAATGAAGAATCCGAATTCGTTCTCGGCTTCAATGCTGCGGCCCGAACGAAAATTATGGGCTTCGTTGACCCGATGGAAGCAAGTCCGGCTGAGACGGATCATTTTCTCAATTTCATCTTCCGAGGTTCCTTTTTTGAGTCGGAAGAGAGCGATGAAATGAACCATGATGGAAACCTGCGACTAAAATTCGACCGCTTTGGGAGCCGGATCAGTTGCGCCACTCGAGCGCACCCTTCTTGAGCGCGTAAAGGTAAGCGACAAACAAAATCATGACGAAGCTGAACATCGACCAGAAAAAGACGCTCGCTCCGGCAGCGATCTGCTCTTTGTAAACGACCGCCCAGGGGTAAAGAAAGACCACCTCGATATCGAAGAGGACGAAGAGCATCGCGACGAGGTAGAACTTCACGCTGAAACGCGCCTGCCCTCCCCCGATCGGGAGCATTCCACATTCGTAAGCGGAATCTTTGGTTTTGTTCCGCAGCGCTCTTTTTCCAAGAAGGGCACTGGCGATCAAGGTCGCAACAGCAAAACCTGAAGCGAGGAGGATCTGGATGACGACTGGGATATAATCAGACAACATGGCAAAAAAAATTCCGGTGCTCTGACAAGGTCAAAGCACCGGAATGTATTGAAATTAGCGGTGTCGTCCAGACGATTTCGTCGGAACGGGAAGAAATGGTAAAACCGGCCTCAAGGTTCTCCGCAAGCGAAGAGTTCGAACCGTCTTACCAAGACTCGGTTAGCTGCTTGCGGCGGCGGCAGCGCTGGAAGCGTCGCCGATGTTTTCGAGACCACGGTACTCTTTACCGTTTTTCTCGACCAGACCACGAGTGACGAGGTTCTGGAGTTTCTCGTAAGCACGGAGACGGAGCATTTCTTCGCCTCCGCTAACAGCGTTACGGGCTTTAAGATTCTCGTAGACCACTTCAAAGAGGTCGTTGAATCCGAAGGTCTTTTTATCAGAGAGGACGGTGACGAGTTCGTCTGTCACATGATCTGGGACCCGGCGTGAGAATCGTGTTCTGCGTGTGGTTGACATGGCTGACACTATACCACATTCGGCTCCCCATGCCTACCAATTTCTCTCTAAATTTCGCAAAAACTGGATATTCTCAAAAATGAGTTTCGGAAATAGCTTCAAAGCCAAAATCAGTAAGTGATTGATTAACAATGACTTTTAAGGAAGGTAAACTAATTTGTGGCGCATTCATGAGAGTGCAGCAATGGACGTAGCCGACCATCTGCGGGAAGGGGCGCTCCGCCGCTTTTTTCGCCTCCAGCCAGACGTCGAATTCGACGAGAGCTTCAGCCCAATCGACCGCGGAATAGTCGGAGGAATCAATCTCCTCAAGCAAGAGGCTGAGGTCGAAATCCTGCGTTCTACCGACGACGGCGGAAAACGAATTGATCAGTGAAGTATCGTCTCCAAGATGACGATTGATCGAGCTGAGGTCTGGTCGTGACATTTTTCTATCGACAAATTTTACGGTGCCTTTATTCGTGAGCCTCCGTGCCCGGTCCGTGGTTCAAATCCCTTCAAAAAAGCCTAACCCGCTCACTTCATTTTCTGAAGCTCGTGCGCCGGCCACGGTGCCCTCACCTCAGTCGATTCGCGATACTTCGTGAGTTGCTCCACCTCAACCGGGGTCGCGGCATTGCCCCAGGCATTGCGCACATAGGTCAAAATCGCAGCTAGCTGTTCGTCATCGACTTCGGGGTTCAGTCGCAAGCCGGGCATGAGCGGCTGAATCTCCGGCGCGGTGTAGGTCTTGCCCAGCACCTCGATGGGTCCTTCAACGCCGTCCATGACGACCGCAACGAGGCGATTCGTTGATCCTACAACCCATTCAGAGCCCACAAGGGGAGGCGCAAGATACTCCTGACCGTTTCCGTGGATCTGGTGGCAGCCGAGGCAGACCCGCTGGTAGTGAAGCTCACCCTCTTTGAACTGACGACGATGAAAATCGGTGAGGAGAAAGTTGGCTTCCTGACCGGAACCGACTTCAAAAAGGCGACCGAGTTCTTTAGCCTTCTTCGCGTCGAGGCCATCGAGCGAGGCCAACTCCGTGACCGGCATCGGCTTGAACTTTTTGTCCTTCCCGCCGGAGATCATTCCCTCGATAACTGCGTTGCGGACTCCCTTGTCGGTTTGCCCGGCCATACTGAGGTCGAGCAACTCCCGTGCAGCAGTGCCGCGTCGCAATGAGACGACGCTTCGTGCGAGGGCATTCCACTCTGCGGGCGAAGCAACCGAGGCAAAGAGTTCCCGCAGTTCTGCGCGCTCATTGCGGGCGACCAGGGTCTGAATGAGCGGAACGCGCAGCGAATGCGAGTCCGGAAGCGCCGCGAAGAGCGCCAGCTCCTGACCGCTCAGTCCGCTCACCGCAAGATCGCCGAGGAGGACGTCATTTTCATTTTCTGAAAGCATCTTCGCTATCACGGGGACAGCCTCTTCACCAAAGAGTCCGAGTGACGATGCGAGCTGCCGTGTGACAATGAGGTGCTGCCCGTCCGCTTTGGAAGAAAGCAGGGAAAAGATCTCATCATGCACGACCGAGTCAGCAAGAGACTCTGACGCCCGGATCGCTTCCGCGACGACGCGGGGATGCGAATCACTCAGGGCGACTTTTACCGTCGCCGGATCGAGGCTGCTCAATCCTTCCAATGCCCAAATCGCGTGGATTTTGGCAAGATGACTTTCCGCTCCTTTGACGACCTCTTTTAAAGCCGGGAGAGCCGACTTGTCGCCGCGCTCAACGATGATTCGCTGCGCGGTGTCGCGCCACCAACCATTCGCATTCGAGAGATGTGCGACGAGCGCGACAGAATCCTCGGCCTGCATGTTCGGCTGGGCCGCGAGTGCTTTTCCATCCTCATGGCGGACCCGCCAGATACGGCCGAGACCGATGTGCTTATCGAGCTCCCGTTCGACGACCTGCGCTCGCAGGTAAGAAGTCATGTAAGTCTGATGCTGAATGATTCCCCGATAAAAATCGATCAGGTAGAGACTGCCATCCGGCGCCGTGAAGGCATCGACGATGCGGGAACGCTCGTCCGTGGAAGTGAAAAATTCCGCGTTCTCGTAAGCCGCCTTGATCTCGCGAAAGCCATCATCCCCTTCCGTAACGACCGCCCGCTTCACGAGATTACCCGCCGGTTCAGGAATGAAGATGTCGCCATGAAATTCCTCGGGAAACTGGTCTCCCCGGTAGATCGCCATGCCGGAAGCAGCCGTCGCCGTCGTGAGACGCCCTTCCTCGGTCAGCATCCCCTCCTGGTATCCGCGATTGATCCCCGGCGTGATGCGGGCCGGCCAGACCGACTGCTTTGCGATTCTCGATTTCACATTGGATCGAAAGTTATAAGCCCCGTTCCGAATCGTGACGCCGGGAGGAACTTCTTCTACTGAAATCAGGTTCGAGTTTGTGTTCGTGAGGAGGCGGCCATAATTGTCCTGCTTGATCCCCCACTGCCCGCGATCCTCGGTTTTCTCCTTGATCCACTGCCCGTTGATCTTGCGGTAGCGCTGATTGCTCTTCGCACTGTAAAGCCAGTTGTCGAGGCCATAAACGAGACCGTTGGGCTTGTGCTCCGGGTTTCCCCCTTCGGCATAGGTCTCGTCGATCACCTTGACCTCGCCCGCGGAGATCGTGCCGTTATCAGCGATTAGGATTTCCGCCTCGTAGAGCTTCAGGTTATCCGCAAAAAGGAGCGACTTATCACCATCGACCAGCGCGACGGCACGGGGCAGAAGATATTCTTCGAGGAAAACAGTGTGCTTGTCCGCTTTTCCATCACCATCGGTGTCTTCGAGAACTGAAATGCGACCGTAGGTTTCCATCTCCAGCTTGGCGTCGATATCCGGCATGTAGCCCTGCATCTCCGCGACCCACATGCGGCCGTTACCATCGAAAGCGAGCGCCACCGGATCATGGAGCATCGGCTCAGCCGCGACGAGCTCGAGCTCGAAGCCGGATTCCATCGCGATAGTGGCTCCTGCATTCTCCGGTGACACCACAGGCGCGGCGGGAATTTCCCAATGCGCCGGCGGCGGCGTCATGACATGACCATCACGGTCACCGTTCTGCGCGATCGCGAGGGGTGAAAACAGAGCCGTCAGAGCGACCGCAGACGAAAGGGAGAGGAATTGTCTCATGATCAAAAAACGGAGGAAGCGCTCCTACTCAGCAAGAGCCGCTTCAATCATACGAGCGACATCACCGGCGAGGACACGGGAGCCGTCCGGCGTGTAGTGAACGTCCGCTTTCTTCTGAATCTCAGCGGCACGCTCTTTCGCAAAAGAATACAAATCATGGGTCTCAACGCCGGCTTCCTCCATCACCTCAGCGGCGATGGCATTGTAAATCGCGGAATCCCCCTCGACCCGACCCTTTGCCCCGGGAGGCACTGGCGTTGTATTCCGCCAGATCAGCGTCGCTCCGGTCTCCTTCAGCTTTGCAACGAGGACGATGAGATTCTGGCGATAATCTTCCTGCGAAACCTGAGGCTTGCTTGTCCCCGCCTCCGGGTTCGCGAGATTCTCTTGGTTCGGCCCCATGTATTTGAGATCGTGCAAACCCCAGTTAAAATGGATCACATCCCAGGATTTATCAGCGCCCCCCGTATCAAGCCAGGCGTCAAGATTAGCGAGCCCGTTCGTCGTCGGGCCACAGTTCGTGAGCGGACGGTGAACATTCGCCTTTCCAGCCATGAGCTCCTGCACCGCGACAGTGTAGCCGATTGAGATGCTGTCTCCGATCAAGAGCACGCGGGGAAGTCCGTCAATGTCCTTCACTGGGGCCATTGCCGGATTGGGCTTAGCTTTCGCCTTTTCGGCAAACGAATCAACCGGGCTCAGGGCCAGACAGAGAACGAGAACCGATAAGGTTCCGGGGAGTTTGAGAAAATTTGACATGGCCGTAAACATCCCACCACGATGAGGATTTTCAACCGGCCTGAAGAGGCGTAAAAACTGGTATTTTTGCGCAAAGCCTTAGACAACAGTTCAACAATGCCCGCTCTCACGCCGACTTCCGCCCCCGGAACCCTTCTTGCTGAATCAAAGCTCCTCGCCGTTCTCGTGCTCGACGACCTCGATTCCGCCGTGCCGGTTGCCTCAGCCCTCCTCGCCGGAGGCGTCAACGCGATGGAACTGACTCTCCGGACACCTGTCGCGCTGGAGGCAGCCCGTCTCATCCGCGAACAAGTGCCGGACATGATCGTTGGCATCGGCACGATCCTGACCACTGATCAGGTTGACGCCGCCATCGCCGTCGGGGCCGCCTTCGGCGTCTCCCCGGGCATCAACCCGGAGGTGATGCGTCACGCCGCCCGCGTCGGTCTCCCTTTTGGCCCCGGCATCATGACCCCCACCGACATCGACCTCGCGATCCGCGAAGGCGCGCGACTCCTGAAATTTTTTCCCGCCGGATCCAGCGGAGGTCTCGCGCATCTCAAGAACATCGCCGCCCCCTTCGCCCACCTCGGCGTGCAATTTATCCCCCTCGGAGGCGTCACCCTCGACAACATGACGGACTACCTCAAAAGCGACCTCATCGCCGCCGTCGGAGGCAGCTGGCTCGCGCCGCGGGAGGTCATCGCGCGGAAGGATTGGGAAACGATCGAAGAAAATGCCCGAGTGGCACGGGAGAGACTGGAGTAAGTTATAAGTCTCATAGAGATTGCGCCTTAAGGCAAATGCGTAGCAGATGCCCCGGACTTGTGCATTCTGCAAATTATCTCGAAAATCGCTTGAGAGTGAAGCTCACCTTCGCGCATTCCTGCCACCCATGGGAGCGAGGGCCTAACGAACCGGACCGAAACGGAGTTGACTGGCAAACCGAGCCCGGAAGGAGAGCATCACGAATCGAAATACCAAGGGGTTGATCCGACCATATTTACCGAAAGGGACCTCCATGGATCATCTCACCCAGGCGAAATGCAATGCGCTTGCGGCGAAGTTAAAAACCATCCCCGAAAAAGACCAGGCTTTAGAACGCCTGCGGAGCCCTTCCATGAAAACGGCTAAGGTTGCTCTTCATTGTTGAAGTCAACGCTTGGCGTGGTCACGGAGGAGGCCGGCGATCGACAAATCCTCATCGACATCAGGCCAGTGAATTCCCAGTGGAGTAAGTTCGACATTAGAGCGCTCATCGGAAGATGCCGCCGCTAAACGCGGGTAGTCAGAGCACGAGAACGAAAATTCGAATCCACTGCTCATTGTGACAATAATCTCACCGTCTACGTGGCGAACGGAGGTAGGTGTATCAATTAAAGTGTTCATGCCATTTCCGAATGATAAGCTCTCGTTTCTTGATTGCCAAGTCTTCTGCTCTGGACAATTCCTTCATCTTGAGACCGACAGATTCGCGAAGCACAACCTCACCCTCGACCTCAAAGACGGCTTCGCCGCCACCATACTGAACGTGGACATGAATCGGGTTGTGGTCGTTGCTGTAAAAGAAGAACCGGTATCCGTCTTGGGTGAAAACTGTCGGCATCGTTTTGAATTCTCTGCGCTAACGTCTGAGTCCACTCGCTCGATACTGAGAGCGCGGACACGAACGAAGAATACGAAATCGAATCACAAAAGTCAATCGACTCCAAGCGAGTATCGAGTTGAGTGCGACGGCTTGCTATGGCCGTGTTAGGGTGGCGCTCTCGCGAGCAGGTGAAGAGATCCCCTGAAAAAGCAACGCGACAGGGCCAAACAGAATCTGAAGAATGAAACTATAGATCGAAAGAATTCCCTCAACTGGGCAACTGCGGATACGCCGACTGCCTACCGCGTCACGGTATCTTTGTTTCGAGAACCCGGCAATCCGACGCCTAAGTGTTCGAATTTGAGAGACCGATTCAAATGGGTAGAGTGCGAGATCCTTCGGAAGGTATTCAACGGGATTTTTATCGCGGTATCGAGAGATGCCAATCGAAATCAGTCCGAAAGGAATCGCAACCATCAGGAGCTGCCATCCCCAGCCAACCACGAGTGCGACGATCACGAACGCTGCGAAGGCGACGCATGCAAGAGCATGATCCCAAGACCATCTCGACTCCGATGTCTCGGAAACTTCGACATCAGACATCAGCAGTAGCTTGATGCGCTGAATAAGATCCCACTCAGTCTTGTTAAGCACAGCTTTGTGAAAGGTGCAGTCGTCGCAGTGAAACCACAGAGCCCGAACTGCGTAGGCTACCGTTTCGTCTTCGGAGTCGATGTTCGAAATTTGTTCATCGAATTCGAAGTTATCCGTTTGGTCGTTCAAAAAGCGATCAATTGCTTCGATGACTAGGTCTCTGGCGGTTCGGTCGATCATTTTCCAGCCATAACGTTTGAAGCATGGCATCCGTAAAAGGGAGCGCGACTTCGAATCGAGAGTAAGGATTCTGATCAGGAAAGTCAATGAACACGGAGCGTTTTACGGATTGCCATCGCTGGTTTGTTCGGCCTTTCGTGTCCAGCGGATCAGTCGATCGAGAAACCGCGCATTTCAAGGTTTTTGCGAAGACAGGCAAATCTCAGAGACCAGAACACGAGTGGTATCGGCATCTTCTCGGAATCACTGTTGATCTGAATCCCTAGTGAAAAGAGACCCCGGAACTTGGTGATCGAACTAATCTGTTCTTTTGAGAAGGAGTACGAGTTCCCGAAACAATCAAGTGTCAGCCGATCTATCG
>CAZOUP010000131.1:0-14200 GCA_964583035.1 uncultured Akkermansia sp.
GAATGAGCCGCCCGAAGGGCAGAAACTGTTTCCGCGCTTGCACCTACCGACTCCGCAACCAGATCCGGACGATTCAGGACCGCGTCGAATTGCTCGAACGAACGAACCGTTTCGCCATCACGGAAAGAGACATGCCTTTCGCCGCCAACCGAAGCCGAATACCAGCCCGCCGGAGTGATCGCGAACCAGCCGTTCCCCGGCAGACTCCACAGATCAGCACGATGAATCAATTCACCACCTTCTACCAGATCGACGATACGAATCCCGCCCTCCTGTAGTGGAAGAAAAACCCTTCCGCCTGCCGAAGCGACGACCCGCTGCATGAAACGAAATCCGTCTTCATAGTCTTGAATCGAGGGACTGAACGAATCCCATTGCAGATCATGCTCGAGCCTCGCAGCCCTTGGATTCCACGTCGCGAGTCTACCCCTGTTGGTATAAATCACGACAAGCGGATCGACGTAGCCCGGAACCCGGGCAAAAGAAGTCGACCAGGCATTTCCGATTCGTTCCGTAGGAAATTGCTTCTCCGATACCTGAAACCCCGGAATCGTCACCCCGCCCTGCCCATCAAAAACGACTGCATCACCCGAGTAGTATCCGAGACTCGCCCCTATTGTATACTGGGTGTAGGCGACCTGGCCCGAAGCGCCATCAAATGCCCCCGTAACGATCGGAGGGTGACCGACCGTAGAGACATCCCATCGATGCACACCCCTCCCGGTTTTACTCTCGTAGATGAGCACGGGATAGAGAACGTTATCCCCACTCTCAATCGATTCTCCGACAAACCCGCATCGGCTCCCATCGTCAGCGACAAAGACCGGTTCGCGACCCGACATTGGCAGAGTCGAAACGGCCGCGACACCTTTCTCATCCCACGAGACGAGGACCACCTGCCCATCCCTACCGGGAGAAATCACAAGCTGACTCCCGTCATCAGAGAATACCGCGCGAATTTCCGAATCCCAAAACGATTCGAACTCCGCCGACGCAATCCGATGCGCGACAACTGACTTCTCCGTCGCCAAATCATGCGACACCAATTCCACCGCATGATCGACAGGATCGATTCTCGCGTAGCGAAGAAAACGGTTCGACCCACTAAACGCCGGAGCAATCCCTCGATAAAAATCAGGCTCAACGATCGTCAAAATCCGAAATTCCGATAAATCCCAAATCGTCAAACCACCCTTAAGGCCACTTCGCCAACTCACGAGCCGGGAGCCGTCCCGCGAGGGCACCCAGTTCTCCCACGGAGCCGAAGAACCTCCCATATCCGAAACTTGCTCCCACGAATCCGTCCTCCAAAGCCCCGTCCCGTGACGGCTCGTCGCGAGCGCAAACCCCGCGTCTGTGGCTCCCACGTTCTTCATCCAGTTAGGAGCATCACGAGCAACATTCAGATGAGGATCAGAGATCGAGGCCCACTGCGTTGCCAGGGGGACCGTTGACATCGTCAAAGCCGGACCGCTACGGGGAAGTGTGTAAGGATGATAAACCAACTCTCCCCGCCCCGTGGCAGGATCTCTTCCAAAGCCCTCGTCTTCGACGATGACAAAACCACCATCCGAAGAGACACGCAGATCAATCCGATCAGAAAACGAATGATGCGGAGGCCATTCGCCCAACAACTCCCCTGTCGTAAAATCGAACAGCTGAA
Source organism: uncultured Akkermansia sp. (assembly GCA_964583035.1). GTDB lineage: Bacteria > Verrucomicrobiota > Verrucomicrobiia > Verrucomicrobiales > DEV007 > Arctic95D-9. The sequence continues at coordinate 1,664 of CAZOUP010000131.1, forward strand.
GGAATGGTTCGTTGAAATCCTTCCCCACAGGTCCGCCCGCAACAGCAATCTGCGTCGTGCCGGGAACCCGGGAAAGAGCACCAACCCGGGCCGGGAGCCGGATCCGACTTTTAAGATGCCCCGCACCGAGATCCCAGATCAAAAGCTCACCGTGGACATTGAACTCGCCTTCCTGGATTTCGCCAGTCGTGACTGCGATGCGGTCATTAATCGAAAGAAGTGAGTAAAGCGGTTCACCAAAATTGTCAGCGAGACGAGGCTCGCCTTGGTAAATCACAACCTGCGGAGTGGTCTTCCCGAAAATAGGAGATTCCTCGCATTGAACCGGTTCTGCACGTGTCGCGAAAAGCAGCGCCATGACAGCGCGACCCATACAAAAGCACTGACGATTGCGGCTCTTCACGAAGACTCCATTCTTGGTCGAAACTGACAGAACGCATAAGTTTCGTCAAGCCCGGGTGGAGATGCGAGTTTTCTCAGTTTCCGCTTTGAACGCAGAACTCCAATCAGCTCCGGTCGCCAACTTCTTAGCATCTTCAGCAACGACAACATTCAAGGTAATTGAGGCCAAAGGTAAGAACCGGTGCAATCGGGACCTAACTGCGAGGTGTCCTCTTGATGGATCAACCGGGATAGGCACTCATCGTTCTGATAAACCTTGCGGAATCAGCGGGTGCGGGACATTCTCGCTGAGAGCACATGACTTTTACCGATAGCCGAAATAGATCATGAAGCGTTTTCAAGCACCGTGGAGCACGCCGCTTAAGGTGATTACCCTGTCGTTCTCGGCTCTTTGTCTCACGGTTGCCGGCGTGTTACTTTTCAGCGGTGAGCCAGTGCTTCCCTGGATCGCGATTTTTCCGATTGGCCTGCTTTTCGGGACGGCGCTGTTCGCGGTTCGCGATTACACGGTCACATCGGGGGCGATCATCGTTCGTCGACTTCTTTGGGAGACTGAATTGGCGACTGCCGATTTGATTGGTCTCGAGTTTGATCCAGACGCGATGAAAGCATCTCTTCGGGTAGGGGGGAACGGAGGGCTCTTCTCCTTTTCAGGTTTTTTCACCAACCAAAAGTTGGGAAGCTACCGGGCCTGGGTAACCGATCCAAAACTGTCGGTGATTCTGACTTTCGAGGATCGGAAAGTGGTGGTCTCGCCTCGCGATCCTACCGGGTTTGTTCGCGATGTCCTCGAGATCATGAATCCTGATCTTGAAACTTCAGCGGAACCTCTGAGGTCGAGACTTCGTTCCGTGGAAGATTGATCTCCTGCCTCAACGAGTTTTCGAAATTGGACGGAAAGCCATCGGGGTTTTCCGGGGCGCTCGTCCGGGCTGCTCCCTGAGCGGGGATCAATGCCATTGCCTTGATATCAGCCGAACCTTTTAGACGTTGCAGCCTGATCCGTCGGCGTTTATCGGCGGATCTCCGTCGACGATTATCACTCCACCTCAGCGGCGATCTTCCGCACGAGGGCGGCCCCCTGATAGACGAGTCCGGTGTAGACTTGGACGAGGGCGGCGCCGGCGTCGATCTTGGCCTGCGCATCGGCGACGGTCATGACGCCGCCGGAACCGATGATGGGAATGGCGGCGTCCATTTCATGTCGCAGCAGGGCGAGAATTTCGGTGGCTTTTTCCGTCAAGGGTTTGCCACTGAGTCCTCCGGCTTCGCCGGCGTGCTCGTGCCCGGCGACAGCGGCGCGTTCGATCGTGGTGTTGGTCGTGATGACCCCGTCGATCCCGGTTTCGGAAAAGACTCCAGCGAGAGCTTTGACGGCATCCTCCGCGAGGTCGGGCGCGATCTTGATGACGAGGGGGACGTATTTTCCGGTGGCGGCTTTGAGTTCTTCGCGTTTTTCCTGAAGCTTGAGGATCAGTTCCCGGCAGGTGCTTTCACTCTGTAAATCGCGGAGGCCTTTGGTGTTCGGTGAGGACAAGTTCGCGGTGATGTAGTCGGCCGCTTCGTAGACACCTTCGAAACACTTGAGGTAATCGTCGATAAAATCCTCGTTCGGGGTGTCTTTGTTTTTCCCGATGTTGATCCCGAGAATTCCGCGAAATCCTTTCCGCGACTGCGCGATGTTTTCCATCATCGCGGGGACGCCCGGGTTGTTAAACCCCATGCGGTTAATGATCGCGTCGTGCTCTTTGAGGCGAAAGAGGCGCGGCTTCTCATTCCCGGCCTGCCAGAGTGGCGTCACGGTGCCCACTTCGACATGGCCAAACCCGAGGTTCCCGAAGGCGCCGATCGCCTCGCCTTTTTTATCCATTCCCGCCGCGAGCCCGACGCGATTGGGAAAGGTCAGGCCCATGACCTCAATTTCGCGGGACTCAACAGGGTTAGGTCCCTCATCCAACCCTGTTATCTGACCGAGAACTCCGAAGGCGTTAGCGGTTTTCATCATCGCGAGGGTGGCGTGATGAGCGGCTTCCGCGTCGAGCGCGAATAAAATCTTCCGGGCAATCGGGTAAAGATCGGGCATGTGAATTGATAGACCGCGCCCTGCTTTCCGGCAAGTCGCAGCAGGGAAAACTCCGCATTGCCCCGAAGCGTAAGTTACGGGAGACTATCTTTTGCAACTCTATGAACCGCATTGTCACCGGCGCCGCCTGTTTAAACCAGACCCCTCTTGACTGGGAGGGCAATCTCCGGCGCGCCGTCGCGGCGGTCGATGAGGCTCGTGAAAAAGGCGTGGGCTTTCTCTGTCTCCCCGAGTTGACGATGACGGGCTACGGTTGCGAAGACATGTTTCTCGCGCCGGAGGTCGGTGCGCAGGCGATGCGGTCTCTCCTCGAACTGGCGCCGAAGTGCCGGGGTCTGGTCGTCGCGGCGGGACTTCCGGTCTGGTTTGAAAGCTGCGTCTTTAATGCGGTCGCGCTGATTGCCGATGGCGAGATCCTCGGCTTTGTCGCAAAGCAGAATCTCGCCGGCGACGGGCTCCATTACGAACCGCGCTGGTTCAAGCCGTGGGCTGAGGGCGCGGTGGAGTGGATCGAGGTCGATGGCAAAAAGATTCCGATCGGCGATCTCGTTTTCGACATTGGCGGGGTCAGACTCGGTTTTGAAATTTGCGAAGATGCCTGGGTCGCGAATCGTCCGGGGACCCGGCTTGCCCGACGCGGGGTGGACCTGATTTTCAACCCGAGCGCGAGTCACTTTGCTTTCGGAAAGCAGATGGTGCGTGAGCGTTTCGTGCTCGAAGGCTCCCGCGCTTTTGCCTGCAGTTATGTCTACGCCAATTTACTCGGCAACGAAGCGGGGCGCGTCATTTACGATGGCGGCACGGTCATTGCCTGCGGCGGAGAGTATGTCGCGGAAGGGCGGCGATTTTCGTTTCACGATCATATTCTGACAGCGGCGACGATCGACCTGAACCTGACGAGATTGCACCAGGCCCGGCAGGTGAGCCATCGCCCGATCCTCGGGGAGGATGAAAATCTCACCGTGAAGGTCGAGTTTACGCCGGAGTGGCGAGGGCCTTACACGACTGAATTCAGCCATGCGGATCTCGCGGCAGACTCAAAGGAGGAGGAATTCACAAGGACAATGGCGCTGGGTCTTTTCGACTATCTGAGAAAGAGCTACTCGGGAGGATTTGTCGTTTCCCTCAGTGGCGGCGCCGACTCGGCGGCGACAGCGGTGCTCGTGAAGTTGATGACCGCCCTCGCGATAGACGATCTCGGTGAAGCCGGTTTCAGGAAGAAACTGGGGCACATCCGCTTTGATGATCGCCCGCTCATGACTCAACTGCTTTCCTGCGTTTACCAAAGCACCCGCAACAGCTCGGAAACGACGCGGAGCGCCGCCGAAACAATCGCCAAAGCAATCGAGGCGGACTACCAGGAGTGGGACGTCGATGCCCTCGTGGAAGGCTATCGCGCCATCGTCGAAACGGGAATGGGACGCGACCTGAGCTGGGAAACCGATGACGTCGCTCTGCAAAACATCCAGGCTCGCGTCCGCGCCCCCGGTGTCTGGATGCTCACCAACATCCGCAACGCGCTGCTACTTTCGACGAGCAATCGCTCCGAGGCAGCGGTCGGCTATGCGACGATGGATGGCGACACGAGTGGCGGACTGAGTCCGATTTCAGGTATCGACAAAGCGTTTCTGAGGCAGTGGCTGAGCTGGATGGAAACGGAAGGCTGCCTCCCGGATATCAAGCCTGTCCCTGAATTGAAAGTGATCAATGTGCAGGCCCCGACGGCGGAACTGCGCCCCTCGGAAAACAAGCAGACCGACGAATCGGACTTGATGCCCTACCCTGTTCTCGATGCGATTGAGAAACTGGCGATCCGGGACAAAAAGCTGCCGGTCGAGGTCTGGGAATTCATGTGTGAATCCCACGACGAATACGACGCGGAAACGCTCAAGGCATGGGTCACAAAATTTTTCCGCCTCTGGAGCCGGAATCAATGGAAGCGCGAACGTTATGCTCCCGGTTTTCATCTCGACGATAAGAATCTCGATCCAAAAACCTGGTGCCGGTTCCCGATTCTCAGCAGCGGGTTTCAAGCGGAGCTGAAGGATTTGGAAAGCCGATAAAGGCTCGCGAAGCTTAAATCGACCTCCCCGCCGGTCTGGCGAAAGCATGGAGGTCGCGCGAATTCGGACCGGCAAGGACTGATGCGGAGAGCAGGGACACGGTCCCTCCACGGGTGTCGGCCGCTTTTCACTCGCCAAGTGCGCTGAAGATTTAGTTTGTATATCCTGATAATCAGAATATTCTGATATTTATGGTAATGAACCAAAATGCGGCTGGGTATAGCCTTGCCGATTTTAAGTTCGCTCTGCGTGCGCGGTGGACTTCAGTGGTTCTCGTGGGTTCGATTCTTCTGATCGGCGGATCTTACCTAACCGTCAAAAAACCAGTAAGTTACGAGGTTAACTCCACCCTCGCTTTTTCGGGGGAGCCGGTTCAGACCTCAGTGTTCCGCACGAGCACTGACGTTCGCCCGATGACTCCGGGCGTCCGGACTCAGGCTCGTGCAGAACTCATGAGTGGGGTTCTTTTTTTGAAAGTGATCGATAAACACGGCCTCACTCAGCTTTGGAATTCGAAAAATCGCGCCGACACGCTCAAGAAAATGAAGCGACTTGTCTCGGTCGTTCACCGCGCTGAAAACGGGACCGTCGAGATCACGGCGCGCGACACCAGCCCGGAAGGGGCGGCGATGCTCGCCAACGCGATTGCCGATGAATTTGTCGCCCAGAAGGAACTGGAGGCCCAGCTCGAAGCCGAGGATCGAATCCGTAATTTGAGTCTTGAACTTGAAAGTCGACGTGACGCGATCGCCGGGATTTCCCGGCAACTCCGCGAGCTCTCTGTGCCCTCCGAAGGGAGCTCACCACAAAGCGAAAGACTGCGTGAGGATCTCGTGCATCAATCCCACTTGATCCGTTCACTCGAGGCGCGGCATCAGCTCGCGGTAGTCGAACACCGCGAGGCCCGGCCGACCGTTTCGATTCTCACCGGGGCGATTCCGGACGAGGCTTCGTTAGTCACGGGGAGGTGGTATCTACCCGCCGTTCTCGGCCTCCTCGGAATCGCTCTCGGCGTCATTCTCGTGGGCTTGTTTGCGATTCGCAGCGCGCCTCTTCAGGTCGCGACCGACCTTCGAAGTAGTCTCGATCTCCTTCTGATCGGGTTTGCCCCGGTGCCCTCTGCGCCGCTCGCCAAATTAAGCCGGGCGTCTGACTCCATCGTCGAACCCTACCGCTTTCTCCGAAACGCGATTCAAAAACTTCCCGCCGGCGACTGTTCGATGATCAGTTTCGTCTCAGCCGATCCTGATTCCGAACTGCCCAGTGTGATCAGTAATCTCAGTGTCATCATGGCGGAAGCAGGGCACACCGTTCTTCTCATCGATGGCGATCTGCGCGACCCTCAAGTCTATCGGCAATTCGATGCCGCGAACCACCCCGGGCTTTCCGACTATCTCTCCGGGGAGATGAGACTGGAGGAAACCGTCGTGAAGACGCGAAAGAACAATCTCTGGTTCATGCCAAGCGGGCCCCCGCGCGAAGATCCCTCGGGGCTTTTTGCGGGCAAGCGCATGGAAGACCTCATCTACGACATGAAGTCGCGGTTCGATTACCTGCTCATCACTTCGCCGTCACCCCTTTCCTACTCTGAAGCGGGAGTTGTCTCCGGGATCGTCGATCACACCATCGCGGTGACGTCCTACAAGCGGCATTCGGGAAAGATTCTCAAGCAGTTGAAGCAGGCGCTCGAAGCGTCAGGCGGTCTGCTTTCGGGCGTTGCCTTGAGTCAGCTTCTGGAATCTCCGGTGAAGCCACCCCCTGCGAAAGCGGAAGCTGCCCCTGAACAGGCAAACGCGGTGAACATGAAACGTGAGGCGGCTCCTGCGCAAAAACCGGCCGTGCCCCACGACGAAAAGCCCAGGGCAATTGAACGCCGCGGGTGAGATGAAACCGCCGGAAACGGTGGCTGCATAAATTGCACGGGCCGATTTTGAAAAAAATGCCTTTTCTGCGGATGGGCCGCAAGCAGATCCATTGGCCGGATCGTTCAGCTTGCTGCCACGATCGCGAACTCGTCCACTTTATGCCGGATGGTGCGGGAAACGATGGCGGTGAGGATCACGTCATTACCATCATACTCCGTGGTGAGGATTTTTGCTTCACGATGCAGGAGGGCGACGAGGTCTTGTCTCGCCTGCGGAATTCGCAAAGTAAGACGGGTGACACGGTCGACCATCATTTCGCAAAGACGACCGGTCAGCTTGTCGAGACCCGCCCCGGTCACTGCGGAAATAAAAACAGATCGCTCGTCGAAGTGACTCTTTAACTCATGGAGTCGGTCGAGGTCATCGGTGATGAGATCGACTTTGTTCAGCACCGTGATCATCGGTTTGTCGGCGGCTCCAAGCTCGCGAAGAACCGAGAGGGTCGTTTCGTGAAACTCAAAAATCTCAGGAGCACTCGCGTCGAGAACGTGAATCAGAAAATCTGAGATGACCGCTTCCTCCAGCGTCGCTTTGAAAGCTTCGACGAGGCGGTGCGGCAGGTTGCGAACGAACCCCACGGTGTCGGTCATCAGGAGCGGCTGGCCGTCGGGCAACTCGACGCGGCGCGTCGTGGGGTCGAGCGTCGCGAAGAGCTTGTCTTCGGCGAGGACATTTGAACCGGCGAGAATATTCAGGAGCGAGCTCTTTCCGGCATTGGTGTAGCCCACGATCGAAGCCTGCCCGATTCCTTCATCGGCTCGCTGCTTTCGCTGCGTCTCGCGGTTGCGGCGGACTTCATCGAGCTCTGTCTTGATCCTTTCGATCCTCTTCCGGGCAAGGCGTCGATCCACCTCGATTTGCTGCTCCCCTTCTCCCCGGGCGGCACCGCTGCCACCGCCGCCGCCGGACCCGCGCTGGCGGTCGAGGTGACTCCACATCCGCGCGAGTCGCGGCAATGAATACTGCATGCGGGCCAGCTCGACCTGGAGGCTCGCCTCTTTGGTTTGCGCCCGCATTTTAAAGATATCGAGAATGACTTCTTCGCGATCAATCACCGTGAGATCTCCCGCTTCCTCCCAGGTCCGCTGTTGCGAGGGAAGCATTTCATTGTCAAAAATGATGCAATCAGCGTCGTAGTCACCGGCTTCCTCGATGAGTTCGAGGGCCTTACCTGATCCGGTGAGGTAGCGCTTGTTCCGATCCCTGACAAAGACACATCGGGTCGCGACAATCCCGATTCCGAGCGTCGTCACGAGTTCCTCCAGCTCTTTGAGAAGATTTTTCGCTTCCGCCTCGTCAGCGCGGTCAAAGTAGGCGCCGATCAAAAAGGCGCGCTCTACCATTTGTGGTTTATCCCGGGTATCAAACATCAGGCAAGAAGCTCTTTCAGCGTCGCAAAATCTTTTTCAATCGCTTTCAAAACGGCGGGGACGATTTCAGGATCTTGATGACCGAGATATTCGACGTGAAGACTGATCGGCCCTGAGAAATCGCTCTTTTTCAGCAGACTGAAGAATGCCTTGTCGACGGCCCCCTCCCCGACGCCGCCCCAGGAAAGTGTGTTGTCCTTCCAGGCGGGTTCCTTCACATAAATCGTGTCCACATAGGGCTGGATTCGCGCAAAGTTCAACGGCCAGGCTTTGGCGCCTTCGACGGTGGCGTGGCCAATGTCGAAAGCGACTCCGATTTCTTTCGGGTCGAACTCATCGAAAAGTTCCGCCATGTCCCAGATCGGCCCTCCGAAATAGTTTTTCCCGGAGTGATTTTGATAGACCGGCTTGATACCCAGTTCATTCGTGAGCGCGACGAGGTCTTTGAGGCGGGGACGAAATTCGTCAAGCTGGGGAGCGATCGGCTTAGCGAGATCATACTTATAATAACCCATGCGGAAACGCTTCACCCCGAGCCCGGCGGCGGTCCGGAGCACCTTTTCGGTAAATTGCTCATCGCTGACTTCACTGATCGCCGAGGTCATGAGGGTGAGGTCGAGGCCTTCCGCCTTAAGCGCTTCGACCATTTTGGGGAGGTCTTCTTCGACGCGCTCAGGGACGACGTGTCCGCCGGGTCGGACGGGACCTTCGATCCCGTCGAATCCCATCGCAGCGATTGCTTTCGCCATCTCTGAATAACTGAGGTGCTGGAGCGGCTTTGTGAAGGTGCAAAACTGGAACCGGCTTTTCTCCTGCGCAAAAAGGTTCGAGCTCAGGATCGGTGAAAGCGCCATCGCAGCAGGTGCGAGCTTAAGGATGTCCCGTCGACCGGGCAGGGATGAATGACTCATAGACGTATGCTATCGGCGCTTGCCGGTATCGGCAAGAATTGAGATACTCGCAGTCACGTAGTGTCTCAACTCATGAAATTGCCAGTTCTTACCTTCATCACTCTCTCCGCCTTTCTCGCGATCCTAACTCCCGGCGCATCCGCTCAGACTATCGGCGGAGGCGAAGGTTGGTCGATCAAGGGCACCGACCCGATTCAAATCTTTTATGGAGATGAGCATATCACGAGCTATGTGTCGGGCTTCGACGCAGGGAAGCCTTACTTTTACCCGATTAATGGACCGACCGGCGAAAACCTGACTCGTCACTGGCCGATGGAAGAAGGCTTCGAAGATGAGGAAACCGATCACATTCACCATCGCGGATTGTGGTACGGCCTCGGCAACGTGAACGGTCTCGACTTCTGGCATTTCCCGCTCGATGAGAAAAAGAAGGACAAGACTTTCGGCTCAGTGCGCCACATGGGCATGAACGGAGTGACGATGTCGAAAGACGACCTCACCTTCAAAACCAAATCCGAGTGGCTTGCCTTTGACGATGAAACGAAGCGGGTCATGTCGGACCGCCGCGAGTTCCGTCTTTTCTACGATGGCAATGGCTCGCTTGTGATCGACATCACACTCACTCTCATTGCTGACGCCGGCGATGTCACGATCAACGATGATAAAGAAGGGGCCTGGGCGATAAGGACGATTCCGACGCTGCGCCTCAAAGGGGAGCACGCCAAAGGGGACGCCATCAACAGCGAGGGCGTCGCAGGAAAAGAAGTCTGGGGCAAACGCGCCAAGTGGGTCGATTACTTCGGCGTGGATCGTGCCGGAAATGCCGTCGGCATCGCGATGTTTGACCACCCTTCCAACTTCCGTCACCCGACCTGGTGGCATGCCCGTGACTACGGCCTCTTCACTGCGAACCCCTTCGGTCAGGGACATTTTGAAAAAGAAGCGCCGAAGGAAGCCGGAAAGCACGTTCTGAAAAATGGTGAGGAACTGACCTTTCGCTATCGGACCATCTTTCACAAGGGATCCCCGGACGAGGCGGGAATCGCAACGGCATATGAGGCATTCATTAAGAAGTAGCTCCATCACCGGATCACAAAAAAGCCGCCTCGCTTTCGCGGGACGGCTTTCACACAAACTTTGGTTTTGCTAGTCGTGGGTGTTGATCAGGCTCCGCCCCAACTGCTGTAGACGTTCACGCGGGTTCCGTAGGTGGTGTTATCGAAAATGACACGGGCCGACTCGGCAGGAAGACGAATGCACCCCGCAGAGGCAGGGTATCCCGGTAAATGTCCGGCGTGCACTCCGTAGGCACTTCCACTCAGTCGCATCCAGTAAGGCATCTCGACACCGTAAATGGTCGAGATTTTACCAGTGCGAACCCGCTGGCTCATGCTGAAGCTCCCGCGGGGAGTCCACTTGCCAGGACGTGCCGTCGAAACAGGGGTATCGACAGCGACTTTTCCGTCGACGAGAAGATAGCCGCGCTGGTCCGCGATATCGATCACGACACGGGTATTGCTCCGGTTGCTCTGGGAAAGCACCATCGGGTTGACCCTGGCTCCACTCCTGTGACGCTCAATGGTGGGTTGAGGCTTGAAGGCGTTCTGAAACGAACTGCCGTTACGATCCGCCGAGGCGGAATTCTGGCTTGATGTGCACGCTGAAAACATCGAGGCCCCAAAAATAAGGGACGCCGAGAGAGCGCACGAGAGTATTCTTCTCATGATAACTGTCTGTGTCTGTTGTTTGTGTGTGTTTGCGAACGAGGCGTGTTAAATCCCGATCACAGAAAACATAACAGATCCAAACAGTTATGGAAATTATATTTTTGGTTTTCCGTTATTATTCGGACGGAAGAGGTCTTTCCGGATTGGTATCCGCCTCATAATCAACACTTTCCAGACCAAATCCAAAGAGTCTCAGGAATTCATTTCTGTATCCCGAAAAATCAGAAAGCTCCGAAAGGTTGTCCGTCGTGACATTCTCCCAGGCCGAGGCGACCGCGCTCTGGATCTCATCGCGCATCTCCCAGTCATCGATGCGGATGCGGCCCTTTTCGTCGAGCGTCGCCCCCGTTCCACTGGAGAGATGATCACTGAAAAGTCGCTGGATCTGCTCGATTGTGCCTTCGTGAAGGTCGGCCTCTTTCATGACCTTGTAGAGCAGGGAGATATAGAGCGGCACGACCGGAATCGCCGAACTCGCCTGCGTCACGAGCGCTTTGTTCACGGAAACGTAGGCGGTGCCTCCGCCAAACTCGCTGTTGAGCCGCGCGGTGGATTCCTCGAGATGCTCCTTCGCTTTCCCGATCGTTCCGTTGGTGTAAATCGGATACGTGAGATCCGGCCCGATGTAGGAATAGGCCACGGTCGTGAAACCGTCGGCGAGGACACCGGCTTCTTTCATCGCGGCAATCCAAAGCTCCCAGTCCTCGCCACCCATGACTTTGACGGTGTGCGCGATTTCCTCTTCGGTGCAGGGCTCGATCGTGATGCTGTTGACTTCACCGGTGTCCGTATTGAGATTTTTTTGAGTGTAAGGCTCTCCGATCGGCTTAAGCACGGAGCGGTAAGTCTCTCCGTCGGTAGGATCGGTGCGACGAGGTGAAGCAAGGCTGTAAACGATGGAATCGACCTGGCCGAGATCGGCTTTGATCGTCTCGATCACGGTGGCCTTCATTTCCTCTGAGAAGGCATCGCCATTGAAGCTTTTCGCGTAAAGACCGGCCTCGGCAGCCGCTTCTTCGAAGGCGACTGAGTTATACCACCCGGCGCTCCCTGACTTCCGATCCGTGCCCGGCTTTTCAAAAAAGACGCCGATCGTCGCCGCTCCGCCACCAAAGGCAGGAACGATGCGTGAGGCCAGCCCGTATCCGGTCGAGGCGCCGATCACGAGGACTTTCTTCGGTGGGTTTGCGAGCGGCGGGCAGGACTTCACGTAGTCGATCTGCGATTGCACATTCGCGGCACAGCCTTCGGGATGGGCCGTGGTGCAGATGAAGCCTCTCGTTTTCGGGGTAATAATCATGTCGATATTGGGTCAGTAATTTCCAAAAGGGGTAGCAGGAGGAAGGCCGGAAAACAACCGCTTTATCCTGGCCCCCGGGGAAAAGAAAAACCCGCAGCCGAACGAATCGACTGCGGGTTTTCGAAAAATCGGTTCGTGGACCGAATTACTTCAACTCAGTGGAGTGGAAGATTGCCCAGTCGTCGAGGTTGTTCAGATTGACGGCGTCTTTGATCGTGCCGTCGTCTTCGCGACCTGCGGCGTCGAGGATTTCCTTACGGGTTCCGTCGTCGTGGATGTAACCGGTGATCGCTGCGTTGAGCTTATCAACCGCATCCTGGTCAAGAGAGCCACCCTTCTGCTGGAGAATCCAGTTTTCGAGTTCGATGTAGGAAGGCTTGGAGTCGGCGATGAAGGACTCGAAGTCCGCCTTGTCGATGCCGATGCCGTCGAGGACCATTTGGTCATAACCTGCACCGATCGCAGGATAGTCAGCATGAAGCTTACCGGCAGCGCCGAGAGAAGCCTTCATCCAAAGACGGGGAAGGTGAAGAACCCCGAGAGGGCCTGCGGTACCGGAACTGATAGTTGGGACGATATTGCTCATAGATTGTAGTCGATTCTTTTGTAAAATCCCGACAGAGTAAAACCAGCTATCGGGACGCGCATGCTATTAGCGACGTCCTCTCTCTTCAATCATTTTTCATCCTTAAACCCGTGCCGCGAATTGAGCCAAAATAAATGACACCGGAGCCGGAAAGTTGAAAGGCAGCTTGA
>CAZOUP010000132.1:0-14157 GCA_964583035.1 uncultured Akkermansia sp.
ACTGCTCTTTGCTCTTTTCGCTCTGCAACCTCGCGCCCTGGTTTTTGCTTTTTCAATGACCGCTCAAGGGCAGGAAAAAATAGCATGGACTGATGATTACCCCGCCGCTGTTGAAATCGCCCGGGAGCAACAGAAGTCGATTCTTTTGCTCTTTACGGGAGACTGGATTCCGCTTTGCCAAAAATTCGAAGAAGACATCCTCACCACCGGCCATTTTCTTGAGGAAGTGTCAGAACATTTTGTTCTCGTTCGCTTGAATTTTCCGGAGGACAATCAACTGCCGAAAAAGTTGGCGGCTCAAAATCAACTGCTCAAGGATGCTTATCGGATTCGGGGCTTTCCTGCCATCGTCCTTACTCAGGCGGATGGTAAACCATTTGGCCTCAACGGTTTTCAGCCGGTCACGCCGGAGATTTTCGTTCAGCAGATTCTGGGCATGAAGGAATACGGGAAGCAAAAGGAGGTCTCCCGTGACGCGGCTGACGGTCTTGCCGGGATCGAGATGGCAGAGGCTCTGATTGAGGGAATCCCTGAACTCCCCGGGAACATGGCGGCACGCTACTATGCGGAAGAGATGAAAAAGGTCGTCACGGCAGATCCTGAAAACACACTTGGAAGAACGGTCGAATTCGTTGAAATGCTTGACGACGTTCAATACAGCCAGGCAATGCAGCTGCTCGCGAAAGATGCCAAGTGGGACAAAATGATCGAGCTCTCTGATTCCTATATTGAAGAGCGCCAACTCGAAGGCGGGATGCTGCAAAAGGCACTCCTCAATAAATCTTCGGTCCAGGGCGAGATGGGTTCCCTGCGGGGGCGGATTGAAAGTCTCCTCCGGGTCGTGGATGTCGATAGCGAATCCGGCTACGGTCAGGAAGCGCAGCGACAACTGGACGAGCTCCGGGCTGAAAAATTGAAGCAAGAAGCTGAAGAGCCATAGATTTCTTTAATTTTAAGAAAACTAAAGTAAATTGAGGGATAGCCCTTCCGGACCTGGAGGGGGCGATCTCATTCTTCTTCCTATCATGAAAGCCTTTGTCATTAGTCTTCAAGCGACGCGGACGCTTTGTCTGCTCGGTGGTGGTCTCGTTCTTCCCCTTCTTCTGACTCAGTGTAAATCGACCGGGGGGAGTTATCAGGACATTGAATATAATCCCTCAACTTTGAAGACTCCGTCGGGTCATGGCATGGAGAAGAAGGAATATCCTTTTGATGATGATGGGAAGTATCGCAAAGAGTGGGTGAAAAATAAATCGACCGGGAAAACTCGGAGCGCTTCGAAACTGGCGGAGCCTCAAGTCGCGGCGACGACTGAGGTTGCCTCATCGTCGACGGGGTCGTCCGGCAGTTACTACGGACCAGCGGACGCAGGTGGTGTCGCTGCTGATCAATTCATGGAAGTCGCCCCTCCGGCATCAACCGCCTCCGCTCCCGCCGCGTCCTCATATCACAAGGTGGTTTCAGGAGACACGCTCTATTCGCTGTCTCAGCGCTACGGCACTTCAGTTGATGCTTTAAAAAGTGTGAATGGATTGACCGGCGACAGCATTCGTACAGGGCAATCACTTCGATTACCCTAGCTGCCCTGAGAATTGCCGATCATGACAAAACTGTCATGATAATGCTCGTCCTTCTGTCACTCGGTGAGGGGAGAATTTGGGATCATGAAACTTCGGCTAACTATTTCCGCTCTTCTTGCTGGCTTTGCATTGCCTCTCATCGGGCAGGGCCCGGGCCCCGGAGGGCGGGAGCACACCGCGACGAAGGCGAAGCCTCTCAAGTTGTTCCCCGCTGATGAGAGGGCTCCGGCGCGGAACAAGGTGAAAATTCGAAAACGAAGTGATGAGGTTTTTATGCAATCGAATGGGATGCCGGATCACTTGATCGGGGGATTCCCCAATCCTGGAAATCCGAATGAGGTGAGAGAACAGGAATTTGATATCGTTTTTCCTTCCGATCCTGAGGAAGCGCCTCTCGTGACAAAATTACAGGGTGATCTCTCCAGTCGGCACCTGCGGGTCTTTGGCGTGACGCTCGACGGGGTGTTCCTTGAGCCGGGCACGGCTGAGTTCTGGATGGGCCGCCGTGAGAATGGGTGGAACTACGAAGCGCTCGGCGGAGCGGTTGCTCTGGGGCTCGACGCAAACTACGGACACGTTCAGCCCGATGGAAACTATCATTACCACGGGCTTCCAATCGGTCTCATGAAGCGCTTGGGGCATGAGGCGGGTGAGCACTCACCACTGATCGGATGGGCCGCTGACGGGTTTCCGATCTACGCGCTTTATGGCTACGGGAACGGAGAAGACCCTCAATCTGAGCTCGTCGAATTGAAAAGCAGCTTTGCCTTGAAGAAGGGGAGTCGGCCGGGAGGGAATGATGCGCCGGGGGGAGACTACGACGGCGCTTTTTTTGAGGATTATGAGTTTGTTCCCGGCTCCGGTGACCTCGATGAATGCAACGGACGATTCTGCATCACGCCGGACTATCCGGATGGAATCTATGCTTACTTTTTGACTCGTGAGTGGCCGGTCGTGCCGCGCGCTTTTCGGGGAACTCCGGAAGCATTGAAGCCTCCGGGCGGAGGAGGTGGTCCCGGGGGAATGCCAGGCAGGGGAGGCCCTCCTCAGGGACCGCCGCCGGGTGGTCGCCCGCCGAGACCATTTTGAGATCGGTCAGGATTTTGCCTTCGGCTTCTTCGCATTCTTTTTGCGCTTCTTCCACGCTTTGCGGGCAGCGAGTTTGCGTTTCAGCGTGCTCCAATATTCCTCTCCGGCGATGTAACCGACGCATTTGTCAGATCCGCAGCCGCAGGGGTGATCCTTGTAATTTTCGAGGTCGAATCCGTAGTTAAAGAAGAGTTCTTCATCTTTGGGAATCTCTCTCAGGGCCGCAATCCAGATGGAGTCTTCTTCGATGAATGCTTCGCAGTTGGGGTCGCAGCTGTGATTGATGAGACGAGCGGCGTTTTCGGGAACGTTTCCATCGATGTCCCAGTCGTCGTCGAGGGTGAAGATGTAGACTGCCGCGTCACCGGTTTCCATGGCATGATCCATTTGCGCCCAGCCGCGCTCGTTCGATTCGTCTTTGTCGATCCGCTCCCCGAGGTATTCGATGACGTAGGTGCTCTGCGGTATTTTTTTCTTCGCGAAAAGCCCGCGCCCATGAATGCCTGAACGGCGGACCTCGCACCATTCTGAGTCGCAGCGTTCTCCTTTGAGGAGTGCATTCTTTTTCTTACTCATCGGGGAAGGTGTCCTCTGACCAGGGGACGGAAATTTCGTAGGATGAGGACTCTGCCAACGGCCAGCCTGCCGGGTTCGTGATCAAGCCGGAAAAATGAGACGGATTTTTCGGCGCAAAGTCAGGGCGGGAAAATTGGAGTTGGAAGGTTCCGCTATCATCTTCGAGCCATGTCATTTTGGTAGGTTTGTCAGAGTTGACCTGCATGTCGTCGCAGAAAAAATCGATGTATTCTGCGAGTTCCCTGTTCAGGCCGGGAATGGAAAGTGTCAGCGTGATGGTGTTTTTGTCAGTCAAGGTGACCTCTCGTTTCCACGCGGTCGGCGCGGGGGAGGGAATCGATGTTTCTATCGATTGAAAGAGTTTCAGAACGGAAGTGTTTTCAGATTCCGGAAACTTCGCGGGGTCGCAAGGGAGGGTCAGGCTAAGGTCAGTCACGCCGGGGTTGCAAGAGGTCGCGCAGGCCATCCAGGCGACTTTCGCATTCACGCGGTAGCTGCCGTTTGGGAGTGAGTGAGGAGTTTTAATGGTGGTGAGTAGCAATGTCGTCCCGCGGTAGCCGTTTGCGGTAATTCCAACCATATCAACTTTCTCGGGAGCAGGCCATCGAAGCGGGCCTGCTTCGAAACCTTCAGGCAAATCCCAGGTGATGGAAGTGGCAACTCCGACGATGCCGGGGCCCTTCCAATAGGTGTGATGTTCAGGCTCCGGGGCAATGAGCAGACCAAGGTGCAGATCCTGACCGGGAACGATTGCCTGCGAAGCGGAGAGGAGTTCCATCGAACGGATCCCCGGTCCTGAATAGGGCTCGACCGCAATGCCATCGAACGCCACAAACACGGCAACGAGAAAGACGGAAAGCGTTGGAAAGAGTCGAATCACATTTCCACTATCCCACAGGGAGGCGGGATCGCTCAACTGCTTTTCTAGTTTGGCCTAGCCTCCAATCCCGGCGGCCTTGAGACCTTTTGCCTCATCGGCCTTCGAGAAAGTCACGCCGACCGTCTTCGAGACACCGAACTCTTCCATTGAGACGCCATACATAACATCAGCACGGGACATCGTCCGCTTACTGTGCGTCACGATAACGAACTGGCTGCCGCCGATGAATCGGTCGAGGACACGAATGAAGCGGCTGATGTTGGCCTCATCGAGCGGGGCATCCAGCTCATCGAGAACGCAGAAAGGAGATGGCTTCACCATGTAAATTCCGAACAGAAGGGCAACCGCGGTCATGGAGCGCTCACCACCGGACATGAGGCTGATTGATTGAAGTTTCTTGCCGGGTGGCTTCGCAATAATGTCGATGCCGCATTCAAGTGGATCGGAATCATCCATGAGGAGCAAGTCAGCTTTTGCTTTGTCTCCGAAAAGTTCTTTGAACATGTCGCGGAAATTTTTCCGGATTTTCTCAAAGGTTTCGGAGAACATCTTGCGCGTGTCGCGGTTGATCCGGGCGATCATCCGAAGGAGCTCTTCTTTTGAATTGTCGAGGTCTTCAAGTTGATTGACATTGAAGCGGTAGTGCTCTTCCAACTCATCAAATTCCTCGATCGCATCGATGTTGACCGGGCCCATTGAGTCTAGCTTGGTCCGCAATTGGGTCACGACCTCGACCACGAAATCCCAATCGGGCTCAGCAGGATCCTCAAGGCTGGTTTCCTCCTCCGCCGCGGTTTTGTCGGGTTCCTCTTCTGAATCTTCGGGAAACGGGGTCGGACGGGCGGCTCCGTTCTTCCGGCGTTCTTCAATCGCGAGGAGCAAAGCGTGACTGTCAGGCTCAAAAAATTCGAGTTCGGTGCGATAGCGGTCCCGGCAGGTTCGTTCCAGGTTTTCAAGGCTAAGATCAAGTTGTGCCGTTTTCACTTCTTCCTTGCCCCGCTGGCTCGCGACTTCCTGCACTGCCTTTCTTTTGAGAGTGAGTTCTTCCTCGCCTTCCTCGATCTTGGAGGAGTAGCCGCTTTTTTCGATGATAATCGCAGCCCGCTCTTCGGCTGAAGCTTCGGCGGTTATCTTCCACTCAGTGATCTGGTTTTGAAGCTGCCCGGTCTCCTCGCCGGCACGTGTGATGCGCCCGGAGTAGTTCTCGATTTCTTCGCTGGCACGATGGATCAATTCCTCCAGCTCGCGGAGACGGGCGATCATTGGTTCGCGTTGCTCTTCGAGATTCTGGCGGGTTCCGTGTTCGACCGCGAGGCAGGTTCGTGCCTCCGTGACCTCCTCGGTGAGGGCTTCCTCATCCTTCTGTGCGGTTTGAAGCTGCTCTGCGAGTGATGTCGATTCTGCGCTCAGGGCATCGACTCGTGAGACGGCGGTGTCCCGCTCGATGACATTGGTGTCCCGGTCAGAAGAGACTTTAGTTTCGCGCTCGAGGACTTCTTTTTGCTCCCACTCGAGGCTCTCGATCTTGTTTCGGAACTGATTCAGATCGCGCTCGATCAGCGCGAGTTTGCCTTCGAGAGTGGATGAGGCGACGCGCTTTTGCTGGAGTCGTTCGCGAGCGACCTGCAAGGTGTCTTCAAGTTGGTCAACGCGGGCGTTGAGTTCGTCGCGCCGGATCTGACGAGAGGAGACTTCCTCTTTCAGTGCATCGGAAACCCGCCTGAGTTCGCCGATCTCACTCTGCATCTTGAGAACGGAAATCGAGTCGTCACCGCTTCTTCCGCCCTGGACGATGCCTTCTTTCGTGACAAAGGTTCCGTCGAGAGAGGCGACCGCGAATTCAGGATGTTTTTCGCGAAGTCGGACGGCGGTGTTGAGATCTTCAGCGAGGAGGACGCCTCCGAGAAGAGAGGAGAGCAGAGCGTAAAAGCGATCTTCCACTTTCACCTGATCAATCGCCCATCCGATCGCGCCCAGCGGGGCACGGGTGGACTTTTCCCCGCCGCCTGATTTGAGGTCGGTTTGGGCAATCAAGGAGGCTTGACCGAGATGATCTTCCCGCAGGGCGGTGATGATTTGCTCAGTGGCTTCGAGGTCGGAAATGAGAACCGTTTGAAGGCGGCGCCCGAGGGCTGCTTCGATCGCTTCAGCATATTTGAGATCGACCTCAATCGAGCGGGAAAGGGGACCGAGGACTTTGCCGTCGAACCGTCCCGAATCATCGACTCCTTTGAGAACTGTCTGCGTTCCTTTTTCGAACCCTTCGCCCTCCGCAATCAGTTGCTCCAGCACCTCAAGACGCGAGCGCTTTTCAGCGTGGAGCTGGTGGAGGGCGGAAAGGTCCTCCTGCATTGTCACGGCAGCTCGCTTTGCCTGATGATACTGCTGGTCCATTCCCGCGAGGTTCTCTTGAAAGGCTTCGATGGATTGCTGATGGTCCGTGATGCGTTCTTTCAGTTCGGTCGCGTCGGTCCGACGTGTTCCCTCGTCTTCCTGAAGGCGTCCGATTTCATCGGTCAACTGACGGGAGCGCTGTTGATCTGATTCCAGCTGGCTTTCGTTGGTTTCAATTGTCGCATCAAGGCTTCCGATGCGGCTTTTGAGCTGGCTTCGCTCTTCTTCGAGCGCGCGCAGGCGCTGGTTCACCGACTCACGGCTAGAGCGGGCTTCTTTGGTCTTCAGCTCAAGAGCCTCGACTTTTTCTCCCTCCTCCGCGATCCGTCCCTGCACGGTGGCGAGCTGGCGGTCAGCGGCTTCGATATCAGATTCCTGTCGTTCTTTCTTACCGGATGCTTCGGCGATATTCTCCTCGTTGCGCTTGATGAGAACGCTGAGTTCGTGGGTGCGCTCGCCATTGAATTCGATTCGATTATTGGCCGTGCCGATTTCGTTTTCAAGTCGGGCGAGTTCTGACTGCAGTTCGCTGAGGCGATTCTCGATTTCCTGATATTCGACACGGGCTGCGGCCATTTGCGCCTGACGCTTTTCGATGTCGTCTTCGAGATTTTCCTGCTGAACCCGAAGCGTATTGATCGAGGTGTTGAGTTCGGATTTCTCGGCCCGAAGTTCGCGCCACTGCTTGTGGCTGAGGTGGAGCTCAAGTGTCTTCACGTCGTCAAAAAGTCCCTGATACCGCTTCGCTTTCGAAGCCTGGCGGGAAAGTGAGCGGATCTGCCGTTCGTTCTCGGCGATGACATCGCGGATACGAATTAAGTTTGCTTCCGTGTAGTCAAGTTTGCGAAGCGCTTCCTTCTTCTGAGATTTGTATTTCGTGATCCCGGCGGCTTCTTCAAACACGGCGCGACGATCTTCCGGCTTCGAGCTGAGAAGCATGTCGATCTTTCCCTGCTCCATGATGGAGTAGCTCGAGCGACCGATTCCGGTGTCCATGAGGAGACCATGGATGTCTTTAAGACGGCAGGGCTGCTTGTTGATGAGGTATTCACTCTTTCCGTCGCGATAGACGCGGCGCCCGAGGGCTACTTCGTCGTAGTCAGTTTTCAGAGCGTCGGCACAATCTGACAATGTCAGGGTAACTTCCGCCATTCCGAGGGGAGAGCGCTTGTCGGTGCCATTGAAAATGACGTCCGCCATTTCTCCGCCGCGGAGTGCTTTTGCCGAAGTCTCTCCGAGAACCCAGCGCATCGAGTCAACAATGTTAGACTTCCCGCATCCATTCGGACCGACAATCCCCGTGACTCCCTCATGGAATTCGAGCTTGGTCTTATCGGCAAAAGATTTAAATCCGTGGATCTCTAGAGACTTCAGGCGCATGGCAGAAAAAGTAAAAACGTCTCAAATCTAAGAATTTAATTCTCAAAAATGATAAACCTTCCCTTACATTGAGCTGTTCTAGAGTAGTGTCGAGTAAAAACTGGAATTGAACGGCGAATTTTGGAAATTCTTTTTACTTTAGCAGGGTCGCAAATCTGCGTAAGTTTTTAAAACTAAGTGGCAATGTTGAAAAAAATACGTTTTTTTTATTGCGCGCCAAGAAATGGGAGATACGTTAGTGTCAAGAGTGGCTCTGAGGCCTTTAAAAGCCTCGGATTTCCGGGAGTGAATCCTCCTCTGAGACCTCTTAAATTTTGTGCGGAACGGGGCGGCCCGGTGCAGTAGATGAAAGTCTAAGTGCCGGGCCGTTTTCCGTATCAAGACCGCTCTTCCGTCTCTGACGACGCTCTTTTATCTGAGTAGCTCTCTTCTTCTTAGTCTGCGTGTCTCGAATTAATTTTAGCATCATCGAGGCCAAGTTTGCAAAGCATCTGTTGATGAGGGGGTGTGAATGAAACTGAAGGACAAATGTGGAACGGAATTGCATTCCGTAGTCGGGATCCCTTGATTCTCCGTAACGGATTTCAAATCCGTGCCACTGGCAGGCATCAATGACCTTCAGTTTCATTCACACCCGTTAATGAGAAAGGCGGCACTGATCGTTTCCGATCAATGCCGCCTGTAACCCCTCAACACAAAACAAGTGTCCCGAAGGCACCTGTTCCTAGGCAAGTTTATCAGGACTCATCGGAATCGTCAATATAAAAACCATAATCGTTGTAATTGATTAGTTTTGACTGGCAAGCTTCCGGGAAAAGGATAACTATTTTCATGAAAGATCATTCCTTTTGCATAAGGGTGATTATCGGAGCGTCGATCCTGTGAACAACATTCAATCCTCCCCTGATTAACTGACATGAATAACGATTTCTCAATCCTCGCTCAATTCCTCGAGAACCTCGGACCAGAAGTGTCCGGTCACTCCGCTAACCCTCTTTCTGATGGTCAGGTCGAACTGATCCAGAAGTTTGCCCAAGGTAAGCTCACTCCCGCCGAAAGAGAGGGGCTACTTCCTGAAATTCTTGGAAATGAAACAGCGCTTCATGAATTGGTGAATAAGCTGCAGGCAGAATCCTGATGATCGGAGCGAGAACCCGACTCCTCAGAAATGCTGAATTCAATCGCCTCGGGGGCGACTTGATCGAACACTTGGAGTCCTGGATCAGCACCGGGACTCCGACCGATTTGATCGGGCTCTTTGATGAAGTCGCGATCTCTCTGCTGCGCGAAGCGTTCGCTCACATCGGTGGCTGCGAAGGCACGATCTGGCTGGCTGATAGTGATGAAAAGTATCTCGTCGCTTCCTTCAATTCAGGAGATGACGCTGATTCCCTGATTGGATTCGAACAGCCCATCGGGTCCGGGATCATTTCCATGGTGTTCTCACAGCAGCAGCCTTATTGCGAAAATGACATTCAGACGAGTAGCGGTCACGACGACACGCTGGATCGAAAAATGTCCAAACACACTACCGCTCTTCTCGCTGTTCCTCTTTATTTCGCCTTCGGCCTCCGCGGGGTGATCTCCTGCGTCCAGCTTGAAGAAGTTAATAGCGGCCTCGGAAAAAAAGGGTTCAGCTCAGCCGACATTGAGGCGCTCGCGTTGGTCTCCAATGTGGTTGAAAGGCTGGTAAACGAGACGCTTTTGTCCTCAGCGATGGGATTCAGTGATGCCAACTAAGCAAGACCCGAGATGGCCTGATCTGGCCTCCGCCGCCGACGCACTGCGCTCCGGCGACGGATCGGGAGTAAAGGTCGCGGTGATCGATTCCGGAGTGGATCCATCTCATCCCGCTTTGAACGGCATGTCGCTGCAGGACGATATCGCGATTTCCTGCGATGGAGTGAACCTGCATATTGAAGAGAATGGCGGAAGAGACGTCTATGGGCACGGGACCGCCGTGGCGAGTCTGCTTTCGAACGAGGCGCCCGGAGCGATCATCGGGAGCTTTCGTGCACTCGATAGCACTAACCACGCGCGGAGTTTTGTGATCGCTGAGTGCGTGAGCCAGGCGATCGCGCGGGGGTATCAGGTCATCAATTGCAGTTTTGGATGCCGTGGCCTCGCCCGCTATGTCATGGATTACAAGGAGTGGGTCGATGAGGCTTATCTCGCCGGTGTTCAGGTCGTCGCCGCCTGCAGCAATGTGAATTCATCGATTCGCGAATGGCCGGCCTATTTTCCGTCTGTCATCAGTGTGCAGGGGATTGATTGTCAATCGCATGAGCTTTTCGCGAGGCAGGGAGAAATGGTTTCTTTCTTTGCGCGCGGAGAGCGGGTCGAGGTTCCGTGGCTCCACGGGGAGATGAAAACGGAGACCGGAAGCAGCTATGCCGCGCCTCTCGTTGCCGCTCGCATCGCGAGGCTTCTTTCGGCGTTTCCCGAAATGGAACCGTCGTTGATCAAGCCGCTTTTGAGCGTCTTAGCCTCAGCGCGTTAGTTGTCAGCTCAAGAGATTGAAAATTCTTTCCGGAAAGTGTTGGACTAATTACGGAATAAATTTATAATTTCTGTAACCTTAACAATCAGCTTTTCGTGAATAGCGTCTCTCCAGCTCTTTTATCAGAGATATTTCCGCTTCGGCTCAGGCCAAGGCAGGAGATGCGCTTTGCGCATGGAAACGGGGAAGTCCTCGCGGAGAAGGTGGCCGACGGACAGCGCTTTGTTCTAAAACCTTGGCAATATGAGTTGATGCGCCGTTTCGACGGGCAGCGAACTTTCGAGGAAATTTCGAAAGAGATCTACGGGCAGTTCCAGGGCGAATTTTCTTCTCTTGGTCTGACTAATTTCTATCAGTGGCTCTACGATGAGAATCTGGTTTTTTGCGAGTGCGACTCCATTTTCGAGCTGGTGACGGATGACGAGACGGAAACCGTTCCACTGGGGCAGCGGAAGCCCTTGGCTCGTCATACTGGTCTCACTGAACAGATTCAGAACACGGTGAGAGAAAGCTTCGGGGTTAACTATGAGTGGCAAAAGAAAGCCCTGAAAATCTCAGCGATCGTGCTTTTCTCACTCGCCGTCCTCCGCATTGCCTATGTTGCCGCTCCGATTTTGGAGCCACCCGTGAATTTGGTCTACTCCACGGTCGAAGATTACTTCTATCAGGATACGCAACTTCCCGCGGAGCGCCGAAGCGGTAACGAACTCCTTGATACGCCGGTTCAGGAACTGGAGCTCGCGGGACGTGCCATCGACCTTCCATCTGCGATGCCGGCTGAAAATGGTTCCGTTGCTTCTTACAACGAGATTCCCGAGCCGCCTGCAGCGGCACCTCCGACCCTTGAAAATTTAGAGAGCCTGAGACGTGAGATGGCCGAGTGCCGCATCCGCCGGGATGAATTCTATCTCCAGAACAACGAGATCGGTTATCGCTACGAAGTGCAGAAAATGACCGCTCTCGCCAGAGAGATCGGTGAGATCGAGGCCCGGCTCGACTAAAATGCTGACTTCGGCATCGTGAGGCTTTCCTGCACTAACGGGATCGGATAATCCATTCTCTTTCGTTGGCGGAAAACGCTGACGCTCTCGAATCCTGCTTTCCGGAGGTTTTCGAGCGCGCGGGGAAATTGATCAGCAACTCGAAGCGGAGTGTGCGAATCAGATCCGATCACCACCGGGATGTTCCGCTCCGCCATCATCGCGAGCATCTTGGGGCCCGGATTCATTTCCGGGTATAACTTGTTGAGCCCCGAGGTATTGAGTTCCATCGCCACGCCGGTCTTGGCAATGCGATCAAGGGCTTTGGCGATGAAGGGGCGCATTTTCTCAAAATCCCAATCATCGGGACTCGCGTTTTTGACGAGGTCAGGGTGAGCGAGGGAATCAAAGAGTCCGGACTCGGCGGAGTCGGCGAGGTGCTCGAAATACTGGCGGCGAAACGCCATCGGGTCGCCGCGCCAGAAGGCGTCGAGATACTCCGGGATATGCCAGTGCACCGAACCGAGGATGTAGTGGAAGTCCGCCTTTTTATGAAGCTCGCTGAGCCATTTTTCTTTGCCGGGAAAGTAGTCGCTCTCCATGCCGAGGCGCACCTCGAAGCCATCCGGGGCGGCATCGGCGGCTTCCTGCACGATCATGACATACTCATTGAATTGCTCCGGGGTCATCCTCACCCGATGCGAAAACTGGTTCGGCATTGGGCTGTGGCAGGTCATGATAATTCCGGCCAGCCCCTGCTCGACCCCGCGCTCCATGTATTCGATGGGGTGGCCCTCAGCATGCTTGCAGAGGGGCGTGTGCATGTGGCTGTCGAAGAAAATCGGGGAGGCGTCGGGCATAGAGGGATGAGGTAAGGTGCCTCACTCCTGAGACAGACCAACCGCTTTTTCACTCAATCTTTTTCAACTTCGGCGAGAGTTTCCACATTTTCCCGGAGGTGTTGAGGGTTGATCGTCCCGACAATCGCCGAGGTCGTTGCGGGGTGATCAAAGATAAACTGAAACGATTCCCCGACCGGGTTTTCGGGCGCTTCACCCTCACCGAACCAACCGCTCCCAAGTGCTTTTTTGAGAAAGACCGAGGTACCGGTTTCCATCGCCGCATCGAGAATCGGTTCCTCTTCAGTGTGCCAGGGGTTGTAGGTCACCATCACGGCATCAAGTCCCAGTTCGATCGCGCGGAGACCGCCCACGACCGTTTTCGTCGAGATCCCGTAGCTCCGGACGAGCCCTTTTTCTTTCAGTTTTTGCAAGGCTTCGACGGCACCGGAGTGGTCTAACACATCAATGTCATCGCCGTCGGAATGAAGAAGAAGGCACTCAACCCTGTCTGTTCGCAGACGAAAGAGGGTTCGCTCGACGCTCTGGGTGATCGCCCCGGCCGAGAAATCGAAATGTGAGGCACCGTCGATGAAATCTTCGCCCGCCTTCGACATGATAACCCAATCATCGCGCCGAGGCCCTAACAGATCACCGAGGCGTTCCTCGCTGATCCCGTAGGCCGGAGCCGTATCGAGGAAGTTGATCCCCATCTCTTGCGCGAGATCGAGCAGCGCCAGAATTTCCTCATCGGAAGGAAGCTCAAAGCCGGTCGGATATTTCACCTGCTGGTTCCGACCGAACTTTACCGTGCCGAGTCCGAGCGAGGAAACGGTGAGGTCGGTGGAATGAAGAGGACGTTGTTTCATGGCAGATCCCAGGGTGGTTTGCCGAGAGCGGGGCGGGGGAGCTTCAATGTGATGGGCCCCCGGTCGTCATCAGTGTTGGTCTCTCGCAAAACTTGATCGGCCAAATTCGGGGCCAGCGCGAGCTTCGTGGGCCAGGCGATGAGGACGTTGCCGACGCGTTTCAAAAAAGCGCCGGGCGGGCGGTCTCCCGTTCCGGTTTGCGGCTCGGCGCGGTCGCCCCGCCACGTGAACCAGTCCGCTCCTTCGAGATCGACCCAGGGTAGGAGTTTGGCGAAGAGCGCTTTACCGGCCTCAATTTGTTCGGCTTCACTGCGCGCGACGCCCGCCTCCTCAGCGATGTCGCCGCCCACATACCAGACGGTGCGGCCTTCGCTGTCGTGATGAGTCGTCGTGACCATGGGCGGCTTCGGACCGGTCCCGACGCAGACGGAGTAAAAATCAGAGAGGCCTTTCTTCCTGACGATGAGTTGATGAAGCGGACGTCGCTGCATCGACGGCTCGATGATTCCGATTTGTGAAAGAATCTCGCCATTGCCCGCTCCGGCAGCGAGGAGGAACTGCCCGGCCTCGAGGTGAACGATGCTTCCGTCAGCTTCGGTCAAACGGATCGAAGAAATGTTCTGCTCACCGACTTCGAGCGCGGCGTTTTCATCCCAATCGATGAGCCAGGTTTCATTCGCGACTCCTTTCGCGAGCTCGCGAATGATCGAGATAGGATCGACGACCGGCTCATCGATGCGGAAGAGCTTTCCTTTGTAATTCGAGGTGTCAAAGATCGGAGGATAGTCCTCGCGCGGGACGCTCCCGGAACGTCCGCGGACGGCTTTGCTTCCGAAAAAGCCAACCGTTTTACTGATCACATTCGGGAGGCTCCACATCAATTGGTGATCGCAGAGGAGCTCCGCGCCACTGAGATCAACAGGGCCTTCGCCGCGCATCGCCGCAAGCCAGCGCCCCGGCATGTCCGCGAGCTCCTCAGATGAATCGGTGAGCTTTCCCCCAACCGCGTATTTGAGGCCGCCGTGGATGACCCCCTGAGCCGCGAGTGACTGGCCTGCGCCGAGAGGCGA
>CAZOUP010000133.1:0-9940 GCA_964583035.1 uncultured Akkermansia sp.
TGAAGTCCTCGACCTCGGTGAAGGACTACCATCGGGACGACGTCGTGGTGCAGACTTACATCGCGACGGCGGCCGGAGTCGAACTCGCCTCGATTGCACTCGCCCACATCAACAACGAATTCGTCTATCCGGGTGATGGCGACTACCGGGGGCTCTTTCATGAAGAGGACCTCACCGAAGAAACGAGGGAGCGGCTCGGCGAGGCTGCTACCTGGATTAGGGAGGCGCAGAAGGTGGCGGCACGCGAGGAAGAACCTGCGATCAACACCGGTTCGCATTGCAGGGATCCCTTTGAGTGTCCCTTCCTTGCCTACTGTGACCGCGACAAGGAGGTGGTCGAATACCCTCTTACTTCCCTGCCTCGATTCACGGTCGCCAAGCGGGAAGCCTGCGAAGCAAAGCAGATCAGTGACCTGCGCGATGTTCCCGATGATGAGCTGAACGCCACGCAACTCCGGGTGAAGACGGCGACCCTCGCTGGCGAGGCATGGTTTGATGCAGAGGGCGCGGCAGCTGATCTCGCTCCTCATGGTTTCCCGGCCTGGTTTCTCGATTTCGAAACGGTCTCCTTCCCCGTACCCATCTGGAAGGGGACGCGCCCCTACCAGCAACTCCCCTTTCAATACAGCCTGCATCGGCTGGACGAATCCGGCGAACTCAGTCACGAGGCGTTCCTGGACCTGGGCGGAGAGGACCCCGGGGAGCTCTTTGCCAAATCCCTCGTCGATCAGTGTGGCGACAGCGGCCCGGTATTTGTCTACAACGCCGGCTTCGAACGGAGTGTCATGAGCAAGCTCGCAGAGCGATTTCCCGAATACGCTGCGGGACTGGAAGCCATCATTGATCGTCTTGTCGACCTACTCCCTATCGCCCGGAATCGCTACTACCATCCCGATCAGCACGGCAGCTGGAGCATCAAGGCCGTGCTTCCCTGTCTCGTGCCCGATCTCTCCTATGGAGATCTCGAAGGCATCGCCGACGGCGGCATGGCATCGGTGGCCTATCGCGAAGCAATCAACGAATCGTCATCAGACGAAAGGCGAAAGGAGATTGAGAAGGAACTACTCGAATACTGTCACCTCGACACACTCGCGATGGTGCGGATGTGGGAAGTGTTCCGAAGTGAAGGTGGAAGGCTAAACAATTAGCCGTTCTCTTGGTAGCTGGGTGAACACCGTGGCCCAACCGTTTTACAATCACCCTCCCTACTGTGACAGAGTAGAGATCGAAGTCGCCAACAAGCTTCATCGGCACACAGCCTTCCTCCCCGCCTCCAGGCGCAAGAATATTCATCCAAGTGAATATTTCTTCCAGAAGCCTCCAGTTAGAGAAGAAAGACCATAAAATATTCATTTTGATGAATGTTTCATCAACCGAACAGTTGACTAGAGAGGAATATCGCCGGAATATTCACTACGATGAATTTATCTTTGCGTAAACAATGAACCCTCAGGAACTCGGACAAGTTCTCCGTGATCGCCGGAGGCTCACGAAAGTCACGCAGAGCGATCTCGCTGACCTCAGCGGCTTGTCGGTCCATACCTTGAGCGACTTGGAATCTGGAAAGGGTAATCCCACCTTTGATGTTCTTTCGAGACTTTGCGACGTGATGGGCCTCGAAATCCAACTCGTTACCCGCACACCCAAGCTGCCCTTTAACTCTGAAAATGAGATTACCTCATGAAAATCATTTCATGAGGAGAGGCATTGTCAGAGTCGGCGGCGCCCCGGCCGGCCGGATCGAGGAAACTCCCAAGGGGTTTCTATTCTACTACGAACCTGAATACCTGACTCTGAGGGATGCCGTGGCGGTAAGTCTCACACTCCCTCTTCAGTCGGAGCCTTTCGAATCTCCCCATCTCTTCGCGTTCTTTGAAGGGCTCCTGTCCGAGGGCTCGCTTCGAAGCATGCAGTCCCGGAATTACAAAATCGATGAAGACGACAGTTTTGGCTTCCTCCTGCACACCACTTCGGCAGACGTCATTGGAAATGTCACCGTGGAACCCGACGAGGAGAAATCATGAGTCATCTCCCTTATCCTAAGAACCGGTGTCTCAGCACCTTGCGAGAAACCCGGGGACAACCGTGGAGCCGGGGTGCCGTCACCAACCTGTGGGACGGTCGCAAGGTCGCTCCCATCCTCGACTTCGATCTGCCTGAGTTTCACCAATTCCGGGTCGAGCACTCGGACCGGATCTCCATTTCCGGCGTCCAGGAGAAAGTCTCTGTTCGCATCGAGAACGGCAAGCTGGTGCCGACCGAGTCGGACGGCCAGTATATCCTAAAGCCGGTCCCATCCATGCCATCGCTTGAATCCCGGGAGCAAGTGCCCGCCAACGAACATGTTTCCTTGCAGATTGCGGCCCGGGCATTCGGGATCGATGCGCCCCCGAACGGGATTGTATTTTTCAACGACGGTTCGCCCGCCTACATCGTGAAGCGGTTCGACCGGGATCCAGCCACTGGTGAGAAGCATCCACAGGAAGACTTTTGTCAGCTATCAAACCGGAGCAAAGCGACCCACGGCCAAAACTACAAATACGACGGAAGCTACGAGGAGCTGGGCAATATCCTGATGCAGTATTGCGGAGCCTACGCCATTGAGATCGAAAAACTGTTTCGACTGATTGTTTTTAACTACCTCATCGGAAACGGGGATGCACACTTCAAAAATTTCTCGCTCGTTCCTACGCCGCACGGCGACTTTGTGCTGAGCCCCGCTTATGATGTCCTCAACACAAAGCTGCATTTGCCAACCGAGAGCTCGACGGCATTGGATTTTTTTGCGGATGACTTCGAGACGGAAGCCTTTCAGCAGAATGCCTTCTACTCTGGAGCTGACTTTCTCGAGCTTGCCGACCGTTTCCAAATGAAGCCTGATCGAGCAGCCACTACCTTGAGATCGATCGAATCTTTTCCGGAAAAAGCCGAGGCTCTTGTAAGGGTTTCAATGCTGTCCGAGATGGCTCAGGATACCTACATGGCCGTTGTCAGAGACCGTGCTCGAGCGGTTGCAATAGGGATCTGAACTGTCCTCACCAGATCAAGGACTCAGTTCTTCCCTCTCCCTTTCTCAAGGTCACATCCACGAAAAAAACGGGCACCAGCTCCGTGTCCCGGGGCATCGCCTCGGCTCAGATCAGCTCCCTTCTTTGATCGCTTACCTGATCAAAGGGGAGCCCAAAAGATTTCCTCCCAATTACTAACCTCAAAGCTCAAAATCGCGTGTAAAGCCCTGCAAATCGGAGTGTCTCGCAGTCTTTAAGACCCTTGTAACTCATTAACTATGAATGACTTTGAAAAACATAGCAACTACACAAACGCGATTATAAGTCCCCTGCTCTAACCACTGAGCTACAGCCCCTTTCCTCCCGCATGAAAGTCGGAAGAATCGCCCCGTTTTCGATTTGGGGCAAGGAGTTTACACCCCCTCAATCCCGGGTGGACCGATGCGCCGATAAAAACTCCTTGAAGAAGGAAATGCCTGTCAGTAACGAGGATCTCGGTATCGCAGGAACTTCGAAAGACATGCCCCAAGATTTCTTGGCGAGCGCACTGGTCCGGGTAGTCAAAGAGTTCTCCGTTGTATACTACGCCGACAGAATAATCTTCTTTAAAGATCGGCTGCTGCCCATCTGATAATCCAACGAAACTGAATCGTCGCGAGGCGAGCCCGAGACCAGCACGAATCAGTCCCCCGCCTTCGTCGGGACCACGATCCATGATGACACTGCCCATGCGGTCCAGTGTTTCATGGGAGATGTCCCGCTCATCGGCGAGAACAATGATTCCTGCAATTCCGCACATTAGTGTCCTCTGCGAACCTGAACGTATTTCATACGTTTACCCATTACGACACGCTACCCGAACAGTTGTGACTTATTTATGCGTTTATCCGGTGCGGGAGAGTAATTCCAGCTGCCGTAATAAATTTCAAATCGTGCTATTCTATTTCGATCAGGGCATACATCCCCTGCAGGTGATCGGCTAGAACCTCGTATTCAATCCATCCGGGCTTGCGCAACGGGTCGGCGTAGAAAACATCTTCAAGTTCCTCGTTGTAGCCCAGAATTACCCCTGCATGGCCACTTTCGAGGCTGATTTTATTCCGATTTCGACGAAGCTCCCGTTCCAGTTCTTTATCAGGATCTTCCAGAGTTCGAAAATACTGATAGGATGCCATGTATTCGGTGACGGCTCCAAAAGCGTGAATAGAGATGAAGAGCGGACAACCCTCGTCGATTCGCTCTTTGATGTCGTCGAAGGATAGTCCTCCTTTCGATGTCACAAGAGATCTTCCATCCAGTCGAAACGGCTCCTCTGATTTCCTCTCCTCGATCTCGTCAAGAATCGTCTGCAAGCCCATCGTCAATCCCGCGTCGAAAGTTCCGCCATCGCTTGTTGACGAAGCTTTCCCGAGCATTTGTGCGTTGGAGGGAATTCCGGCATGATTCAAAATCGTGGTGGCCGCCGTCGGGTAACAATTCATATTCCCCTGACGGTGAATTTCAGTGTGAATCAGCACATCTACAGAATTCGGTCCACCTCCCGTCATCGGAATCTGCTCTGGTAGCGCGTTTCCCGGCAAGTAATTAACCTTTCCGTCTGCTCCGATGTTCAAGATATCCAGAAAGGTGTAATCTTTACGACTGGTATTCAGCAGGAAACCGACTAATTCAGCCTTCCAGAACCGCACTTCTGTATTCGCCGGAGAAAAATAACGGAACGTTTCCGGCGCTCCGAGTAGTTGGGTGAGAATCTCAATTATGGCATCTGATTCGTCCCGGATATCGCTGCGATTCAGACCTCTCTCTGCGGTTTGCATATTGGAGAAGAGAAAGGAGATGCGATTCGTTTCTAATCCGGATCTTCCGTGAACCTCAACTTCCTTTGCAACCAGTCCGAAAATTTCCAGATTGTCTCCAAATCGGGAGTTGAGTGCGATGTGGTTATCGTTCTGCTGTACCTGCAGGCCCAAACGCTGAAACACTTCATCCGGCCCGTCATCAGAAAAGCCGTTTCCGTCAAATAAATTCAATCCGGCTGCGGTATTGAGATTTTTCTGGAGGGCAGAAAGTGGGCTGTTTTCTGATTTCTTTTCGAGATTGTCCGATCTCGTAAGCGCAGCTAATTTGAGAGCAAGGATGCGTGATTGTGCTGAAAGGCGGGATAGTGGTATTTCATGAACGTTCACATTGCCTGCTGAATCCACCGCTCGCAGAGTAACTACATCGTTAGCCAGGGACACGACTTCCGCTTGAATGGAAACCCCGCTCGTTCCCGTAAAAGTGCTCCATTTCCCGTCCTCCTCTGCTTTGGAAAGAGAGAAGGGTGCCAGAAATAGCAGGCAGGGAATGGCAAGTTTGGAAACGGTCATGATGGGGGGATTTTACCGCTACGAGAAGGAGTGAGTCAATCCTCTTGAGTGTGGCAGTAAAAACTTTTTCGCTCAGAAGCAGGCAGGGCGAGTGAGGCGAATCCTGTACAGCGTCGCGCTTATTCTTCGATTGCCGGGATTACTTCGACACAGAAGGGTTCACATCGATCCTTTTATTTTCCCGCCGTACAGTCGCCGCGTTGTCTCTATTGGATATCAGCGGTTTTCTCGCTGGAGCAATCATAATTAGTCCCGAGTTTCAACACCTCCGTCAGGCTGGGCCGCGTGAGTGGTCTACATATCCCGCGGAGCCGGACGCCGCATCGCTCGATGTCTCTTTCTATACCCCGGACCCGACTCGCTTTTCTGTCCTTACATTGAGAAAGAGAGATACCAGGCAAGTATGGGATGTTATTCTGAATGGGGAAAAGATCGGAGTTCTTCCGCAGGACCACAACCATTTGGAGCATGGCCTCCGCCTTCCCGCTGACCTTCTCCGGGCTTCGGGTAACAGACTTGAGATTGGGACTGATCCGGATGGCCCCGATGATATTATGGTTGGTCATATTGCGCTTCACGAGAAAGAGGGATTTCTAAGAAATGAAAAGGAGGCTCTCTTCCAGAAGCGGGGATATCAGCGGGCCGTCTCGGCATTCTCGACTTTATTGAAGCTGACCGCAGTTAACCGAGTTTCTACACCGCCTCATTCCTGGCCGGACCGATGCGCCGATAAGAACTCTTTGAAAAAAGAAATTCCTGTCAGTATTTGTCTTTTCGTTGAGGTCGAGCCTCTCTCCCTCCCGCGGAAGTAGAATAAAGTCCCCCGCGCTAGTGCAAGCGCCCGGTGAGAAATTCAGCCCGTGTTGGCGAGCAAACCGGGCATACGTAGAAGCGATCAAAGCTTGCCCCCTCGGCTGCGAGGGAATCGACATTCGGAGTAAGAAGCGAGCAGTGACGGGTGATATCTCACCCGCTCCACGGACCAAACAGGGTTCATTCAGTGACTCACCCCTGTTCAGTCCGCACTTCCCCCGCACATCAAGGCGGCCCCTGTTTCTCCTCGACAGTCCCCTCTCCGCTCGGACAGACTCGTCGTTATGAACCCCCGACGACTTTTTATCACTGCGGCGCTGTTTCTTTTCATTGGCGGCACTTCCCCGCTTCACGCTCAGGAGGACAAAAAGGCGGAGACACTGCCGAAGTCACGGAAGCAGGAAACGGCGGCGGCTCCGAGGGAGAATCCAGCGCCCCGGGCTAATCACGAAGCGAAAAAAGAAACGCGGCTTTACACGATTCCGAGAACCTTCACCGTGCCACGAATCGATGCGGGGAAAGCGAACGCAGATCCTTTTTCGGAGAAAAGTAAGGAGGCAGGTTCCGGTGCGCAACAGACGCTTCGCATCACTTTTCTCAAAGCAGGCGTTGAACTGAACACCGACGATGAGGTTTCCTACGACGAGGCGGCAGAGCTTCTTACCGCGACCACGAGCGTCTCCGCTCATCGGCAGTTGGAGGACTATTTCGCGGCCCTCGAAAACGAGGCGGAGAAACAGATCCACATTCTCGTGGAGTTCATCGAAGTCGATCATCTTGATTTCAGCGACTGGATGCTGGAGAACCGGATCTCGGGAGACGGCACTCCGCTCCGGATGGAGGTGCAAAAATGGGCGCGCGAGGGCAAGGCCACAATTCTCGAAAGCGTCATGGTTTCCGCCCGAACCGGACAGCGGGCAAAAGTGGAGTCGATCCACGAATTAATTTACCCCACCGAGTATGAGGGCACGCAGATCCCGGACACCCTGACTCAGGATCGCGGTGCCGAAATCCCCACGACCGGTATTGTCGGCACGGCTTACGAAACGCGGAATGTCGGGGTCACGCTCGAGGTCGATCCGGTCATTGGAAGTGACAACACGACAATCGATCTGAACCTCGCGCCGGAACTGGTTCGCCTCGATGGCTGGTCGGCGTGGCCGAATGACGATGTTGAAGCTAAGTTAAAGGCGAACATGCCGAACTTTTACACGATGAAAACGACGACGCAGGTGACGACGCTTGATGGTCGCTATGCCTTTATTTCGACAATGCGCCCGCTCGAGCCGGGTTCGCCGGAGCGCAAGGATGCGCTCGTGCTGCTCTTCGTCCGCGCCGACATCGGGAGCATGGGCGAATGGTCGGTGAAAGAGGCTCCTTGATCGGGGTGGCTCCGGAAATGGCGGGGTGAGAAGGAGACGAAATGTACGAAGGCGCGCGGAAAAAATTCCCCGTGATTTTTTTCTATTTTCTCCGAATATGCTGAACGATTGCGATTCTCGTTCGTCTTAGATACATGCATACCCCCTTGAGGTTTTTCCTCGCGCTTCCCCTCTTCGCCTTCCTCGTTTCCTGCGACCGCTCGTCTGACGACGGGTCCAGCGCAGAACTGGAACTCTCCCAAACCCAGGCCGAGCTCGCCGCCGCGCGCGACGATCTTGAGCGGCAGGCCTTCGAAATTGAGACAATGAGCGCGCTCATGGAGAAGGAACTCGCGATTCTCCGCGCCGATCTCCTCGAACGCGAAAGCGATCAACTCCGCACTTCACTCGAGTCCCTCACCCGTCGGAACGAAGAATTGCAGGCTCAGGCGATCGAGGCACGGGTCAAAAGCGATCTCCTCACCCAACGCATCGAGGCGACCCCTGTTCTCAGAGCAGAGCCGATTCCACTCTCAGCGCCTGGCGACATAGTGACCCGTCCCAGTGCCCCCATCCAGAGACAGCCGATCGGCCAATCTCCCCCGACTTACCCTGAGCACGATTACTCGATGTTCTACGAGGAACTTTCACCGCACGGTCGCTGGATCGATGTCGATGACTTCGGCTACTCCTGGCAGCCTCGCGTCGCTTCAAATCGCGGCTGGCGTCCCTACGTCGATGGCTCGTGGGTCTGGACTGATTACGGCTGGACCTGGAACTCGAACGAGCCTTTCGGTTGGGCGACCTATCACTATGGTCGTTGGGCCAATCTCAATCGCGTCGGCTGGGTCTGGGTTCCGGATCAACAGTGGGCTCCGGCGTGGGTCTCCTGGC
This sequence comes from uncultured Akkermansia sp., assembly GCA_964583035.1. Taxonomy (GTDB): domain Bacteria; phylum Verrucomicrobiota; class Verrucomicrobiia; order Verrucomicrobiales; family DEV007; genus Arctic95D-9. The sequence continues at coordinate 8,446 of CAZOUP010000133.1, forward strand.
GCCAATCGAATGATCATGTCGGCTGGGCTCCGCTTCCTCCGTCACGTGGGCCGGTTCAGGGGTTTGATCGGGACTGCGACCTTCGCTACAATCTCGGGCCATCGAGCTACACTTTTATTCAGACGAATCATTTCGTGAATCAAAGCTACAACGGCGTATGCAGCCCGCAGGACAGGAATTCCTACCACTTCCGCCGCAGCGTCAACACAACCCGTCTCGTTCCGCAGCATGGCTATGGCCGCCCGGTTTTTGCGCATCGCGGAGGTCCAGCACGCGCTTCGATTGAAAGTTCGGCAAGATCGCGGGTCCCCCAGCGGCAGATTCAGTTCGACCAGAGCGGTCGCATGCCTCGCGGTCACGCTTCGCATCAGGCTTCTGCCTCCTCACCCCTCTCGATGATTGCCCTGCCGCTCGCCGTCGCCGGAACCGCGATCGTTGCCCCGAAGATTGTTGAGCGAATCAGGGACGCGAAGCGTGTCGATGAGATTTCAAGCCTCCCCGCGCAAGAGGCGGCGACCTTGCGTCAGGAGATCAGCGGTGAACTCGCCACGGTGCAGGCGATCGAAGACGCGGCAGAAGTGATCGTTGCCTCGGCACCAGCGGTGGAGCCGCTGAACGTCGCTCCCACCGTGACCCCGGAGGTCGCTCCTGAAGTCATCTCCGAAGCTGTCGTGGAAACTGGGACCACCGCGCCAGTCGTTCCTGTGATCACTGAAACCGAAACCCCCCTCGTGGATCCCACCACCGGCGTCGCCGCGGTGGCGACCGCGACTGAAAATCAGAGCGAACCGGACTCGAACGCTCCCGCCGTGCCCGCGATCACCGCAGATGAGGCGATTTCCTATCCGGAAAACACGACCCCAACGATGGCGACTCAACCTGGCGGAGATTCGATCGCAATGCCTCTCGCCATCGAAGAAACCACCGGTGAAGTGACCACTTCCCCCACGGAGGCGCCCCTCGTTGTCGAAACGGATCCTGCCTCAGCGGATGCCGGCGCCCCGTCGGCTCCGGCAATATCTGATGACAACTCCAGCGCCGCAACGATGCCAACCGTTGATACCCCCGCCCTCACCGAAGTGGCTCCAGCGACGGCGGAGCCTTCCACTACGGAAAATTCTCCCACCGCCACCGAGATGGCGAGCGAAGGATCGACCGCCGAAGCTGGGGCCATCCCGATCGGAGCGCCCGCCGTCGAAACGGTGCCTTCCGAAGTCGCAACAATGCCTGAGCCATCCGGAGCGACGGCGGAAGCGCTTTCAATGGCACCGGATGTTGAAGATGGACCAGCAGTCGATAGTCCTCCCGCGATGGCAAGTGAGCCAACGGAGAGCAACGCCCCAACCGCGCTCACCACCGGGATGGCTTCCCCTGCCGGGGACACCGAAGAGGCGCAAGCTCTCTCCGCCCCCGTCATGAGTTCGACCCCAGCCCCCGAAAGCGAAGCGCTCGCACCTCCAAGCAGTGCGCCAGCGATGATCGCCGAAGAGACCCG
>CAZOUP010000133.1:10040-13596 GCA_964583035.1 uncultured Akkermansia sp.
GGCCGAAGCCGCTCGTCAAGCCGCGATGGCGCAGGAGCAGGCACGCGCTCAAGCTGCTGCCGAAGCCGCTCGTCAGGCCGAAGCAGCCCGCCAGGCCGAACAGTCCACGAACTAAGTCCGCAAAAAATCGTCGTCCCTCCATCCCACTTTCGGGATCACCCTGGAGGGGCGAGCTCCTGCTCGACCGCAGAGACTCCGTCCCACCGCGCGCAGGACCAACGCGGATACCGGGGACGCGGTCCCATTCCGCGTCCGACCATCACCCTCGCGGGCAATGCAACATGGCTCTTCGCTGGAGTAAGGCTCCACGCATGCGGGGCCTTCGCGAAGTCTGCTCGCGATCCCGGAAAAGGCCTCACTTCAACCTTCACCACGAAGATTCACTTTTTCTTTCATATTTATTGTTTTTATGGTAATTTTATGAATGAGCTTTCATCAGCGATTTCATCTTCCTATTACCGTGGCCGTTTTCGCCACGCTAATTCTGACTCCTCCGACCGCTGAGGCACGACTTTTCGGGAGCAAAGAAAAGAAAGCCCGCACCGCGACGACGACGACCCGCTCGCCCGGTGCCTTCTTCGGGGCTTTTCAGAAACCCAGCTACGAACTCCCCTATTCCAATTGGGAGTTTCCCCGCAAAGAGGTCAAAGCGAACGGCTTCTTCGTGGGCAATCCGAAACCTTCCGACGAGATGATGCAGCTCATCTCTGTGATCCGCGCCCGCGCCGAGCACATCGCCCGTTTCGATCTCACCTACAAATTCGGCGGCGATCACCCTTCTGAAGGTGGGATGGATTGCTCCGGAACGATGCAATTTCTCCTCGCCGACATCGGCTTCAACGACATGCCCCGCACGAGCTACCAGCAGTATGACTGGCTCAAGAAAAACCGGACACTCCAGCACTCCAAGTCGATCCCCGATAAGATGGGCGGCCGCAAAGGGATCAAGCCCGGAGATCTCATCTTTTGGGGCGGCACTTATGATTCGGGTCATAAAGTCTCACACGTCATGATCTATCTCGGCCAGAGCGGCGACGGCAAGCACTACATGTTTGGTGCTCGCGGAAAAAAGAAAAAAGGTATGTTCGGCAGTGGCGTCGATATTTTCGAACTCTCTTCCGGTTATCAGAAAAGCCTCGTCGGATTCGGAACTCTCCCCGGCGTTTCCTGAAGCGTCTCCATCGCTGATTTCCTCATCGTGCATCTTGATTGCGGGGAAAGATACGCGTGATCCGGCTATTTTCGCTCCACGAAAAATCCTTGCCGCTCCTGTGAAGAGGGCGCATAGGAAAACATGCTGAAGCGTCTTCTCACTCTCCTTATCGTTGGCTCCGCCCTCGTTTCGTCCTCATTTGCCGATGAGCGCCCGAATATTCTTTTCATCTTCACCGATGACCACGCGCCCCATGCGATTGGTGCCTACGACGGCTGGCTCAAGTCGGTAAACCCCACGCCCAACATCGATAAGATCGCGTCGCAGGGAATGCTTTTCAAAAACAGTTTCTGCACGAATTCCATCTGCGGACCAAGCCGTGCCGTGATCCAGACGGGAAAGCACAGCCACCAGAACGGGTTCATGAATAATGGAAACTCTTTCAACTGGGATCAGCAGACTTTTCCCAAGCTTCTCAAAAAAGTAGGCTACCAGACTGCAATTTACGGCAAGTCCCACCTCAAAGGCAACCCTGAGGGATTCGATGACTGGAAGGTCCTTCCCGGCCAGGGACTCTATTACAATCCCGACTTTTTCACCGAGGACGGTAAAATCACGGTCGAAGGCCACTCAACCGATGTCATCACGGGGATGGCGACTGATTGGCTCACGAATCAGCGCGATGAGGAAAAGCCCTTCATGCTCATGGTTCAGTTCAAAGCGCCGCACCGAAACTGGATGCCGGCCGAGCGCTACCTCCACCTCTACGATGACATCGAGATGCCTGAGCCCCCCACCCTTTTTGACAAGTGGGAAGACAACACGCTCGCCGCTCAATACAACGAGCTGGAGATCGATCGTCACATGGACATCAACTACGACCTTTTCCTCGACCTCACCGCTGATTTCGATCAAGAGGCCTCCCAGAAACGACAGGACCGCTCGGCGTGGAATAACATGAAGCGCATGACCGAGGCGCAGATGACGGCGTGGCGCGGAGCCTACGGCCCGAAGGATGAAGCTTTCCACGAGCAGAATCTCAGCGGCGATGATCTCGTGCGTTGGAAGTATCAGCGCTACGCCAAGAACTACCTCCGCTGTGTCAAGGGCGTCGATGACAACGTCGGCAATCTCATGAACACGCTGAAGGAGCTCGAACTCGACGAAAATACGATCGTGATTTACTCCTCCGATCAGGGTTTCTACATCGGCGACCACGGCTGGTATGACAAGCGCTGGATGTATGAGGAGTCGCTCAAAATGCCCCTCATCGTGAAGTGGCCCGGTGTCACTGAGCCGGGTTCAATCAATGAAGATCTCGTGCAGAATCTCGACTACGCCTCGACCTTCCTCGATGTTGCCGGTGCGACGATTCCGGATGACCTCCAGGGGCAGTCGCTCGTCCCCCTCCTCGGCGGAGCCGAAGCGGTCACGCCATTCCGCGACGCGATTTACTACCACTACTACGAGTATCCAAGCGTTCACATGGTACCCCGTCACTGCGGAGTCCGTACCGATCGCTACAAGCTGATGCACTTTTATCAATTCAACGTCTGGGAAATGTATGACCTCGAGAGTGACCCTGACGAACTCACCAACATCTACGAAACGGCCGATCCCGCGCTAGTCACGGAGATGAAAGCGAAGCTCGAAGGACTCAAGGAATACTACGGAGACGACAGCCACGAAGCTGAGTATTCGCTGAAGAAGAAGCAAGAGTTCTGGCCGACTTACACCGAGTAGGGGTTTAGCGGACCGGCGTCGGCCTTCCGATCTCCCGGCAATTCGGAACCTTCACCGGTTCCGCCGTCTTCAGGTAGGAATGTGCGTCTCGTGCGTTCGACCGTTCCTTCCCTGCGAGCGGGAGCTCGCAGCTACTTTCTCACCTCTTCAACGCCGCCTCGGCCGCCCAGAATCCACACATCCCGTGAACGCCGCCACCGGGCGGCGTTGAGGATGAACACAGAAAAATATCATCCGCCGGGGTCGTATGCGGCTTAAGACTCACGACCGGACGGGTGATCAGTTGCCGCCAATCTGCAACACCACCAACGATGTCACCGCCGATGAGATTTGGGTTATACCGTTCATAGTCCAAGCAATTCATCGTGTGACGCGCAAGAACGACCTCGCGAAATCCGGGCGCAAACCGCTCAATTTGTTCCTCGATCACCTCGGTCATATCGACCGTCGAACCCGAGGGAACATGACAATAAGCCCAGAAGGTGTGCTTCCCCTCCGGAGCGCGCGATGGATCGCACAAACTCTGCTGCGCAGTGAGGAGAAACGGCTTCTCGCAATGCCGACCCTCCCACGCTTCGCGCTCGGAAACGACGATTTCATCTATCGTCCCGCCGACGTGGACCGTCCCCGCTTTGCGACAGGCTTCTGCCGTCCAGGGCA
>CAZOUP010000134.1:0-13473 GCA_964583035.1 uncultured Akkermansia sp.
GCGAAAGTTTTTCTGGGTCTGCTTGTGATTTCAGTAGTTGCTGGAGCGATGCAGGTTTCATTGAAATATGACTATGTCCGCCTGCTTCTCTTTTCAGATAACTCTACTATGGGTGGACGGGCCAGTGGGATCTTGAGCAACCCGATCCCATTCGGACAACTGATGGGAGCGATATTCTTTATCGGATTGGCGGGATATCTGGTTTTGGGCAAGCACATTTCCAGAAGAATTTCATATTTTCTCCTTTCGGTGTTAGTGTTGAGTTTTTTGGGCCTGATCCTGAGTGAAAGTCGAGGTGCCTGGCTCGCCTTAGTACTGACGTCTTTTTTCTCGTTCTTTTATACTGAGTCGAAGGCGAGGAAGCGGTGGATGAAATGGATTTTACTAATCGGGAGTATTGGTGTTCTGGCGATAGTGGTTTTTCCGGAAATCCGCTCCCGTGTCGTCAGTGGATTTGACTCGAGTGAAAGTTCGAATCGAGTTAGATTAGAGCTCTGGAGAGCGAATTGGGAGGCTTTGAAAGAGCATCCTCTGGGAGTTGGTTATGGGGGGGGTGATGTCCTGGTGGAGGAGGTATTCCCGAAGCTGGGATATCAGCTCCACGGCTATATGTGGCATTCGCATAATGAGTTTATTGAGATTGCGGTCGGTGCTGGCTGGGCGGGGTTAATCTTGTATCTTTTGATGTCAGCTCTGTTACTGATTGTAGGAATTAAAGAGTATTACAAGTTTCTGAGAAAGGGTGACGAATGGAAGGCGTTCTTATCCATGAGTGCGGTAATGATTCATACGTTTATTCAATTTTGTGCCCTAACGGATCAAACGAATACCCAGGGGCGTTTTCTGTTATGTATGGCGTGGGCGATGGCACTATCGTCTTTTGCATTGAATCGAATTACACTGGCTTTTTTTAAAGAGGGAAACTCAGACAGAACGCAGACCGGTGAAATGTCATTCCCATGTAGCGCAGAGGATTCGCGCGAATAATTGACTGATTTATGAGGATTATTGTAACTGGTGGCTCAGGATTTATCGGTTCGAACTTGGTTCGGGCGCTATTGCGGAACGGTGAGGAAGTTCTGAATATTGATAAGTTGACTTACGCGGGGAATCCAGCTTCGCTTGCATCTGTGGAGGAGTTGGATAACTACAGATTTCGAGAGATTGATATCTGTGACAAGGATTCACTAAGACAGGCCTTTGAGGAATTCCAGCCCGGGTGTGTCATGCATCTCGCGGCAGAGTCCCACGTTGATCGTTCGATTGATGATCCAAGTGCGTTTATTCAAACCAATGTGGTGGGAACTTATCGGCTTTTGGAGGCTTCGGTGGAATATCTTAGTAACTCCGGAGTCCCGTTAACGGATTTTCGATTTTTACATGTTTCCACGGACGAGGTCTTTGGTTCTCTTGGCAGCGAAGGAGCTTTTACTGAGAAGACTCCATACGACCCTCACTCACCATACTCGGCGAGCAAAGCTTCCTCTGACCACTTGGTTCGTGCATGGCATGATACCTATGGGCTTCCTACATTGATCACGAACTGCTCAAATAACTATGGTCCTTTTCAATTCCCGGAGAAGTTGATACCGGTGGTAATATTAAAGGCGCTGCGCGATGAGCCTATCCCAATTTATGGTGCCGGTGAAAATATTCGTGATTGGCTATATGTAGAGGACCATGTTGAAGCTTTAATGTGCGTTTTAGAAAGAGGTTCAGTCGGCGAGACTTACAATATTGGAGGTAACAACGAGCTAAAAAATATCGATTTAGTTCGATTAATTTGCAGCATTCTTGATGAAATCCGTCCGAGGACGGATCGGAAAAATTACGAAGAGCAGATTACATTCGTGTCTGATCGTCCCGGCCATGATGCACGCTATGCGATTGATGCTTCAAAGATTCGAAGCGAGTTGGAATGGGAGCCAAAGCAGGATTCCAATTCGGGATTTCGTAAAACGGTGCAGTGGTATTTGGATAATGAAGAGTGGTGGAAGTCGGTTATCGATGGGAGTTATCAATTGGAGAGGCTTGGGACGGGGAATAGATGATCGGGGGTCAGATTTCTTTCGATCTGGAATCATTGAGGGGATGCTGAATCAGCTTGTGGGATTTCTGAGTTTGGAAAGAGTGTGAAAGCATGCAGCTGGGTTTCTCTTTAGATTTTTGGAATTTGGAATCTAATTTCAGTAGTGAGTCATTTCCAAAAGGCCGATGAAAACCCGAGTCCACACTTTCCCTAACAGCAATGACCACCTTCTTTCTGCTCGCCTTGATCTTCCCGGTGTCGGCCTACCACGAGCGTATGCCCTGTTCGCGCATTGCTTCACTTGTGGCAAGGACCTCAAGGTGGTCACGCGGATTTCGCAAGCTCTGACGGAGTTGGGAATTGGGGTTTTTCGCTTTGATTTTCCGGGACTTGGTCAAAGTGAGGGCGAGTTCGGAGCGGCGACCTTCAGTTCCAATGTCGATGATCTCTACCGCGCTTCGAAGTATCTCGAGGAAATCGCCGAGGGGCCGCAGATTCTCATTGGGCATTCGCTTGGGGGCGCCGCGGTATTAAGGGCCGCGCCGCTGATCGATTCCGTTAGGGCGGTGGCGACAATTGGGGCACCGTCGGATCCCGCCCATGTCACTCATCTCCTCGCTTCCGGGCTAGATGAAATTCGCGAAAAGGGGGAAGCGACGGTCGAACTCGCAAAACGCGATTTTTTGATCAAGCGGGAGTTCGTCGAAGATCTCGAAAAGCTCTCGACGGAGGACGCGACGGAGCAACTGGGCAAGGCGCTTTTGATTCTTCATTCGCCGGTGGATGAAATTGTGGGGATTGATAATGCGGCGGGGATTTACATGCGGGCGAAACACCCCAAGAGCTTTGTTTCGCTGGATGACGCGGATCATCTTTTGACGAAGGAAAGCGATGCCCGGTATGCGGCACGGACGATTTCGACCTGGGCGGAGCGATATCTTGAGCCTGCTGAGGCAGAAGACGATATCGATGAGACCGTGGTAAGGCTCGATGGGCGGGGTTTTCTCACCGATGTCCTCACGGGTGGTCATCGTCTTATCGCGGATGAGCCGGTTTCTGTCGGGGGAACCGATCAGGGGCCGGCGCCCTATGATTTTCTGATGTCGAGTCTCGGAGCCTGCACGGCGATGACGCTGCGAATGTATGCCGATCACAAAAAACTTCCGCTCGAGGCGGTGGAGGTGAGGCTGCGTCATGAAAAGATCGACGCGAAGGGCGAAAAAGTGGACCTGATTACGAGGGAGCTGATTCTCGAAGGTGACCTGACTGCGGAGCAAAGAGCGAGAATGGTGGAGATCGCCGATAAGTGTCCGGTTCATCGCTCGCTGGAGTCTGAGATCAAAGTGAGGACGCGTCTCCAGTCCTGAGGCCTTTTTCCGGTAGCAACGAGCGTCCCCGCTCGTTGAATGTAGCGGAAGCGGTGACGCTTCCGGAATGCGCGATCTTCGGAAGGCTGCCGCCGTCCGCTACGGGAAAAGACCAACCGAGCGACAGAATTTTCATCCGGAATGATCGCAGTGACCGTGGCGAGACTCGTTTTATTTAGGCTATGTCAACATCATCCCCACAACTTTTGACCTCCTTCGATCTCGCGGGACTGTCGCTGAAAAACCGTGTTGCTCTTGCGCCGATGACACGGGCCCGCGCGGGAAAAGAGCGAATCCCGAACTCGCTCATGGCGGAATACTATGGGCAGCGGGCGGGTGCAGGATTGGTCATCACGGAAGCGACGACGATCTCAGAACAGGCGAACGGATGGAACGAATCGCCCGGGATCTACACGGACGCGATGGTCGCCGGTTGGAAGGAAACGGTGGATCGTGTGCATGCGGCGGGCGGCACGATTTTCCTTCAGCTCTGGCACTGTGGTCGCGCTTCGCACAGTAGCTTCCACGATGGCGAGCCTGCGGTGGCACCCTCTGCGATCAAGATCGATGGGGATTACATTCATACGCCTAAGGGTAAAGAGGCCTATGAAGTGCCCCGGGCGCTCGAAACGGCCGAGATTTCCGGGATCGTCGCGGACTACCGCAAGGCGGCGGAGAACGCAAAAGCGGCCGGCTTTGACGGGGTCGAGATTCATTCGGCGAACGGGTATCTTCTCGATGAATTTTTGCAGTCAAAGACGAATCATCGCGAGGACCGGTATGGCGGCAGTATCGAGAAGCGGTTTCAGATGCTGAAAGAGGTCGTCGAAGCAGTCATTGAGGTGTTGCCGGCGAATCGTGTCGGGGTGCGTTTTGCTCCGAACGGTGCTTTCAATGACATGGGATCACCGGATTATCGCGAGCAGTTTACATATGCGGCGACTCAGCTCGATGCTTATGGGTTGGCTTTCCTGCATGTCATGGACGGCCTTGCCTTCGGATTTCACGAGTTGGGGGATCCAATGACCCTGGCAGATTTTAGAAAGATCTTCACCGGTCCTTTGATCGGGAACTGCGGGTATGACCAGGCGTCCGCCGAGGCGGCGATTGCGTGTGGGGACGCGGATTTGATCGCGATCGGTCGGCCTTACATCAGCAATCCGGATCTCGTCGAGCGTTTTGCAAATGATTGGCCGCTGAATCCCGAGGCAGAGGTCGAGGATTGGTACACGCCGGGCGGTGCGAAAGGATATACGGATTTTTCGATGCATGGAGCGTAGCGGAAGCGGTGACGCTTCCGGAAGGCGGAGGCATCGCGGTCGGAAGGCTGCCGCCGTCCGCTACGGGCGAAATGTAGCGGAAGCAGTGACGCTTCCGGAATGCATGATCAACGGAAGGCTGACGCCGTCCGCTACGCAAAGATCGGCTTTTTCCAGATCGGGACCGTCTTTTTGATCCGCGCGAGGTATTCGCGACTGATCTCGAACCCTTCGGCGCTGTGAGCGGTTTGCACGCGAATGATGATCGAGGCCTCTCCGGCAGCGACGAATCCAACTTTGTGATGCACAAAGGCGAGGTGATCGGGGTATTCCGCGGTCATCGCTTCGCCGATCCGATTCAGTTCATTCAAGGCCATCCCCTCGTAGAATGAGTAGTCGATTCCGCTGATTTCGCGGTCATCTTCGAGGTCCCGAACCGCTCCGTGAAACCGGATGTCGGCCCCGTGTTTTGTCGATGGCTCGAGGCGATTTTCGACCTCGGCGATGGATTCTTTCGTGATCGAAGCAAAAAAACGCAGGGGAGTCATGAAGATTACGGTGGGGATGAAACGAAATGAGCGCTTGCGATTGCTCTATCGTGAGTAGGATGGGAACCACAAAACTACAACAAACAAAGAACACTTTAGATGAGCAAGAGCGATTTTGGATTGATTGGCCTCGCGGTGATGGGGCAGAACCTGGTGCTGAACGTCGAAAGCCGCGGTTTCCGCGTTTCCGTTTACAACCGGACCACGGAAACGATGAAGGATTTCGTCGCCGCGAACTCGGATAAGAATCTCTACGGAGCCGAGACGCTTGAGGATTTCATCGACAGCCTCGAGCGTCCGCGCAAGGTCATGATCCTCGTGAAGTCGAGCGCCGGTGGTGACCCGAACGAGCGAGATGCGGTTGATAAAGTCATCGACAGCCTTGTGCCGCTTCTCGATGAGGGCGATCTCATCATTGACGGGGGCAACACCTATTTCATCCACACCGAGCGCCGTTCGAAAGATCTCGCTGAGAAGGGGCTTTTGTTCATCGGTTCCGGGGTTTCCGGCGGAGAAGAGGGCGCTCGCAAGGGGCCTTCGATCATGCCTGGAGGACCGACGAGTTCGTGGGAAATCATCAAGCCGATCTTTGAAGCGATTACCGCGAAGGTCGATGGCGTTCCCTGTGTCACTCACATCGGAACCGGCGGCGCCGGTCACTTCGTGAAAATGGTTCACAACGGGATCGAGTATGGCGACATGCAGCTCATCTGCGAAGCCTACGAAATCTTTAAACGTGCCGGTATTTCCAACGATGAAATGGCGGAGATTTTCACGAAGTGGAATGAAGGACCGCTCGAGTCATTCCTCATTCAGATCACGAGTAAGATTTTTGAAGAGAAAGACCCTGAGACCGGCAAGCACCTCGTCGATCTCATCGTCGATAAAGCAGGTCAAAAAGGAACCGGGCGCTGGACGGTGATGAACTCGGCGGCGAATGCGGTCGTGATTTCGACGATCAATGCAGCGGTCGAGGCACGGATTCTTTCCTCGAAGAAAGACGAGCGTCTCGCGGCGGCACCAATCCTCGACGGTCCTGAAGCAGCAGTGACGATGGACAAGGAAGAACTCGTCCAGAAAGTTCACGATGCGCTCTATGCTTCGAAGATCATTTCCTACGCGCAGGGGCTCGACCTCATTCAGGAGGTTAGCAATGTGCACGACTGGGGTGTTGATCTTGGCTCCTGTGCCCGCATCTGGCGCGGAGGCTGCATTATTCGTGCCCGCTTCCTCAATCGCATCACAGAGGCGTATGAGCGGACTCCGGACCTCACGAACTTAATGCTCGACGGATTCTTCACCGAGATTCTCAACAGCAATCAGCAAGCCTGGCGCGAAGTCGTTTCTCTCGGGGTTCTGAACGGAATTCCGATGCCGGCTTTCAGTGCCTCCTTGAGTTACTACGACGCCTATCGTTCCCCGGTTCTTCCGGCGAACCTCTTGCAGGCGCAGCGGGATTTCTTTGGCGCTCACACTTATGAGCGGACTGACAAGCCCGCCGGCGAGTGGTTCCACACCCAGTGGCCCGAGCTGATCGAAGACTGATTCGAGTCAGATCGAAGTATTTAGGAAAAAGGGAGGCCGGAAGGTCTCCCTTTTTTCGTGGTTCGTCGAAACGTAGCGGAAGCGGTGACGCTTCCGGAATGCGCGGTCGGAAGGCTGACGCCATCCGCTACATTTTCGCTTGCCATTAACTGTATTTATGAACATAATACGATTATGGCGGTGGAAACCGAGGATCAATCCTATCTCCGGCGATTAGAGGCTGAGAACTACCGGAATTTGGCGATTGTTCATTGGACTCATGCGATGAAGGATCGGAAAAAAGGATGGCTGACTGCGGAGTTCCATCAGCGGTTTCGGGAATTGCTTCTTCATGCCGGTGGGAAATATGCAGCCTGGTGTCCCGCGTATTGTTTGATGCCTGATCATTTTCATCTCATCTGGATGGGCATTTCTGAGGGCACCGATCAGAAGCTGGCGACGCAGTGGCTGCGGCGCGAGGTCAATCGTGAGCTTCGTCAGGCGGATGCTATTCTTCAAAGGCAGGCCTACGACCGGATCTTGCGCAACTCTGAGCGGGACCAATTCGCCTTTGAGAAATTGATTGGATACGTGATGGATAATCCCTTGCGTGCAGGTCTTGTCGAGGAAAGCGCGGATTGGCCTTTTCGAGGATCGATCCTGCCGGGGTATCCAAGTGTTTTCCGGAGCGCAGGTGATGAAGACTATTGGGAGCGATTTTGGAAGGTGTATTACTCGGTGATTCGTCAAACGTAGCGGAAGCGGTGACGCTTCCGGAATGCGCGGTCTCCGGAAGGCTGACGCCGTGCGCTACGGGGGAAATGGACGCTTCCGAAATGTTGAACGCCGGAAGGCTAACGCCGTCCGCTACGGGGGAAATGTAGCGGAAGCGGTGACGCTTCCGGAATGTGCGGTCTCCGGAAGGCTGACGCCGTCCGCTACGGGGGAAATGGACGCTTCCGAAATGTTGAACGCCGGAAGGCTGACGCCGTGCGCTACGGGGGAAACGTAGCGGAAGCGGTGACGCTTCCGGAATGTGCGGTCTCCGGAAGGCTGACGCCGTCCGCTACGGGGGAATTCCCCACGATGATGCCATGGCAGGATGAATGAGATTTTGATACGACATCTCCGTCTATGCGATCTTTCCGTTATCTCTTTCCAGCGCTCCTTTCTCTCGCTCTCCTTGCAGGATTTGCGGTGGCGCAGACTAAGAAGGGGAAAAAAGAAAAGGAACATCCGAAGAAGGAGTTCTATTCGGGCGCACCGATCAAGGCGCTCATCGTCACGGGAGGTTGCTGTCACAATTATTTGTATCAGACCTTCGCGCTCGGATCGGGCGTTCAGAAAGTCGCCAACGTCGATTTTGAGGTCGTCCATGTCGGTGGGAACGGCACTGAGGCGATGATTCCTCTTTATGACGATCCGGCCTGGGCGGATCCCTACGATGTCGTGATTCACAACGAATGCTTCGCCAACACGGCGGAGCCGGATTACATCCGCCGCATCACGGAGGCTCACCGCAATGGTGCCCCGGCGGTCGTGGTTCATTGTGCGATGCATTCCTACCGCGCGGCGGAAATCGATGACTGGCGCGAGTTTCTCGGGGTCACGAGCCGCCGTCATGAGCACCAGAGCAACTATCCAGTCAAGGTCGAGATGCCGGATCATCCCGTCATGGAGGGGTTTCCGACCGATTGGGTCACGCCGAAGGACGAACTTTATCTGATCGAAAAGCTCTGGCCGAATGCCAAGATTCTCGCGACTTCAGTCAGTGAAAAGGATAATTCAGAGCACCCCGTGATGTGGGTCAATCATTTCGGCGGAACACGGATCATCGGGACGACCTATGGGCACACCGATGAGACTTTCGATGATGAGGTCTTCATCCGTTTCCTCGCGCGGGCGATCGTATGGACGTCGGGTGTGACCGACGAGCCGACCGTTGCCGTCGCCGAGTAAAAATTTCGTTTGGTTCAGAGCCGGGGAGGTTGGAGAAATGTTCTCCGGCCTCCCCGGATTCTTTAGCGAAAAGGAAATGTAGCGGAAGCGGTAACGCTTCCGGATCGAGATGAACAGAAGGCCTGCGCGGTCCGCTACAGGATGTCTTCAGCCTCGGCCTCCTCTGCCGGCGGCATTGGGGATGAAGTCTTTTCGGGAGCTTCCTCTGCGGCCTGCGGAGCGAGAATCTTGAGGTTGTCGAGTTTCATCTTCTTCAGATGATTTCCCGCTTCTTCGGGGAGACCTTCAATCCCGAGATCGACGTCGTAGGCCCCGGAGTAAATTTCGCTGCCGTCGGCATCTTTGATCACGATTTGATGGCCATCGCCTTCGTTCGTGATCGAGACTTCGCCCTCGTCGTTATCGATTTTGACGACCCCTTCGCTGCCGAAGACTCGCACGGGAAATCCGGGATTCACTGAAACGGCGGGAGGGCGTCCGGAGGTTTCGGGGCGCTCCCTTCCGCGTTCTCCTTCGGGGGCCGGTCTTCCTCTTTCCGGCTCGCGTTTATCCATCCAGCGCTGCCAGTAATCCTGTTGCTGCTTGAGGTGCTCCTGCCATTGGTCAGGTGAGAGGCGATGCGCGTCCTGCCGGGGACGGATTTGGGGGGCACCGCGTTCGATTCGGCTCAGGACGACGCTAACGGTTTGCTCGACCCCTTTGCGAATCACGACGAGTTCTACCTCAGCGTCAGGACTTTTTTGTCTGACAAGGAGAGAAAGGTGCTCGGGCGAGATCAGCATCTGATCGCCGAAGCGGAGGAGAATGTCGTTTTTCTTCAGGCCCGCCTTTTCAGCCGGGGAATCTGCCACGACTTCATGAATCTGAATTCCAAAGCCTTCCGGAATTTCGAGATGTTCCCTGAGGGGGGGAGAAAGGTGAAAGGTCGAGACGCCGAGGAAAGTGATGTCGTTCTCTGGCGCGGATTTGGTCTTCGGTTTCTCCGGGGACTTCCGGTCTTCAGCAGAGCTGATCGCGATGCCGGCAACGCTCAGAATTGCGATCAAGACATAAGGATGAAAATTTTTCATGAACAGGGGGGTCAGTCGGTTTGGAGTGGAATGATGAGTTCTTCGCTCCGCGGCTGGAAAAAGCGGATGCTGGTTCCGGTTTCCGGGTCGTGCCAATGATAGGCGTCGCGATACTCAAGATTCATTTTTTCCCGGGGGCCTTCTTCGGTTTCAACGAGGCCGCCGGAGGAGGAGTTCACGAGAAATCCCTGCGCGGAGACCGGGTGAAACTGTTCGGCTTCGAGCGAGCTGACAATGGCCGGCGCCTGAATTCTGGCGCTGGACTCGGCGACTGAAAGATCGCCGCCGGTATTCAGGTGGGGGCCGTAGTGAAACGAAGCGTAGGCGAGCATTCCAAGCGCCCCGATCAGGGAAAGCGGAATGAGGCGATGCCACTTCAGGCTCGGTTCCATTTTGCTTACTAACGGGGCCGAAAAGACCTCCTCGCAGTCTTCGTCGAGGCCGCGCCGCAACTCAAATTCGAGAGGATTAGGCTGAAGGTTTTTCAACAGCGATTCCAGTTCCCGATCGCTCTCCGGAAGATCCGGCTCTGGAAAGTTCTCACTCATCTTTGTGGGTAGAGCGAGAACCCGACGAAATTCTGTTTAAAAATTTCGAGCGAGCTGCTGCAACGAGAGGGGTTTTGCAGGGCGACCGCTCCGGTTGCCATTGGTGGGCAGGGCCGAAACGGCAGGCGAGGCACCCGCCCTACAATTTCACCGGCGTGCTGAGGCGCTTCTGCCAACGGGTGATCTGACGGCTCACGTTGGTCGGAGACGGGGCGCCGACTGCTTTCCGTGCCTTGAGTGCGGTCGTGACATCGAGGACGCGATAGACGTCTCCTTCAAAGGCGGTCGAGAATTGCTGAAACTCGTCGAGACTGAGGTCGGCAAAGCCGCGCTGCTCTTTGATGCTGTAAGCGGTGAGCTTGCCCATGATCTCGTGAGCATCGCGGAAGGGGACTTTGTGCAGCACGAGATAGTCGGCGAGATCGGTCGCGAGAAGGAAAGGATCGCTCGCGGCGGCGAGGGTCCGGTCTTCGCGAATCTTCGCGGCCTGCATCATTTCGGTGAAAACGTCGAGGGCGAGCTTGATCTGGTCGATCGAATCAAAGAGCGGCTCTTTATCTTCCTGGAGATCCCGGTTGTAGGTCATGGGGAGGCCCTTGATCGTCGTGAGGAGAGACATGAGATTGCCAATGAGGCGTCCCGATTTTCCACGAGTGAGCTCCGCCACGTCCGGATTTTTCTTTTGCGGCATCAAGCTCGATCCGGTTGTGTGAGCGTCGCTGAGTTCGATAAATCCAAATTCCGCCGAGGCCCAGAGAATGACATCTTCACTGAGGCGCGAGAGGTGAATCCCGATCATGGAAATGTCAAAGAGCAGCTCGGCGATGTAGTCGCGGTCGCTCACGGCGTCCATGCTGTTCTGCGTGATCGCTGGAAATCCGAGCTTTTCTGCGACGATGGTCCGGTTGATCGGAATCGTGGAGCCGGCGAGGGCTCCGGAGCCGAGAGGCATCACATTGATTCTCCGATAGCCGTCACAGATCCGTTCCTTGTCGCGCTCCAGCATCTCGAGGTAAGCGAGGAGATGATGGGCGAAAAGGACGGGCTGGCCGCGCTGGAGATGGGTGTAGCCGGGGACGACCGCCTCGGGATGTTTCACCGCGAGAGAGAGCAGAGAATTCTGCATCGCGGAGAGGCGGTTCAGGATCGCCTGTGACTCGGCGCGGCAGTAGAGCCGGGTGTCGAGCGCGACCTGGTCGTTCCGGCTCCTTGCGGTGTGAAGTTTTGCCCCGGCGGCTCCGATTTTTTCGGTGAGCGCCGACTCGATGTTCATGTGGATGTCTTCAAGGCTCGTTTTGAAACGAAACTCGTTCGACTCGATTTCCTTTTTTATCTCACGGAGACCGCGGGCGATGGTGCGCTCTTCGGTCTTGGTGAGGATGCCGGCATCCTGCAGGGCGGCGGCGTGCGCGATCGAGCCCTCTATGTCGTAGGCGTAGAGACGCCAGTCGTAGGAGATCGATTCTCCATAGCGCTGCACGAGATTCGAAGTTTCAGTCTGAAAACGGCCTTTCCACATGTCCTTGATTTCGTGCCGTCGCAGGGGCTTTTCAAGATGGATTTTGGAAACAGAACGTAGCGGATGCGGTGACGCCTCCGAAATGCGCGATCTCTGGAAGGCTGACGCCGCCCGCTGCGGGGGAAAATGTAGCGGACGCGGTGACGCTTCCGGAATGCACGATCAACGGAAGGCTGACGCCGTCCGCTACGTTTCGGAGGATGGGGAAATGTAGCGGAAGCGGTGACGCTTCCGGAATGCGCGATCTCCGGAAAGCTGACGCCGCCCGTTACGAATTCACCGCCGCGACTGCAGTCTTCGTGGATTTTCCTAATCGCATTTGGATCAGGTTTTCGCACATGCCGTCGGAGCGGAGCTTGTCGCAGCAGGCTTCGATCCGCATTGATTTCGTGGCGGGACGAAAGCCGAGTCGTCGCGTGATGCAATCCACGAGGACAGCGACATTTTCATCGGCAAACTCGACGACTTTACCGCAGTCCACGCAGATGAGGTGATTGTGATCCGGCGAATCGTGGAAGTTGGGATCGTAAACCCGTTCGTCGCGACCGAGATCAATCTCCTGGAGCAAGCCACACTCGACGAGCAGAGAGATCGTGCGGTAGAGAGTCGCGCGGGAAGTCTTCGGGTCGAGCTTGCGGGACTTACTGAGCAATTCCTCGGCTGTGAAATGATCATCATTCGCAAACGCGGCTTCGACGATGATATCGCGCTGATTCGTGCGGCGCATGCCCCGGTGACGGATAAATTCGTCGAAGCGTTCTTTGATTTCGGCGTTCATGGAAGCAAGCGTTGGGAAAAAGCAGACTTTAGGTAGGAATCCTGCTGTTTCCTCCTCTACAAATAGCAGATACTTCCCCGTTATGTCTACCCAAGCTCCCGCATTTATTCGATTTGAGCCGATTTACCAAACCCGGGTCTGGGGTGGGCGCGTCTTGGCGAGCCGCTTTGGCCGGGAATTGCCGGATCGGGAGAACCCCTACGGAGAGTCCTGGGAGATTTCAGCCCGGGAAGAGGCCGACTCGGAAGTGGTCGGCGGACCGCTCGCAGGAAAGACGCTCCGTGAACTCTGGTCGGACCCGGAGCTGAAGTTGCTGATTTTCGGGTCGAAAGCACCTGAGGGAGAGAGGTTTCCCCTCTTGTGTAAAATTCTCGACGCGCGGGACAAGTTGTCGATTCAGGTTCACCCACCGGCGTCGGTAGCGGATGAGTTGGGCGGCGAACCGAAAACGGAAGTCTGGTACATTGCCCACGCCGATCCGGGAGCGGAGTTGTATGTTGGTGTCGAACCGGGAATCGATGAGGCTGCTTTTCGCGAAGCGCTCGAAGCAGGAACGGCGGAAAAGGCGGTGCACGCGATCCCTGTCGTGACCGGTCAGCATATTTTTATCCCGAGCGGTCGGCTCCATGCGATCGGGGCGGGTCTCTTGATTTATGAGATTCAGCAGAACTCGGACACGACCTATCGCGTTTACGACTGGAATCGGATCGGGCTCGATGGAAAGCCGCGCGATCTCCACGTTGAGGAATCACTCAAGTGCATCGATTTTTCCGATGTGACTCCGGGCATGGATGCGGCGGTGGGGAATCTGATTTGTGAATGCGAGCACTTCCGGCTTGAGCGGCATGCGTTGGGTGAGGGTGAATCACTCG
>CAZOUP010000135.1:0-6235 GCA_964583035.1 uncultured Akkermansia sp.
CGCGTGGCATACCAACCGCCACCTCTATTTTAACGACTCAGGGGACACTTCCAATCCCGCTGCCGTACTCGCAACACGCGGCCTTTATGAAGCCAAATTCAAAGCATTGGCGCAGGACTTCAATGCAGCTTTGCGATACTGGGAAGAGAATCCAGCTGAGTTAAAGAGGCAAGGGGAGGTTTACCTCAAGCATATCAAGGATGGCACTTTACCGGACGGCTACTACCTGCTTGATGGCGACATCGCCAACTTTCTCATGGAAGAGCACGCAAGTGAGTGGGAAACTCAACTCCACTATCTAACTGCAATACGGTTTTGGATGAGACGGTCCATCGACGGCTCGAAAGATGAATTCGCTTCCATTCTGCAAAAGACGATTCGAGCATTTGATTCGGAATACTTCGCAAAGAGCGGGTTCCCGGATCTAATTATAGAAAGTCCTTGAAGCGTTTTTTCGGAATACTTGATTGAGTAAACTGCCACTTTGAAGGGTCGCAGATCCAGAGTCTGTCGAATTCCGCCATTTTGAGTCCTGATAAAGTTCGATACGCAGAATTAAGGGGGCGGGGTTCGTGAGAAGGAAGGTCATCCGTTCAAATCGATCGGATGTGTGCATCCTTCCCGTGGCCGCTACTCGCTCGGTATCACATCAAATGGCCACTGAACACCGGATCGCGCAATTGCCTGCCGATTCGCCTCATGCTAGTCTCGCGGGATGAGACTTTTTTGCTTTCTCCTCCTCGCACTTGCCCCGCTGTTCGCCACCGCGAAACAACCCAACATCATCGTCATCCTCACCGACGATCAGGGATGGGGAGATCTCAGCCATTCCGGCAACACAAACCTCTCGACGCCACATATTGATTCTCTTGCCGCCGATGGCGCTTCGTTTGACCGTTTCTATGTCCAGCCGGTCTGCTCTCCGACCCGCGCCGAGTTTCTCACGGGTCGCTATCATCAGCGCGGTGGCGTTTACTCTACCTCGGCGGGTGGAGAGCGGCTTGATCTCGATGAGGTCACGATTGGGGACACCTTCAAAGCGGCGGGGTATCGCACTGCCGCTTTCGGGAAATGGCACAACGGGATGCAGTTTCCGTATCACCCGAATGGTCGCGGGTTTGACGAGTTTTACGGCTTTTGCTCAGGGCATTGGGGCCACTACTTCAGCCCGATGCTGGAACACAACGGGACGATCGTGAAAGGCGAGGGATTTGTCGTTGATGACTTCACGGATAAGGCGATGGAGTTCATCGAAGCAAGCGGTGATGAACCGTTTTTCGTCTACCTGCCCTACAACACACCCCATTCGCCGATGCAGGTGCCGGATGAGTTTTGGGATCGGTTTAAGGACAAGGAAATCATGATGCGCCATCGCGAGCCGAAGAAGGAGGACGATCTGCACCTTCGGGCCGCCCTCGCGATGTGCGAGAACATCGACTGGAACGTCGGGCGGGTCCTTGCGAGGCTCGATGAGCTGAATCTCGCCGAAGACACCATCGTCATGTATTTCTGTGACAACGGTCCAAATGGCTCACGTTGGAACGGGGGAATGGCGGGGAAGAAAGGAAGCACGGATGAAGGTGGCGTCCGCAGTCCCATGCTGATCCGCTGGCCTGCGGGGATCAAGCCGGGAACGGAAGTGAAAACGCACGGGGCTTCGATCGATATTCTACCGACACTGGCGGAGATGGCCGGGGTTCCGATCATTTCCGACAAACCGCTCGACGGCATGAGCCTGGCCACGGTCTTGACTGGAAAAGTGAACGAAGCAGAGCTCGAAGAGCGCGTCATCTTTTCGGCCTGGCGGGGTCAATCTAGCGCGCGAACTCCGCAGTTCCGCCTCGCGACGGATGGGAAGCTTTACGACATGAATGAGGATCCGGGGCAATATGACGATGTCGCGGGAGAGCATCCTGAGGTTCACGCACTGCTTTCAGAGCAGCTCAAGGTCTGGAGCGATAAAATGACGGTCGAACTGGGCAAAGACACCCGTCCTTTTGTGATCGCGCACCCGGGCCATGATTGGACACAGATCCCGGCGCGGGACGGGATTCCGCACGGGGGGATCGAACGCTCAAACAAATTCCCGAATGACTCATTTTTCGGAAACTGGACTTCCCTCGAAGATTCGATCACCTGGGAGGCGGAGGTGGCTGAGAGTGGAGAGTTCGAAGTGCAGATTTTTTATACATGCGATCCGGAGAATGTCGGGTCAATCCTGGAGCTGAGTTTTGGTGAATCGATCCTCACAGGGGCGGTGGAGAAAGCGCACGAGAGTCCGCTCCTCGGTGCAGCGGATGATCGCTCGCCCCGCATGGAGAGTTACACTCAGGACTGGGTCCCGATGACGTTGGGGACGATTTCACTCACGGAAGGGAAGGGCGTCTTAACTCTCAAGGCGACCGGGATTCCCGGTGCCAAGGTGATGGATTTCCGACTCCTCATGTTGAAACGGCTCTGAGGGGCGAATAGAGCCTGTCGCCGGCCTGGTTTGGCCGTGAACCGCGAATGCAGATCCCGAGTCTATGCTGCAAATTGAAACTTTTTACTGGAGCCCGAAGCGCTGGAACATCGTTGCATCGTGCCCGTAGATGTCTTTATCGAAACGAACACGGTTGTCTCCCATGATGGTGCTGGTCCAGTAATTCAGGTAAACCGGCATCTTTTTGTTAAGCGTTTCGCGACGGTCGGGTTGCGAAGCGTCATCCATCGCAGCACGGACAAGTTGCGTGCTCCAGCCGGGGTTGGAACCAAGAAGAAGCATCGCGAGTTCCTCAGGTCTCTGAACACGGACGCATCCGGAACTGAAATCGCGGTCCGCTTTTTCGAATAACTCGCGGTGATTGGTGTCGTGGAGGTAGACAGCGGAATCGTTCGGGAAGATGAACTTGATGAGACCCAGTGAGTTCTGGGGACCACCCCTTTGCTGCATGAGGAGACTTCCGGAAGAGACTCGGTCTAAGTTTTCCGCCGTGTTCGAATGCACGGACGTTGATCCGTATGAAGAGACGATTTCGTAGCCATGCTCAACCATGTAGGCATGGGGACCATTGGCCGATTGCAGTGCGGCAGGGACAAGGAGACGCTTTGCAATCGAGGTCGGAACCTTCCAGGTCGGGTGAAAGTAGATGCTCTGAACATCGCCATGGAAAACCGGGGTCTCGCTGATGCCCTTTCTTCCAACGACGACAGCCATGACCGTGACTTCCTTCTGGTTTCGATAAAAACGAAGCGCGCTCTCGGCAATGTTGACTTCGACATGTTCCGGTTCTTCCCAGGTGCGTGGCATCCAGCGGAGGCGGTCGATGTTGATGATGATCTGATTCACCCGGTAGCGGATTGGGGTATTGAGTTCTTCCAGGGTGGTTGTCCCGATGTAACCGTCCGGTTCGATGCCATGTCGAAACTGGAACGATTTAATCGCTTCGCCGGTGCGATCATCGATGGTCCCCTTCTTATTTTTTGCGGCTCCTCCGGGCAGGTCGCCCTCAGCCTGGAGGCGCGAGGTGAGAAGATTCCATTCCGGATACTGGCTTCCGGGTCCGGCAGGCTGTGCCGTCGCAGGGAGGTTCCGCCATCCTCCGAGGGAGTCAATCTTTCGATAGCGGGCGAGAGTCTTCACCATTTCTTTGTAGCGGACATCCTGTGGGGGCGCAGTCTGGAGGAGAAAGCTCGCGAACTGAGATGGGTGTTGTTGCAGTGCCTGATCGAGAAAGTGATAAGCAGTTAACTTGCGGCCGACCTCGTCCCACTTTTTGTGGACGGTCCCCGGCTCGACGAAGCCGTAGGCTGCCGCCTGGATGGCATACAGGGCAAGCTGGGTCGTGCCAACCTCAACCGCAGCACGAGCCGCAGGATCCGAGCTGGGGGCGCGCCACTGGGCGTCCCATGCATCTAGCTGGAAAAGGCCCGGAGCTAGTCCATGGTTGTCGAGTTCGCGAATGAACTGCGCGAGTCCACCCAGATACTCGCCGGTCCAAATGGGGGTGTAGTTCCGTGCGCGATACCAGCCGTCAATTCCTCCCTTAGCCTTAGCTGCTTCGGTTTGGATAAAAGAATTCATCCCCTGAGCGCAGACAAGGTCAGGTTGACCAAACGGCGAAAGGGCTATGGCGATTACTGAAATCCGAATTTTGAGAGACATGGCAGAGATTTAACAGAGGTTAAGTATCCTCTCTTTAAGAATTTGTTCAATAATTCAATGGGATTGAATGAGGCGCATTCTGAATATGCCGTTACGTCGGTGGAAAAGTAATCTTTCACGAATCAAGGCGTGGACAGGGAACGGTTTTCTTTGCAAGGTCTAATCCTATGAGACTTACGAGCGCTCCGCTTTATGCGGCTATTTTAACTTTTATTTCCAGCGCCGCTTTTAGTGGTGATCAGGGTCAGTCGCTGTTTGATGGAAAATCTCTTGAGGGCTGGAAGGCATTCGACATGTCCTATTGGACGGTCGAAGACGAGGCAATCACGGCGATTGCTTCCGAGGAAAATCCGTGCAAATCCAATCAGTTCCTCGTCTGGCAAGGGGGTAAGATCAGCGATTTCACGCTCACGTTGAAGTTTCGTCTTGAGGGTGGGCCAAAAGCGAACAGCGGCGTGCAAGTTCGTTCGGAGATGGACGAAACCGGGCATGCCAAAGGTTACCAGGTCGATATCAGCCCTCCGGAAGCTCCCTGGCTCGGGGCCATCTACGATGAGCATGGTCGAAAAATGCTCGCCGCTCGTGGTGAATCGACCGTAATCCAGGCGGATGGAGAATTTGAAAAGACGATCCTGGGCTCAGCGGATGAAGCGATTGCCGCTTTTGAGGGAGGCGACTGGAACACCTACAAGATCGTGGCAAAAGGCAATCGGATTGAGGTTTCGCTCAATGATCATGTCACCGCAGTGATCGAAGATCTGCAGGAGGAAGAAAGCGAATTATCCGGGATCCTCGCCTTGCAATTGCACTCCGGCCCGCCGATGAAGATCCAGTTCAAGGATATCTTCCTGAAGACTTGGTGAGTTTGAGAAGGATTTGAAATGAGGGCAAGCGAAGCGGACTTTTACGATGAGCTGGATCGAAATCCTGAGGATTGGTCAGTGCGCATTCGCCTCATTCGCTCGGCGGTTGAGGGAGGCGAGATTGACGAGGCGAGAAAGCTCGTCCGCGAATCTCCCGATGAAGGGCCGCTTCCCTCTGAGTTGCAGCAGGAAATTCACGCTCTGCTTCTCGCCGGAGCTCGCGAAGCATCCAACCCGCTTCGGCATTTGCCAAAGGCGGGGGACTAGTGATCGGACCGCAATCGTAATCCGTTCGCATGTTTCCGCTCTGGTATTCACCGATCTATACAGATGGCCTCGATCCTGAGGCGAGATTTCCGAGAGAGCGCTATCGCCTCGTCAGGGAAGCGCTCTCGAGAGATGTCAATGAAGGCAGAATCGAGCTGCAGGTGGCTTCGGCGATGGACCCCAATGACCTGCATCTTGCGCATGATCATTCATATGTGCGCGATTTTCTAAACGGCACGCTTGATGATTCTATTGTTCGGCGGATCGGGCTGCGCCCCTGGTCAAAAGTCATTGTCGAGCGAACCCTCATTTTGACAGGAGGAACGATCGAGGCGATGCACCATGCCGTCACGACCGGAAGCTTCGCCGGAAATATGGGCGGCGGTACCCATCATGCCTACCATGACTTCGGCTCGGGTTACTGCATTTTTAATGATCTCGCCGTCGCCGCGCGAATTGCCCAGCGGGATCGCGGCGTCGGCAAGGTCGTGATTCTTGATCTCGATGTTCATCAGGGAGACGGGACCGCCGCGATTTTTGAAAATGATCCCACGGTCACGACGGTGTCTTTTCATTGTCAGAAGAATTTCCCGTTTCGGAAAATGAGATCGGATTTCGATGTGCCTCTCGAAGAAGGCATGGGTGACGGCGAATACCTCGATGCTGTCGAGCGTTTCATGGCGAGAGAACTTTCGCACCGGGATATCGACCTGCTTTTTTTCCAGGCCGGAGTGGATGCCCTTGCCACCGATCGGCTCGGGCATTTGTCACTGACGAGGGAGGGGATGAGGCACCGGAATAAGTTGGTTCTCGACTTCGCTAAAGCAAAAGAAATCCCTCTCGTGATCACGATGGGCGGTGGCTATGGCGAGCCAATCGAAACCTCGATAGCGGCTCACTCGGACCTGTTCCGGCAGGCGGCGGCCTCTGCTTTTCCCGCAAGCGCGGGGACGTAACTCCG
>CAZOUP010000135.1:6335-12960 GCA_964583035.1 uncultured Akkermansia sp.
AAAGCTACGCGAGACCGTTCCTTAAAACGGGATCGGGGCGGGGCGGTTCGGCATCGGCTCGAAGTCGGAAGGGACTCCGGGAAAGTTTTCCTGCCGAAAGCGATCCCAGGTCCGCCGGGTCTCTTCGGAGATGATTTCGTTCATCGACTCCTGGCAGTCGAAACAAATCAAGGCGCTATCGAGCATGTCTTCACCCTGACAGACGCCGACGAGATTGAACTCCTCGCCCTGAACTTCGGTGAGCGTATTTTCGCAGAGGGCGCACTCATCGAAGCCGGAGACGTCGCGATGATGCTTTTCATGAAACTCTTCGAGCCGCCGCTTCGACTCCTCAGAAGTTTCCTCCATCATCGCAGTGAGGCATGGCATGCACATCGCGCTTTCAAGGATAACTTCGTCGCCTTTGAAGCTTTTCGAAATACGAAACCCCTCGGCGAATTCTTTGAGCGATTCTCCGCAGCGAGTGCAGGTCACAAAGGCACGTTCCTCGTAAAAGGAATGAAGGACGTGGGGAATCACGACACGGTTCGGCGAATCGGTCGAAGAATCGGACTCGGACTCCTCAGGAAAATCTGGTTCGTGGTCGGACATTAGCTATCTGTCAGTATCCGAAATCAGGATGGTTTCGTCCAGCCCTGATTCCAAATAATGTGCGTGCCGCTCTTTCCGGGAACGACGACATCTTTCCATCCGTTTTCGTCGATATCTTCGAGTCGAATCTGGAGTCCCACCCCCGGACCTTCACCGGCGGGAGCTTTGGAGATCCAGTTTTTCTTCCAGGACTGATCTTCGGGATTCCAGTCGTAGTAGTGAACCGTGATTTCATCGTTCGCGCCGGGATCCTTGCCTGAGTGGGCGAAGTAGCGTTTTCCGGTGATGAGTTCATCAGCCCCGTCGTTGTCAATGTCGCCCATCGCCATGGTGTGCGCCTGCGAGAATTTTTTGTCGATCATGTGCTGACGCCAGACGATCGTCCCGTCAGACTGCGGCTCCATTTGTTCTTCCCAGTAGAGGCCGTAGTTGTGTCCATCGGCCCAGATGAGGTCATTGCGACCGTCTTTGTTGAGATCGAGCACGAGGATCGGGCAACTCGCGTGGGGAAGGACAAAATCAGGGTGATACTCCCAGGGGCCGGAGTAGGGGCCGTCGGCAGGTCGCTCATACCAGCCATCGCGAAAGACGATGTCCTCAAGACCGTCTCCGTTGATGTCTCCGAAGCCAAGGCCATGACCGTTTCCGCTCTCGGAGACAAGGTGCTTTTCTGCTTTCATTGCGCCGTCATCGCCCTTCATGAAGCGCCAGATCAGCATAGGATTGTCATCTTTCCATGAGTTTGCGATGAACTCCGGCTGACCATCTCCATCAAAGTCGTGGAGAAAGGTCGCCTCGTTATGTCCGTAACCGGTGTCCGCAAGTTCGTGGATCGTCCAGATCCCGGTTTCGTAGTTGCCGGGGCCGGGATTCTCATACCAGTTCAGGAGAGGCAGGGTGAAGGCACCGGCAACGACGTCAAGGTCACCATCGCCATCCATATCGAGGAGGTGCTCGGAATTGTTCTGCACGTAGTCGGGGCCGAAAGGCAGCAATTTCCGAACCGGGAGCTGCTTAAAGTCGGGTGCCTGATACCAGAACTCTCCAGCGACCACGTCGAGCTTTCCATCGCCGTCGATGTCACCGACCGCGACGCCTTCGCTGTTGTCTTTGTGAAGTTGTTTGACCTCAAACTTCAGCGTTGGTGGTGGCTTCGGTTTCCCTTTTTGTTGGGCGGTTAGAGTCGCGGCGGCGACAATGAGGAGGCTACAGGGGATGATGGCGGCGAGTTTCATGAATAGTGAGAGATGGGGATTAAAATTCCAGGACAGGGACGAGTTGAGTTTTTCCGGCATCGTCGAGCAGTTCCAAAGTGACTTCGTCGAGTCCGTATTTTTTAAGGCCGGCGAAGGTGAACTTCTGGTGCCCTGCTTCTTTGATGTCGAGAGTGATGATCGCTTCTTCGCCGTTTTCGGGCAGCTTGATCTGGTTCTCGCCGTGGAAGAGAACGAGATCCTTCAGCTTGCCGGTGAACTTGAGTTGGATTTCTCCCGGCTCTGACACTTCGATAAACGTTCGCGCAACGGCGTAGCGATTCGATCCGCGTCCGACAACGTCAGGGGTTTCATCAGCGGGGAGTGCTCCGTTGACCTTGGAGTAGATCGGCATCCAAATGTAGCTGTCGATTTCCTCGGTGAAAATGATCTCACCCTGATGTCCGATCTCGTCACGGGTGCGCTCGTGCGGCAGGAGGGCCTGCCACTGGCGGATGAAACGATTCGGCGGCGTTTTGAAATCCCCGTCTTTTCCGAGTTCGGCAAGGAAGGCGACGAGATCGACGAATTCATCTTCGCGCAGGGAAGCGGTCAAGCCGGGCGGCATGAGCGAGACCGGGCTGATTTGGTTGCTCGCGACTTCGGATTTGGCAATCCGGTTTTCATTTCCGATCGCGTCGCGGATCACGATTTCGTTGTCGTCCTCGCGGGCAATCGCCCCGGCGATGGCATCGCCGTTTTTCAAGGTCACGAGCGTGGTGTGGTAGCCTTCTTTGATCTTCACGCTGGGTTGAAGAAGGGAGTCGATGAGGTAATCCACGGGAGCGCTCGCCCCGATCGAAACCATGTCCGGTCCGATCACGCCGCCCGCTCCGCCGATGGCGTGGCAAACGACACACTGGAGGGCGGCACGGCGATAGATCGTTTCGCCGCTGTGAGGATCTCCTTTTGTCGCGACCTCGGCCATCATCGCTTCCATTTCGTCAGGAGTGAGGGCCATTTTCATCGGCTTGAGGCCGCCGGCATCCTGGAGGGCTTTGACAAGTCCAGTCGGGCTCGTCGCGGCACTGCTCGCTTTTTGCACGCCGGTGAGGGCGATCTCCTGCGGGAGACTCGCTCCCTGGAGTGCGGCGGTGAGAGCAGGCGGGCCCTGCTTGTTGCCGAGAAAGGTCTCGAAAATGCCGTGAGGGTCTTTGCCTCCGGGCGCTTCGGTGAGGACCGCGACGGCGAGCTTGGCCCCTTCGGCGGGATTCATCCGCGTGCGACCGATCACGGCGAGTGAGCGGGTCAGGAAAGGAGCGTTGGCATCTTTGGCGAGATTCTGGAACAAGGTCGCCGTCTTGGGTCCGCCCATCGAAACAAGTCCGGTGAGGGCGGCCTCGGCGCGGGCTTTGTCCGTCGGCGCGGCGAGGAACGCTTCCTCCAATCCTCCGCGAGCGGACTCCAGTTTCCACTGGCCGGCGAGAGCGGCGGCGCTGGCGAAGATAGCCTGATTTTCCGAACGGAGAAAACGCGAGAGCCGGTTGATGTCTCCCGCAGGTTGCCGCTTGCGGAGACTTCCGGCGCTGGCGAGTGATTGGAGGACGGTTTCCTGCGAGGCATCGGAAGTTCCTTCGGCGAGGCCGTATTCAAAGATCGCATTCAGATCAGCAGGGGAGCCAACCTTCGAGATCCAGTCGGTGAGATCTGCAATTTCGGTCTCGCTCTTTAATTCACCATTCTTCAGCGCCGCCAAAATGATCGGGACCGCGATGGGTTTGTTGAGGGCGCGGACGGCGAAAAGGAGCTGCTTCGTGTTCGCGAAAGGATTGCCCGCCCCGGTCAGGCCCGTCCAGCGGTCTTCGTGCTCGCGGGCGATGGACCAGATGGCGAAGTCGAGAAACTCATCAACCTCGACGCCTTCGAGAGCCTGCAGCGCGAGTTTAACGGTCTCGGGGGAATCCAGTTGCGCGAGGACACTCACGGCCCAGAGGCGGACTTGCGGGTGCGGATCGCTGACCGCTTTGCTCGCAAGGGCGAAGGCCTCATCATTCCCGGCGGCGGTGTAATAAATCGCCCGCAGGGCACCGGCTCTCGCCTTATGATTTTCAGAATCGAGGAGCGCGGCGGCGGTCTCGCGATCAAGTTGGTTCATCGCCTGCGAGGCCCAGACTTTTCTCAAATTGAAAAGGTCGGCATCGACTTCTTCCGGCGCGGTCGCCGAAGCGAGGAGGGGAAGAATCGCCTCCGACTCGCGGGTGCGCAGCTCTTTTCCTGCCTGCTCGCGATTCCAACCCGCGTCAGAAGTGAGCGCCATCGCGACGACTTCAGCATCGAGCGCGTCTGCGATTTCCGGCTTTTCAAGGAGATCGCGGCCATCAAAGGTAATCCGCCAGATGCGGCCATGCTCTTTGTCGCGTCGAGGATCGCGGAAGTCGACCTCGCCATGCTGGATGATCGGGTTATACCAGTCGGCGACGTAGAGCGCGCCGTCGGGTCCCATCTTGATATCGATGGGGCGAAAGGCGCGATGCTTTGACGAAACAAGATCCTCGATCTGCGACGACGTGTAGGCGCTGCCGTTGTCCGTGAGATTGAAGAGATTGATCCGGTTCCCGCGGAAGTCCGGGGCCGCGAGGGTCTGCTGGAGTTCATCGGGGACATGCCCGCCGCTGAGGACTTCGAGGCCGCAGTGTTTTGGCTGACCGGGATTCAGCCCCGTGAGAATGCGGGACGCTCCGGGCGAAGTCGCAAAAACCGAGCGGGGAAAGACGAAGTTGATCCCCTGACTGCCGGCTCCGTCGGTGAGGAAACTTTGGCCCCACTCGTCAAAAGCGTGACCCCAGGGATTGATGAGGCCTTTCATGAAAACCTCCGCACGCTGCGTTTCGGGTCGGTAGTGCCACATCCCGCCACCGAGAAGACGGCGGACGCCGTAGGGTGTTTCGAGGTGGGTGTGGATGTAGATCGATTGATTCATCCAGATCATGCCCTCGGGACCGTAGCGGAAAGTGTGAACGAGATGGTGAGTGTCCTCCGTCCCGAAGCCTGACAGAACCACTTTCCGCTCGTCGGCGACATCATCTCCGTCGGTGTCTTTGAGAAAGAGCACCTCGATTGCATTCGCCACATAGCAGCCGCCATCGCCGGGGAGGATCGCGGTCGGGATATGAAGGTGATCGGCAAAGACAGTGTGCTTTTCGGCGACGCCGTCACCGTCTTCGTCTTCGAGAATGATGATGCGATCGTTGTCCTCTTCACCCGGTTGAATGTGGGGATAAAGCGGGCTGCTCACGACCCAGAGGCGGCCGCGCTCGTCCCAGTTCATGTGGACTGGATTCTTCACCGCCGGTTCGTGGGCGAAAAGATTGATCGTCGCGCCTTCGCGCACGGTAAAGGCTTCGAGCTGGGCCTCGTGCGCGGTATCGGGGATATCGCGAAGGCCGTTCTGCGCCACGAGGCTGGAGCTGAGGGCGAGGGAAAAGAGAAAGGGAAGGGTGAAATGATTCATGATCGGAGAAAAGGGAGGGGACTTAGTTCTTCGTACTACCAGAGAAAACGCGCTGGCGGGCTTCTTCGATGCGGACTTCCTGCGCTTCGATAAGCGGATCAAACATCGGGATCTCTTTGGCATTCTGGCCCTGCTCGTGTTTTCGGAAGAGAAAGAGATAGGTCTCGTTAGCGGGACGCCAGCGATGGAGGAAGAGCCGGTTTTTTTCACCGATCTCGGCGCGCAGGGCTATCTTGGCCTCCGCATCGGCAACCGTGACGGGGAGCTCGTCGTAGCCGAGATCCTTCAGGAGAGCTTTCGCGAGAATCGCATAGCCTTCCTCGGTGTAGTGGACGCCGTTATCGGTCAGAGCAGGATCAGCGATGCTGCCGTCAAAATCATCGCCACCAAGGGCGGCAAAGAGATCGACGAAATGCGCGTCGTTCTTTTTCGCAAGATCCCTGATCGCATCGCGAAAGGCGGCCATGTTGTTATTGTTAGCGCTTTGGTCGGGAAGCGGTGCTCCGAGATTCTCTAGCGGTGGAGGCGAAAGGAGGACCACTTCGCGGATCGATCCGCCGGCGGCGTTGCGGATCGCGTCGATCTTCTTTTGATATCCATCGATGAAAAGGGCGAGGCTTTCCTCAAGACCGGCTCCTGAAACCTCTGCGGCTTGTTTTTCATTGGTCCAGCCCTGCTCGACCGACATTGCCTCGCCGGTGCCGTAGCTGAGAAGGATGACCGTCGGTTTCAATTCTTCGACATTCTTTGCGAGGCGGCCCCGTCCTTCCTCCGGCGTGCCAAAGTAGGAGCGGGAGTCGCCGAAGACAGAGTCAGCGCTCCAGCCGAGATTGCGGAAGGTGATTCCCACGACCTCCGGCCCGGCCGCGATCTGAAGCGAGGCCTCAAACTGGCCGTAAAGGCGGGCACGTTCGATGAGGGTATTACCGATGAAGACAACGCGGTCATCGGACTGGAGAAGCGGATCCGCTTTGGCTGGAGCAGCCTGGGCAAGAAGAGCGGTCAGGCAGAGACCGACCGCGAAAGGGAGTTTCTTGATCATAGGATGTGGAAGGAAAGGCCAATCAGGCCGCCATGCAAAAGCCTAAACAGGCGATACCTGTATCGCAGGGGGACACCCTTGTATCGTTTCCTCATGCGCCGATCCAGCAAATTTCGGCTGAAAATCTGCGTGTTTTGAAATCGTAGCGCAGACCTCCAGGTAGGAAGGGTTGCCGCAACTGTTTCCCCCATGCTTGCGCGGGCCCCATGTCTCAGTTCTTGCCATGACTCCGCTTGTTCGTCTAAGGTCGAGTCTTATGCGATGGCAATATCTCTTCCTCATGGCCTT
>CAZOUP010000136.1:0-12839 GCA_964583035.1 uncultured Akkermansia sp.
GGGAATTCTCATCCTCATTGTTCTGTTCTGCTCGATGGCTTCATCGATCGATTCGCTGCTCGCGGCAACCTCGGACCTACTAATCGAGGATGTGCAAAAAGGGCTCTTCGGCGTGAAGGTTGACGAAGTGAATTTCCGGCGCTCTGCCAGTGTCGTGATTGTCGGTGTCGGGGTTCTCACCTGGATTCTCGCGGCACCACATTGGCCGATTATCAATGCGCTCTTCATTTCCGGGCCGCTCGTGGGGAGTCTCATCTGGCCGGTGATCGCGGGTCTTTTCTGGCGGCGGATCAATCGCTCTCTTGTCCTTGCCGGAATCATCGCGGGAAGCATCCTCGGAGTGTGGGCCTATTTTGCGTTGGGGTGGTTCACTGCTTCGCTTGTCGGTGCCGGCGTTTCCATGGTCGCGACGATTGCAGCGCGTTTTATTTCTCCGATTTCGTTTACTATTCCTGACAAAGCAATAACGACTAACTGAACCATGTTTTCTGAATCCTTTTTCCAAATTCTAATCGTCGGGGCTCTTGCCTGGACTGCTCTGGGTGCGATGGCCCTGATTGTGCTTCTCATCGTAGACTGGATACATGGCACCCTTTGGTAACCTGATTTTCGCGTCGCTAAACAAAGACTGATTTCCTCATGAGAGAGACACCCTTTCCTGAAGGTTCGCCCGAAGAGGCTGACCGCCCAAGTATCAATCCACCCGAGGACTCGGAGGCGATTCATCCGGAGCCGGGTAATTTATTTGAGAGTAATCCGGTGAGCCTA
The DNA here is from genome assembly GCA_964583035.1 of uncultured Akkermansia sp. GTDB lineage: Bacteria > Verrucomicrobiota > Verrucomicrobiia > Verrucomicrobiales > DEV007 > Arctic95D-9. The sequence continues at coordinate 769 of CAZOUP010000136.1, forward strand.
CAAATGCTCAGTGAACTCAAAGGGCAGAACATCATCGGAGCCGGGCAGTTCACTTTTGAGCAAGTCACCGAGCTTTGTAAATTGGCGGCTGTCCTCGAAAAACTTGAGATCTGGCCCTACCACCCACTCGACGGGAAGATTGCGGTGACGGCCTTTTTTGAGGCATCGACAAGGACGCGGACGAGTTTTGAAAGCGCGATTCTAAGACTTGACGGAAAAGTTATCTCTATCGCTGACGGCAGCACGACAGGCCAGGCAAAAGGGGAGTCGCTCGCTGATATCGGCGAAATGTTCAACGCCTATGCAGACTGCGTCATCATGCGTCACACAAACACGTCGGCTCCGGAGGAGATCCTGCAGAACCTTCGCATCCCGCTGATCAATGCCGGAAACGGATCGGGCGAGCATCCGACCCAGGCGCTCGCGGACTGGTTCGCGCTGTTGAAATGGAAACCGGATCTCGCGTCGCCGATCATACCCGGAGCACGGAAAATGAATCTCGGAATTCTCGGGACACCGGGCTCGATGCGGGCGGTGAAATCGTTCCTTCTCATGTCGCTGTTATTTCATGAGCACATTGGAAAAGTCACCGTGATTTCGGAAATGGCAGATCCGTTCGGTGAAGATGTCATTGCGCGCCTCACCGAAGCGAACATTGATTACGAAGTCTCGAACGATGTCCGTGAGCATCTCCCCGAACTCGATGTCATCTACATGAATTCGATCGCATTTCTCGGTGACTCCTACAAGAACATGGACAGCCGATTTAAGCTTAACTCGGAGAGTCCAATCAAAGAAAGTGCGGTGATCCTCCACCCACTCGCGCGTCTCGACGAGCTTGACACGTCGCTCGATAAGACTCCTCACAATCTCTATTTTTCCCAGGCTCACGGGGCGGTCTTCATCCGGCAGGCACTGCTCATGGCGGTGCTGGATCGCCTCAAGGCGCTTCCCAATCTCATCGACCTCGACACGAACACGACTTCTTAGAAAACTATTATGTGCGGTATTGCCGGCCACTTTTCGGCCCACCCCCTCCCTGAAAACACCCCCGACACGCTCGAGGGACAACTTGAAACCATCGTCCACCGTGGCCCTGACGGGAACGGTCAGTTCGTTCTCCGTGAAAAAGGTGTCGCGCTTGGTCACACCCGTCTCGCAATCAACGATCTCGAAGGCGGGCACCAGCCGCTTCATGCCGTCGATGACCGCTTTGTCCTCACAACGAATGGCGAGTTCTATGATTTCAAACGACACCGCGCCACGCTCATGGCGGAGGGCGATCGCTTCATCACGAAGTCAGATTCTGAAATCGCGATCGGTCTTTACCGGAAGTTCGGACTCGACTTCACCGAACACCTCCGTGGCGAGTTTGCCTTCGCTCTTTATGATCGGCAGAAAGATGAACTCATTCTGATTCGGGATCGCTTTGGAGTGCGACCACTCTTCTATTGGCTCTCGCCTGACCAAAGCACCATCGTTTATGGTTCGGAGGCAAAGGCCGTCCTCGCGCACCCGGACGTTCCTGCAAAGTTGGATTCGAAAGCGGCGCTGCATCAGCTCATGCAGACGATTGCGCCGGGGATGAGTGCTTTTGAAAATGTGGTTTCGTTAGCGCCGGGCCACTTCATGAGGATTCGCAAGCGCAGTGGAAAGCTTGAGATTCACGAAGAGAAATATTGGGACTTCGATTTTCCTCACGAGGAATCGCGCTTGCACGACGTTGACGAGGAGGAGTATGTCGAGCGCGTTCGCGATGAATTGATCAAAGCAATCGTCCTCCGTCTCGAAGCGGATGTTCCGGTGGGTTGCTACCTTTCCGGCGGCATCGACTCTTGCTGCATCCTCGGACTCGCGACCGGCGCGATGCAGTCACCGACAAAGGCCTACACGATTTCTTTCGACGATGATGCCTACGACGAGGCACCGATCGCCAAGGAAATGGCGGAATCGATGGGCGCTGATCAGGAAGTGATCAATTTGAAAGCCGCTGATCTCTACGGTGAAAACTACGTGAAAACGGTCTGGCACGCTGAGCGGACTTTTTACAACACCCTGGGTGTCGCGAAGAATCTGATGTCGAAGCGGGTCTGGGATTCCGGGTATCGTTGCGTCATCACGGGGGAGGGAGCCGACGAGTTATTTGCCGGCTATCCCGCGCTGAAGCGGGACATGTTTCTCCACGGTCTCAGCCACGAGCCGGAGAGTGTCAGGGCGGAATATCAGGCCGCTTTGGAAAAGACGAACCAGCTCTTCAAAGGAGCGATCCTCGCGGAGAATCAGCGACACCACGCGAAGTGGGAATCACTCTGCGGTTTTACCCCGTCGTGGATCCAGCCGTGGATGGACACGCTCGATCTCGCCCGTCCGCTTTTGTCGGATGACCTCCAACGCGAGCTTAAGGGCTACGATCCGATTGATGAGATCGCGTCCCGGATTGATGGTTCCATGTTAGAGGGGCGTCATCCCCTCGACATTGCGCAATACACTTGGAGCAAGTGTCAGCTCGAAGGCCAAATTCTGAACTGGGGAGGAGACCGCGTCGATATGGCGAACTCGATGGAATCCCGTCCCGCTTTTCTTGACCATCACCTAGCGGCCGTGGCCGTGGATGTTCCGCCAAGTCTTCGTATCAAAGGGAATATCGAAAAACATGTTCTCCGTGAGGCAGTCAAAGGCGTCCTCCCCGAAGTGCTCTACAAGCGCGAGAAGTTCGCCTTCATGGCACCGCCCGCGCACACTGACAAAGCCAAAATGGCAAAAGTCGAAGAGCTCATCAGCGAGTATCTCGACGAAAACACCGTCGGTGAAGCCGGGATTTGTTCCCCGGAGCGGGTCAGTGATTTCCTCCGCGACTACCGGACGGACACCGACTCGACCTCGCTTGTCCGGAAGGATACGCTTTTGAATCATCTCCTTACTCTTCACATCCTACACCGCCAGTTCGTTGCTTCATGAGTGATCTCAAGGTCGACATCGAGCGCATCAAAAAGGACATCCTCGACCTCGCCAAAATCGGTTACGACGAGCGGGATCGCGGAATTTATCGCATGGCCTTCACCGATAAGGACATGGAGGGCAAGCACTGGCTCCTGAACCGAATTGAGGAATGCGATCTCACCACTGGTATAGACGGAGCAGCCAATGTATCGGGAATCCTTTCCGGAAAAGAGGATTCGCCCCGTGTTTTCGTCGGGTCGCACATTGACAGCGTCCCCTGTGCGGGAATGCTCGATGGCACCCTCGGCGTCATTGTCGGTCTGGAGTGTCTTCGCGTCTTGAAAGAGGCCGAAGTGCCGCTCGCAAAAACCATCGAGCTGATTGCTTTCTCCGACGAGGAGGGGCGCTTCGGAGGGACATTTGGTTCCGAAGCCTTCACTGGAGTCCTCTCGCTGGAAAAAGTTCGCACGGCTGCCGATCTCAATGGAGTTCCACTGCAGGATGCGATGCTGGAGCAGGGACTCGATCCGATCAAGGCGCTCGATGCCCGGCGTCTCCCCGATGAGATTGATTCCTACCTCGAACTCCACATCGAGCAAGGACCAGTCCTTGACGAACAACATCTTCAGGTGGGAATCGTCGAGTCGATCACCGGTTTGCAATCCTGGTCACTGCGCTTCGATGGCGAGGCCAATCATGCGGGCACGACTCCGATGGATTATCGGAAAGATGCCTTCATGGGGCTGGCCGATTTCGCCCACGAGGTCCCGAGAATCCTCGAGGAAAACGGGGGCGAGAACAGTCGCGCTACGATTGGTAATGCCGAAATTCTCCCCGGTGCTCCCAATTCCGTTCCTGGCGCGGTTGTCTTTTCACTCGATTTTCGCGATCCATCTGTTGAGCGGCTCGAAGAGTTGTCACACGCCTTCCAGAAGGCGCTCGCCGCGATCTCGCGGCGCCGAAGCCTGAAGTTTGAGATCCACGTTCAGGGCGAAATTCTTCCGGTGGATTCCGACAAGCGGCTCACCGGGATCTTGAAAGAAGAAGCGGAACGACTCAAGCTCCGTCATATCACGATGCTTAGTGGCGCGGCACACGATGCTCAACTCGTGGGTCGGATCGCGCCCATGGCGATGATCTTTGTCCCGAGCCGGAAAGGCCTCAGTCACTCACCCGACGAATGGACGCCATGGGAGGACATCGAGGCCGGAGCAAATCTTATGCTGGCCGCTCTTTGCAAACTGGCCTGTTAAACCCTACTGTCCGCTCATGTCCAATCCCCCGAAGGAAGATCCTCTCAAGCAGATCTATCGTGAGTCATTTGTTGAGAATCCGAAGCACCTCACCGACCTCAAGAATCGCGACACTGCGCTGCTCTGCATCGACATGCAGTATCTCGATGCTGCCGAGGGGTACGGGCTGTTTAAAGACTACGAGAGTTCACCGATCCCGCTCGAAGAGATGCGGTATTACTTTGACCGGCTCAAAGAGATCGTCCTGCCAAACGTCCACAATTTGCAAAACTGTTTTCGCCAGCATGGACTCGAAGTGATTCATGTCAGGATCCAGTCGCTGACGCAGGACGGGCGGGATCGTTCGAAAGGGCACAAGCGACTTGAACTCCACGCCGCGCCCGGATCGGGTGATGCCTGCTTTCTCGAAGAGGTCGCTCCAGTGGGAGATGAGATCGTGATTAACAAAACGGCGAGCGGGGTCTTTTCCTCGACCAATCTTCACTACGTCCTCAACAATCTCGGGATAAGCTCGCTCTACGTCGTCGGCGTTTACACGAACGAATGTGTCGAGACGACGGTGCGTGCCGCCTGCGATCTCGGCTATCTCGTCACGATGGTGGATGACTGCTGTGCGACGCAAACGCCGGAGCTTCATGAGGCAAGTTTGAAAACCCTGCGGAATCGTTATTCGAGAATCGTCACGACCGTCGAAGCGCTCGAGGACATCGAACACTATGTGAAGGGCACGGAGCCTGCTGTGATGTCGGGGCACTGAGGAGATCGTTTGCTTCATCTTGCACATTGAAAAAAATACTAGTCCTGTGATGGGCGAGTGATCTACACTTGGTCTGTATGATCGATTTCTCCTATCTCGAACGAGGCTGGACGGCACTGGCGAAGGCGCATCCTGCCGGAAGCATGGCAGGTCACCTCGGGGCCGGAGTCCTCGCCGGATACTATTTCGGCGAGCTGAATCCTGACCTCGATCCTGCGGTTTTTGGTTTCGTGACCGCGGATTTGGATCGGATCATCGACGGCGAAGAGGCGATCTGGTTTAACCCGAAGAAAAGCGGGATCACGATCACGGAAATGTTCACGGCTCAAGGAGCGGACGATCCTCCGCTTTCAGCCGCAGAAGCATCTTCGCAGATCGCTGCGGAGCTGGTCGGGACGATGGATTCTCTCCGGCAAAGCGGGCACAATGTTATCTTCGGATCGCTCGCGCTGCGGGCCCTCGCGGACCATCCTGATCTCGCGACGCAGTCCACTGTCGATGGAGTCGTCCGCCTCATGAAACAATTTCGCGGAGCACGTCCGGGTCGGGGAAACTACGGCAAAGAGGAGGGCTGGAAAATGGGGGAGACCGTCGATATTTCTGAAGTCGCAATCCCCGACTATGACACCCTTGTCGAAACGGCCGAAGTCACAATCGATGAACTTATTCACACGGCGCACTTTCGCACCCAGGGGTATGGCGGCCTCTTTCACCTCCTCGATCATGCTGCTGCCCTCATCGAGTGCTGGGAGCATGGTTTCCCTGAGCTGGCCTTCGCCGGGATTCCCGCGCACCGGGAGCACGTAAAATACCTGCGCACTCTGCCTGACTTGGAGGCTGAGCTGGGACCTCTCGAAAAGTCATCGCTTTACCCCACCGATCCGGAATACTGGGCACGGCAGGAGTCGGCTCAGTGGTCCGCGTGGCTCACTCATCGAATCAAATCGCTCTACGGCTTCAGTGTCGTATCCGCGATGATTGAGGACGAGGAGAAAGTAAGGAAAGCGAAGGATGCGCTTCGATTCATGATGGCTTGAGCGTTGCTTAGCGCGATTCTGATCGAAAAAGTTGGAAACAGGTTGGAGTTTTGATGACGATGGGATAATATGATCTTGTAATAAGCACAAGACTGCTCTGCCCGGGCATTGTTCATTTGTTAGTTTTCTCATCAATTTCTGGCCGACGCTCAATGCCCTCGACGTAATTCGGGCATTCAGTGATCAGAGAAAACAAAAATTATATGAAGTTGTTCATCGGCAATCTATCCTACGACACCAGCGAATCAGAACTCCGCGATATCTTCGCCGAGTTCGAACCCATCCTCGAATTTGTCCGTCCCATCAATCGTGAAACAGGCCAGCCTCGTGGCTTTGCCTTCGTCACCTTAAAGGATTACGAAACCGGGGAAGCCGCGATTGAAGCTCTCAATGGCAAAGAGCTCGGCGGCCGACAAATTGCGATTAACGAAGCGGAGGAGCGGACCAACTCACGGCCGCCCCAGAATCGTTATCGCCCAGTTGAGGAAGACATCACTTCCGGCGCGGCCCCTCGCGTCGATGATCGTCCTACCGACAAAAAGGGCAACAAGGTGACCTACAAGTCGATCTGAAAGTAGCGGCATTGGGAACAATGCCGAATAGTGCGTCCGCTCTCAAAGCGCACGATCAGCCGGAAGATTTTGCATCTTCCGCTACGTCCTGAAAGCGCTTCGCGTTCGGAACAATGCCGAATAGCGCGTTAGCCCTCAATGCGCACGATCAGCCGGAAGACCTTGCCTCTTCCGCTACGCCCTGAAAGCGCTTCGCGTTGGGAGCAATGCCGAATAGTGCGTTCGCTCTCAAAGCGCACGATCAGCCGGAAGATTTCGCCTCTTCCTCTACGGTTCAGTCTTTCGTTTTCGAAACTTTGGGCTGATCCCACCAGCCGTTCCGCGGCGTGTAATCCGGCTTCATGAACTCCGCATGCTCGGCTTCACGCTTCGGGTTTCCTTCTGCTTCTAGCTTCGTGAGCTGAGCCTCTTGCTTTTCGGCATCGAAATCCGGATTCATCGCCGGAAACCTGGCCCCGACCGTCTCCTGCCAGGCCCGGATCGCGGTCTCCATTTCCCGGACCCGAAGTGGATGCTGGGTCGCGAGATCGACCTTTTCCGCGACATCATTGCCGAGGTGATACAGTTCATTGCGACCGTCTTCAAAATACGTGACCAGCTTCCAGTCGCCATCGATCATGATCGCTGACGGTTCGCCCCCCTGATTTCCGTAGTGCGGATAGTGCCAGAAAAGGGGGCGCTCCGGGGTCTCGCCACCCTTCAAGACCGGCACGAGACTGATCCCGTCGGCGTGCTGATCCGGCATCGCTTCAAGCCCCGCGATCTCCAGAATCGTCGGATAAAAATCCATTCCCGTCGCGAGCGTTTCGGTGGTGCCGCCGGTCGTGACACCCGGCCAGGCGATGTAGTAAGGCTGACGAATCCCGCCCTCCCACTGACGACCTTTGCCGCCTCGTAGCGTCAGCGCTGCCGTCGCGTAACCGTCGCCGGACGTGACGCCGCCATTGTCCGAGGTGAAAATCACGATCGTGTTGTCCGCTTCGCCACTGGCCTCAATCGCGTCCAGCACGATCCCGACCGCATCATCGAGCGCGGCCATCATTCCTGCATAGATCGGGTGATCCTGCACCTGTCGGACTTCCTGGGTGCGGTCCATCGCAAAGCGCGGTTCCGTTCGTTCCGTCAGTCCCATCTTCTCCGCCTTCGCCTGGAATTTCTTGAAGCGCTCCTCCGAGCAATGGATCGGACCATGGACTGAGTAAAAGGAGAGCATCGCAAAGTAAGGCTCGTCCGCCCCGGCCTTTCGTGAAATGAAATCCGCCGTCTCGCGACCGAGTCGGAGCGGCAGTTCCGCCCCCGGCTCATCGTCGGTCAGTTTCGGATTCTTATACGGGGAGTGATATCCGCCCGGAGGAGTCCCGAAGTGATAGCCCCCCTGATTCTCCTCGTATCCCTGTTCTTCAGGTGTGAATCCATCATCGCCGAGATGCCATTTCCCTGCGAAGAACGTCCGGTAGCCGTTCTCCTTCAATGCTTCGGCAATCGTTATCTCCTCCAGTGCCAGTTGCTGAGTGTTCCTGGCAGGCAGAAGTGCCGTGTTCTTTTTCCACTGCTCCGGCTGATTGCCTCCGTTGACTGCGATGTAGTCTGTGATCCCGGTTCGCACCGGCGATTTCCCCGTCTGGATCGCCGCTCGCGAGGGGCTGCAAACCTGACAGGCGGAGTAGCCGCGATCAAAGCGAAGGCTCCGCTCGCCGAGTGCATCGATATGCGGTGTATCGTAAAACGTGCTCCCTTCGATCCCGAGATCTTCTTTGCCAAGGTCATCAACGAGGATGAAAACGAAATTTGGTTTGTCCTCGGCGTGGGAGGAAAGGGTCAGGGCGATTGCGAGTGCCAGAAAAAAGGGCTGTTTCTTCAAAATCATGAGACCAGCAGCCTGAAGGGTGCGTTCCCTTTTGCCAAGTGGCTTCATGCAGGAATCACCTGATTTGTCTGGGCGATGACTCGTCAATCCGCTACGATGCGAGCAGTTGTCTTCGGCGGTTGGCCATTCCACCGCCCCAAAAAGGATCACGGTCTGATCCGGAACTGTTTCTTTCTCTCTTTTTCCCGGTCCCTGTCCCGTTTGACAGAACCCTGATCGATCTCTCGATCTTTAATCCTAACAAAAACACCATTATGGGCGACAAGTCACCAAAATCACAGCAGAAGAACAAAAATCAGCAGAAAGTCAAAAATGACGCCTCTGATAAGAAAAAAGCCAAAGCCATTGCCGGTAAGCAACAGGCGGGTGCCGTTCCCGCAAAAAAGAAGTAGCTTGAGCATCAGCTGCTTTCTCGATGTCTCGAGGACCTCGGGAAACGTTGCGATGATGTCAATCTTCCGACCGCATCAGTCCGGGTGCAAAGTCGGCGCGTTCGGAAGGCTCACGCCGTCCGCTTCAGGGAGAATCGAAAGTGTAGCGGAAGAGGTCGATCTGGCGAATCCGCGTCCTCCTTACCGCCACCGCTCCTGCCACGCCTCAAACTGCGTTGGCCGGAGCCGAAACCGGGCGATGTTGCCTTCGTGGAGACAGAGCAGTTCGGACTCGACGACCTCGATGAATCGAGCCCGGTCTTTCTCCGCGATCTCAAGTGCTGCGTGGTTCGCAATCCAGCGGGCCGCCCCGCGTTTGTCGAGCTGCTGTTGAACGACTTCGCGGACAGATTCTCCGATTTCACCACGAAGTCGCAGTCGGAACGGGTCGGGCTCGCCGAGCGATTGAACCACGGCCGAATATCGCGCCGCCGAGCGTTCGTAGGCCCAGACGAAGACCTCGCGCAGATAGTCGATCCGCTTCAGTTCGTAGACTCCGATCAACCCACTGATGTAGTCCACCTGCGGCACATCGATAAAAGACAGGGGACACAAATTTGTCCGCACAAGGGGAATGTTTGCGGCGAGACGGGAGACCCGTTTGTTCACATCCTCAAAGGGCTGAAGATAGGGAAGGTGCACCATCGCAAAAAAGGCCTGCTCAAAGGGATCTGAAATCGCTTCCGCTTTCGCCAAAATCTCAGTGAAGCGATCTTCAATCAGGGCCGGCACCTCCAGCGGATGAAAAACCGTCCCACTGATCCCGACGGCACGGGAGCGCAATCGTCCGCAAGCCCTCTGATCAGTCAGAAGGTTGTCAGACAAGACCGCATGAAGACTGCAAATTGTGTAACGGTTAAACCCGATTTCGGAGGCGTCCTCAGCCAGCATTTCAATGGCCGCTTTGTGATTGAGGATCATCTGGGTTTCCTCGACCCCGCGCCCGTCGCTACCCTCGCCCAGTTCGAGAAGGCGCTCGGTTTCGAGGAGCGAATAAGTATTTCCCTCCAACCGGCTCGAGTTCCACGATAGGTCAATGAGGAGCCGGTCGAGCACCTGCCGCAGGTAAGTTCCTGCGGGAAGGTCGCTCACGCCGACCTGACCGATGCGGTGCAGTTCCGCGCGGGTTTCCGGCGGCAAATATGAAGTCTCATTGGGAATGTAGGAGCCGAGAAAAGCGGGATTGTATCCCACCGGAGTCCGCGCGATGATCGGTGACTGCACCTTGGTCCGGATTTCCCGTGCCAGGGGAGAGAGGGGAATTGTCTCCTCATCAGAGTCGAACGCTCTCACTCGCAGGGAAGGGGGAACCGTAATTGGGTAGGAGATCGAAACCGGAAAGTAGCGTTTCCCTTTCCCGGTTCCCGCGCTTCGGATTCGTTCTGCCTCTTCGAGTTGTTTGAGGCGCCGCTGCAGCGTGCGAGCGGGAAAGTCGAGGGGGAGCAATCCCGTGCGAATCTGCTCGACCGCAACCCCGTCGGGAAATCCACGCGAAACCCCGCGAATCACGGAGGTGATCGCATCAAGTTCCTGCGTTGGAATTCGCTTTGGCATCACCCATTTTACGTCGGTAAAACCACATTAGCGACTAATAAATAGTTTTTATGTCGCATAAAGTCAACTATACGCCAAATGTGTCGCTGAAAAGTGTGTTTTTGACGGGAATCAAGCTCAGCGTGTTCGGAAGGCTGAAGCCGTCTGCTTCGGGACGAATCGAAAACGTAGCGGAAGAGCTGAATCTTCCGAATTCTACGTGCTTCTGCTTGAGAGGACTCACCCGTCATCCTTTCACGAGCCGAGAACGAGCTTTTTAATTTTGTTTCATTATGGCATCCTCCGCCCATGACTCAGCGAATTTTGACTGCTTTTCTTCTCATCTGCGTGCTTGCGGCTTCGGCTCTCCCCGCCGCGGAGGACATCGACATTCTCTTCCTCGGGAACAGCTTCACCCAGCGGCACGACGTTCCCGACCTTGTCGAAGCGATTCTCGAAGACGGCGACCCGGAAACGAACATCAACACAAGCCGCGTCATCTACGGCGGGCAGAACATGTTCAAGCATTCGACCTACTACTTCAGTCAGAGTTTCCTCGAGCAAAGCACGATCACGAATGAAGAGATCGAGTCGCGCATCGCGACGATGAAAACCTTTCTCGAGTCCGGGACCGCCCCGAACGAAGCGGAGTGGAACACGCACTGGTCCTCAATCGGCAAGAGTAATGTCCCTTTCGCCGACATCCACAGCCACATCAACAAGGCGATCGGCAATCACGAAGCGCTCCTCAAAGACAATCCGAAAACGAAGTGGGACTACGTGGTCCTCCAGAGCTGGCGCGATGTTTCCGCCGAACCGGATCAGGCCTACGCAAAGTATGCGAAGAAGCTCGCTAAAATCGCGGAAGCACAGGGCACCGAAGTGATCCTCTACCTGACCTCGCCCGAGACGCAGAATCAGGATCCCGTCAACGAACCCTTCAACCCCGAGTCCGCTGCCCGTGACATCGCGGTGGGATTAACCCTCGGCGAAGAATTGCAGCCCAAAGCCGTCATTCCCGTTCCCCTCGCGATCCGGAACATTCAGACGAACGGAACCGATCTTGTCTTTCGCTACGAGAACGACGGCCACCCCAACCAAACCTGCGCCTACCTCGTCGCGAATCTCTTCTACGCCGCCTTCACCGGCAAAAGTCCGGAAGGCCTCGCCTTCGACACCGTGACCGAAAACAAAGTGAAAAATGGGAAAGACCCCGACGGTGGAGAGCTGAAAGTTGTCTTCGAAGGAGAGACCAAAGCGTATCTGCAGCGGATGGCCTACGAGGCCGTGCAGGAGTTTCAGGCAATGACGAAAGCGGAGTAGCTTATCTAAGGGGGTTGGACTTAGGAACGCCGACGTCCCCGTCGGCATTTGCTCCTGCCATAAGCCGAGTGGGATGTCGGCGCTCCCTGAGCAATCGCTGCGATTCGTGTCCGCCGGCGAGCAGGTAAACGCGGGGCCGCTTCCTATTTCGCGACCGCTTCGGTATCGACGGCTTCAGATTCCGTCGCCTCGACAGTCTCATTTGCCGCCTTCTTCATCCCGTGATGAGGAAGCTTCGTCGATGCCTGAGGCAGGACCTTCTTCTTCGGCTTTGGATCGTTAAACTCGACGCTGCAGGCGGCTTCGAGCTGATTGCAGAGAATCTGCCAGTTCTTTTCGTAAAGGCGGTGCTCCTGAA
>CAZOUP010000137.1:0-12802 GCA_964583035.1 uncultured Akkermansia sp.
CCGAGATCGGCGATCTGGCTGGCCCAGCCGGTGAGGGATTGGCCGAGGGTTTGCTCGATGGGGGCGATGTCCTCAGGGCGGGCGCGATCGGCGAGTCGGACGAGGCGACCGGCGAGGGAGGTGAAGTCGTCGGGCTCGCTGCGTTCGCCGGTGCGGATGCCTTCGATGAGGTCTTTGAGGGTGACGGTCTGGCGTCGGTCGGCGGGCGAGACGGCGAGTTTTTCGGATTCCTCGACGCCGACGGCATCGAGGATGACGAAGTGGGTTTTCTGGTTGTGCGGGGCGTCGGGGGTGACGTTGGCGAGGTCGGTGGGTTTGATGCTGCGGCAGCCGCGGCCTTTCATCTGGTCGTAGAGGAGGGGCGAGCGGACGTCGCGCAGGAAGATGAGGCATTCGAGCGGCTTGATGTCGACGCCGGTGGCGACCATGTCGACGGTGACGGCGATGCGGAACTCGGCCTGGGTGCGGAAGTTTTGAATGAGGTCCTTGGCTTTGACGGCGCTGGAGGTGGCCTTGTGGGTGATCTTGCGGCAGAAGGCGTCGCCTTTGTCAAACACATCGCGACAGATGCGGATGATGCGGTCGGCGTGGGCGTCGGTCTTGGCGAAGATGAGGGTCTTGGGCACCCACTGGCCGCTGCGGCCGGGGAAGAAGGTCTCATATAAGTGGTCGCGGTAGGTTTCGAGGACGGTGCGGACCTGGTCGTCGGCGATGACGGAGCGGCCGAGTTCGCTGGCGCCGTATTCGAGGTCGTCTTCGATGGCGTGGGTTTCCCCGACGTTGCGGTAGCTGTCGAAGAGCTCGAGCTGGGAGCCGGAGGGCAGGCTGGAGCCTTCGGTGCCGATGCGGGTGGCAATGCGGTAGGCGATGTAGTCGACGTTGACCTCATCGAGGACGGACTGCCGGTAGGTGTAGCGGCTGACGGTGTTCTGGTGGAAGAATGCTTCGGTATCGAGGGAGGGCGTGGCGGTGAGGCCGACGGTGAAGGCGTCGAAGTAGTCGAGGACCTGCTTCCATTTGTTGTAGATGGAGCGGTGGCATTCGTCGACGATGATGAGATCAAAAGTCTCGGGGGGAAGGTTGGGCTGGTAGGTGACTTCGATGGGTTCGCCGGTGGCGAGGTCGCTGTCGAAGGAGGAGATCTCGTCCTGGTCGTCGTCGATTGCTTAGGGGTCGCCTTTGAGCTGGGCGAAGAGGCGCTGGATGGTGGAGATGACGACCTGATTGACGGGATCGAAGCCGGCGGCGCCGAGGTGGCAGACGTTGTAGACTTCGGGGAAGAGCTTGCCGGTGTCGGGGGCGGCGTAGGTGTCGAACTCGCCCTTGGCCTGGGTGCCGAGGGAGTTGCGGTCGACGAGGAAGAGGACGCGCCGGACTTTGGCGAATTTGAGGAGGCGGTAGACTTCGGTGACGGCGGCGAAGGTTTTGCCGGCGCCAGTGGCCATGTGGATGAGGGCGCGCGGACGGGCGGCGGCGAGGGAGGCTTCGAGGCCGGTGATAGCTTCGTGCTGGCAATCGCGCAAGGGCTGGGTGGCACCGGCCATGAAGTCGGCGAGTGGCGCGGCGGTGGGCAGGGCGGCGAGGCGACGCCGGAGGGTGTCGTCGGGGGCTTTTGCCTGCTCGAGTAGCTCGCGCAGGTAGGCGGGCTTCTGGAAATTGAAGACGGGGCGGGCGCGGCGTTCGGGATCGCGGGAGTCGGTGAACTGGATCTGGCGGCCGTTGGCTTCGAAACGGAAGGGCAAGGGGTTCTGCCAGCAAGTCGCTGGGTCTTCCCAACGGCGGAAGGCGGCATAGCTGGCGGATTGCTCCTGGACGCCTTCGAGAGAGTGGTCAGAGCGTTTGGCTTCGACGATGCCGCAGGCTTTGCCGTCGAGGTAGAGGACATAGTCGGCGCGGCCGGTGCTTCCAGTTTCTTCGCAAACTGCGGTCGGCCCGGAAGAAATGGCATCTCCTGTCGAAGCGACATTCCATCCTGCAGCGGTCAGCTGAGAATCGATGATTGAACGGGCCTTTGCTTCCGGAGTTGTCACTATATGGACACTAGAAGAGCAACGAGGCTACACAAAGTATTTTCGGTGATTTATATGCCTGACGGGTGAGCCAAATGCCGACGGGGACGTCGGCGTTCCCGGGGTCAGAAACCCTGCTCCCAAACTGTTTCGCCGTCACGCATCACTTTGATCTCATCCATCTCCACAGTCCCGGCGGCCTGCATGAAATCGAGGCGCATATTCGTGAGGGCTTTCGCGGTCGCGAAAGGAATCTCAATCCCCTACCAGTTCTCGTGGGCGGGGTATTTGCGCGAACTGCTGGTGCCAGTTTCGGGCCTTCTCAGGAGCCGTTATCGCGATAACTTTCTCAGTTCATGTAAACAAAACTCGATTTTGTTTACATGTCGCGTGCAAGCTGACGAAAAAGGGGCGTTTTGTGCGTAAATGACGGCCACGCTCGCTCCATTGGCGTTACACTCTGTGCATGAATACGCGGATGGCCACAGATGATAGCGGATAGGGCGCAAATCATTGAGTGATGAGACTGTCTTTCGGGGTCAGAAACCTTTGCTCCCAACCCGTCTCACCGTCACGCAACACCTTGATCTCATCCATCTCCACAGTCGGGGCGGCCGGCATGAAATCGATACGCAGCCACGCTGATGCCTGATTCAAAGGGTCAAGTTAGGTTTCTCGGTCCGTGTCTTCACTAGTCACAGAAGTTGACGGCCTGGCCACCGACGAGAAAACAGGGTAGATGAGCCTTCTTCAGTTCGAGGAGAAACGGAAAGTAATCTTCCGGAGAAGTTTCCAGCGGCATTACTTTCCAACGGCCTGCGCGAGATTGGAAAGCTCCATTTGTCCTGAGAAAAACTCGTCCGGGAAGATCGAATTCATCTTTTGCAATGCTTCGCCTGATTCACCTTGTGCCAAGCGTGCGCTATCTCGAGACCGCGATGCCTCTTTGGCTACCGCCCGGGACTTGCGTTCGACTTTGACAGGCTTTTTCATGATCGAATTGGTGAATGGTAAAAGAGTAAGGCTCTCAAATACCCTGTCAAGATCGTGGGCCGGAGCGGAACGATACGCGGATGGCCGCAGATGATAGCGGATGGGGCGCAAATCATTGAGTGATGAGACTGTCTTTTGCGCTCAATTCCACTGCAATGCCTCTGGGAGCGCCGACGTCCCCGTCGGCCGGGTTAGCAAAATGCCGACGGGGACGTCGGCGTTCCCGGGGTCAGAAACCCTGTTCCCAAACCGTCTCCCCGTCATGCATCACCGCAATCTCATCGATCTCCACAGCCCCCGCTGCCTGCATGAAATCGATGCGCATATTGGTGAGGGCTTTCGCGGTCGCGAACGGAATCTCGATCGCCTGCCAGTTTTCGTGGGCGGGGTATTTCTTTGACCTCTGGAGGCGGTCGCTGAAGTAGATCGGCTTCACACCCTCCTCGGCCCAGCGGAGGTCGATGTGGCCGGGGGCGGCGGTGCGGAATTTGATCCTCAGGGTGAATTCGCCGGGGGCGGGGTTGGATTTCAGGGCAATGTCGATTTTGCCGTTCGGCTCTTCACTGACGAAGGTGGCGATGCCGTCTTTGACGCTGAGGGAAGCGCTTTTGAGAGGGCGAATCCCGAGACCTTTGAGCGCGGCGGCTTTGGGATCGTAGTTGGGGTTGGCTTTGCCGTAGACGGCTCCGGTTTCTGTTAGGAAATGGTCGAGCTTTTTGGCGAGTTCGGCGGCGACTTCGGGTTCGGTCGCGGCGAGATCGTTTCGCTCGCCGATGTCGGTCTTGAGGTTGAAGAGATGATCACGGTGTGCGCCGTCTTCTCCATCGTGGAGGATGCGGAGGAGTTTCCAATCGCCTTCGTAGGCGCTCGCGCTCGGGGGGAGGGTGTCAGGGACGCCGGTGGAGTGGGGGAAGAAGGTGAAGATCGTCTTTCGATCCTGTCGCTTGCCCTCAAAGGTCGGGATGAGGCTGATGCCGTCGAGCGGCGTCTCGGGGACGGCGACGCCGGCGAGTTCAAGGAGGGTTGGGTAGAGATCCTGACTGACGAAGAATTGATCGCTCGTGCTGCCCGCTTCGGTCATGCCGGGAACGACCGCGACGGTGGGAACGCGGACGCCGCCGTCCCAGTTGTTGGCCTTGCCTCCGCGAAGAGGGCGGTTTGCGGTCGGGGTCGTTCCGTCGACTTCGTTGTACATGTTTCCTCCGTTGTCGGAGGTGAAAACGATGATGGTGTTCTCGGCGAGGCCGAGGCGGTCAAGGGCGTCTAACACTTTGCCCACATTCTCGTCGAGGGATTGCACCATCGCCGCGTAGGTGGGGCTGCGTTGTTCGTCGTTGGGATTGATCTTGCTGCGGTAAGCTTCGATGAGATCGGCCTTGGCGTCGAAGGGGGCGTGGACGGAGAACTGCCAGTAGTTGAGAAAGAAAGGCTCGTCCTGATGGGCTTCGAGGAACGCGACGGCTTCGTCTCCCATGCGGTCTTCAATGTGCTCGCCGGGATACTTTTCTTTGAAGCCGTTTTTGTATTTCCAGGGCGCGACAAAGCTGCCCGCCGGACCGGGGCCGGGGTGCTGAGGAATGTCGATCTCGAATCCATTTTCGAGTGGGGAATAGGGCGGCGCACCGAGGTGCCACTTGCCGAGGTGAGCGGTCGCGTAGCCGTCGGCTTGGAGGAGTTCGGCGAGGGTCTCGTATTTGGAATCAAGCCGGGTCACCGAGGTGTAGGCGGTGAGCTTGCGATCCGGCGCGGCGGTCTCTCCGGCGGAGGCTTCGAGGATGATGGGCGGGGTGTGGCAGTTCGGCGCGGTCAGTCCGGTCCGGGCGGGATGCTTTCCGGTGAGGATGCTGGAGCGCGTCGGCGAGCAAAGCGGGTTCGGCGTGTAGGCCCGGGTGAAGGTCATGCCGCGCGCGGCGAGACGCTCCAGGTTCGGGGTCTCGTAGAGGGAGGTGTGTCCGTAAAGGGTCGTGTCCGCCCAGCCAAGGTCGTCGGCGAGGATGAGGACGATGTTTGGGCGGTCGTTTGCGGGAGAGAGTGACGTGAGAAGGGTGGCGAGGGCGAGGAAGGTGATGAGCGTGCGCATGGGGGAGCGGCGCTTCGCGCCAGTGAAAGGTAAAAAGTGGGAAGGTTCGGACTCTTCTTCTTCGTCTTACTCTCGCGCTTTGAGTGGCGATTAAGAAGAAGATGAGGAGTAGGAAGAAGAGCTGATGAACTTCGGGCGTTGAGGTTTGGTCGGGTCCGCTATTTGTTCACGTCGTCCGGAGAAATCCATGGGGCTTTGTCAAAGGCGTCGGTGAGGCGGGGGTCGTTGGTTTCTTCCATCAGGGTATCGAGACGAGCTTGCAGGAAACGCAGGGTTGCTTCCGCCGTTGGATCTTCAGCCAGGTTCTTGAGATGGTGAGGATCGGAGGAGACGTCGTAGAGCTCTTCGGCGGGGCGTTGTTCCAAGGTCAGGGCAATTGCGCCGGCGGCTTTGGTGGAGTCGCGATGACTAAGAAGGAAGGCTTTGGTGAGGCTTCCGTCGAGATCATTGTAGCCCACTCGTGTTTCTTTTCCCAACTCGTAGAGAGCGCTACTGTCGGACATCTCGGTGAGACCCTTAGGATCGCCCTGGGGCCAGCGATCGGGTTTGAAATTGCGAATGTAGAGATGGTCTTTGGTCCGGATCGCCCGCATCGGGTAAGGGAGGAATTCGGGGTGAGCATCGGGGACGTGACGTTCCCGACCGATGACCACGGAGTCGCGGGTCGGATCGATCCAGCCGCTGGCGTCGCTGAAGAGTTGTTCGAGAAAGCTTTGTCCGTCAAACTTTACCGAGGTTTTGACACCGGCGAGATCGAGGAGGGTCGGACCGATGTCGAGGACGCTGACGAAGTCTTCGACGATGCGACCGGCAGGGATGCGCCCGGGCCAACGGACGATCATGGGAACCTGCGTCGCGAGGTCGTAGCAGTTGGTCTTGCCTCGCGGAACGCCGGGGATGCCGTGGTCGCCGGAGAGAATGATGAGTGTGTTGTCGAGTTCGCCGGCCGCCTCAAGTTCTTCGATCATGGCACCGAGCATGATGTCAAGAGCCTGGACTTCGCCGAGGTAGTCGGAAAAGTCGCGGCGGATATCGTGCTCGTCAGGGAGGAAAGGCGGGATCAATCCGGTGAGGTCATCAGGATCGATGTCCCAGAGGTCAGCTCCGGAGTCCGGAATGTAGGGACGGTGGACATTGATCGAGCCGAAGACAAAGAAGAAGGGCTGATCCTCCGGCGTGCCGGTGAGGACGCGCTGCATTTCGAGGCGGGAGTTTTCGACGACTTCGTCGTGGCGCACCTGTCTCTCGTCCTCGTCCGCTGCGGTGCCGACGTAGAGACCGTAGCGTTCGTAGGGAACCTTGCCGAAAGCACTCCAGGCTTGGGTGGGTTTGCTGGGATTGAAGTCGAACGTTTTCTGCGAGCGTTGGGCGTAGTAGCCACTTTCGCGGAGTAGATCGACGAACTTGGGAAGGGTCCGGAATGGATTATCCTGCTCAGGCCAGTCTCCTTTTCTCCCTTTCAGGAACGCACCGCTGCCGGTGTTCCAGAAGTAACGGCCTGTCGCAAGAGAGGCGCGGCAGGGGCCGCAGGAGGCGACGTTGACGAAGGCGTTGGAGAAGCTGACGCCCTCATGTCCGATTCGGTCAATGTTAGGGGTGTCGAGGACGTCGTTCAGTGAGGGCTTGTCAGGATCCGAATAGAGACTTGCGTATTTTCCCCAGTCATCGGCGAAGAAGAAGAGGATGTTGGGGCGTTCGTCGGCGCTGTAGAGGGGCGAGGTGAGTGCGAATAATAGAATGAGAAGGCGCATGGGGGATCGGCGCTTCGCGCCAGTGAAAGGTAAAAAGTGAAAGGTGGGAAGGTGGGAAGATGGGAAGGTTCGGAGTCTTGATCTTGCTCTTAATCTTTTTCTTACTCTCCCGCTTCGATTGGTGAGTAAGAAGAAGAGATGGATCTCAGAATCTCGCGACAGCTTAAGAGGATACTCCTTCCCATGACATAGCTATTTCTGTGTCGGAAGCGGCGTGTGAGCGTCGGCCATGCGCTGTTCCATTGCGGCGATTTCGTCGGGGAGCGTCGCGGCGAGGTTGTTGGTTTCGAAGGGATCACTGGCGAGGTCGTAGAGCTCGGTGTTGCTCATCTTGCCCTTCTTTACCTCGCGGTAGGCTTTCCAGTTTCCCATGCGGACCGCTTGCGAAAAGATTTGCTGATCGGTGCCTTTGCAAAATTCCCAGTAGAGATAGTCGTGCTTCTTCTGGGCTTGGGTCTCGCCTTTCAAGGTGGGGACGAAGGAGATGCCGTCGTTCTGTTCGGGGACGGGTTGCCCGGTCAGTTCACAGACGGTGGGGAGGATGTCCTGAAAGCAGCTGATGAGATCGGTCGTCGTTCCAGGGCTGATCGTTCCGGGCCAGCGGGCGAGCATGGGGGCACGGATCCCGCCTTCGTGCATGTCGCGTTTGTGACCGCGGAGGCTGCCGGAGGAATTCCAGAATTTCGGATCGTGTCCGCCTTCTTTATGCGCACCGTTGTCGCTTGTGAACATGACGATGGTGTTCTCGTCGATCCCGAGCTCTTCGAGGGTGTCGAGGATTTCGCCGACCTGGTTGTCGAGGTTTTCCATCATCGCGGCGAAGCCGGCGATGGGGTTGATGACGTCAGGGCAGGGTTCGTCACCGGCCGCGTATTTGCCGATTCTGTCATCGAACTCGGGGAATTCCTTCCGCCACTTTTCATGAAGCTCAGTCGGAGCATGCATCGCGGCGTGGGGAACGGCGGTGGGGATGTAGGCGAAGAAAGGTGTCTCTGCTTTGGCGTTCGCCTCGATGAACTGAACGGCCTTCTCCATGATGAGATCGTGGACGTAGGTTCCTTCATCGAGGGGGAGCTCTTCGCCGTTCACGACCCAGGTCGAGGGGTAATAGGTGTGGGCGATCGTCTGGCTTTTCCAGGCGGCAAATTCGTCAAAGCCGTGGGTGAGGGGACTGTCCGCGCCGGTGTGATGCGTTGTGCCGAGTCCCCATTTACCGTAGAGACCAGTCGCGTATCCGGCGGCTTTGAAGACTTCGGGAAGAACGGTCATCGCAGGATCAAGGGCGGCGCCGATCTCTGCTTTGAGGTTTCCGCGGATGTAGACGTTCCCCGAGTGCTGGCCTGTCATGAGGACAGCACGGGAGGGCGTGCAGACGGTGTTACCGGAATAGTGGGCCGTGAACTTGAGGCCTTCGCTCGCGAGACGGTCGATGTTCGGCGTCGAAATTTTGTCCTGACCGTAGCAGGAGAGGTCTCCGTAGCCGAGGTCATCGGCGAGGAGGTAGACGATGTTGGGTTTTGCGGAGGCGGTAAGGCAGAGGCCGAGGAGGGCGGCGAGGAGGGCGAATGTTTTCATGGGGGAAGTGACGGTCAATGAGGGGGAGAATGACGATCGTTGCGAGCGAAAAGGGGGGCTTTTTCGTGTGATGGGCGCGCCCTCTGCGCGCGGGACGCACGCAGCTACCTCGTGGGGACTTCGCGGACGGTGTAGGCGATCATCGGATTCGCTGCGTCGCTGAAATGGAACTCGTAGCAAAAGTCTTTTCGGATCTGTTCCTTCAAGGTGATGCGAAAGGTGGTCGCGCTGGTTTTTTCGATTTCGAAATCCTCGGAGCGTTCATCGACTTTCGGCGAACCATAGTCTTTGTGGTAAAGATAGGTAAAGCTGTCGAGCTTGACCTTGGCGATCTTTTCAAGCGGCTCGAGGAACTCGACTTCGAATCCGTCGGGCTGAATCTTTAGGGAGAAAACATCCTGAGTTGTCCCTTCAGGGTCATAGGTGATTTTTCTCATCCCTTCGCCGCCGGCCCAGGAGAGATGGCTGTGACCGGTCCATAGTGTCGTGTCAGGGCCGAAAGCGAGGCGGTTCACGCCGGAGGCCAATCCGCTGTCGTCGATAAAAGGAGCGCAGGCTCCCTGGGTGACGCCGTTCACTTCTTCCAGCATAAGACGGACGATGCGGGGGCGGTTCATCTCGCCGATGAGCATTTGCCCGGCGAAGGGACCGAAGCCTTCGGGAATAAGAATCGGCTCGGTCGGGGAGTTCGCCATTGTGCCGTGGGGGAACCAAATCGCGGCTGGTGTGCGGAGTCTTTCCAGTTCTTCCAGCGAAAGGTCGAGTGGCGCGGGACCCGCATAGTCCGGCATGTAGGGGATGCTTGCGGGGTGACCGTAGAAGTTGCCCTCTTCGACGTGGTAGAGGGGACTTGTGCCGCGCCAGTCACCCTGATTGTCGGAGGCGTAGAGTCGGCCCTCGGCATCAAAGCCGATCCCGTTCGGAGAGCGAAATCCATAGGCGAGGGGGGTGATCGCGCCGGTCTTGTCATCGATTTTGACAATGCAGCCCCGCCAGTCGACGCGGGCATACATGCGACCGGCTTTGTTTTTGACGGTCTTCCAGTCATCGGCGTAGAAGTCTGCGCGCGGGAGTCCGACCTCGAGAAAGTTCCCCCGAATCTCGGGGCGAATCCCCGCTCCGTTCGAGGCGACGTTCAGAGCGACGATCCAGTTGCCCTGAGCGTCTTTGATCGGGCCGAAGGCGAATTCGTGGTAGTTGCCTGACATGCCGAAATCGTCGCTGATCTTTCGGTAGCGGTCGGCGACGCCGTCTCCGTCAGTGTCGCTGATGCGAGTCAGTTCGGGGCGCTGCACGACGACGATCGAGGTGTCCGACTCCACGTAAATGCCGAGTGGTTCGTGAAGTCCTTTGGCAAAGATGGACCACTGCTCCGTCGCCGGGTCGAAGACTCGGACTTCGCCCTGGTGAAAGCAGACGAAAACTCGCCCGTCAGGGGCGACATCGATCCCGCCAACCTGTTGGTCCGCGGATTTTTGAATGGGGACGGTTTCGACGGTCCAGGGCGATTCCGCGAGGGCGGCCGCGGTGAAGCTCGCGCTCAGGCTGACGGTGAGAAGGAGGGAACGGATCATGATTTTTTCAGCGTGAGGGTGAAGGTTGCGGCTTCGTCTTGTGGAACGACCCACCATTCGCCATCCCGCTTTCCGGTGTCCGAGGAGAGGGTGGAATTTTCCGAGGCCGGGGTGAGGATTTTCACCTCCGCTTCGGGGGACTCAATCGTGAAGGTCCACTTCACCGCGTCAGGGGTGCTTGTCAGGGTTTCAGAAATCGCCTTTCCATCGACTTCGTATTGAAAGACGGGATGTCCTTTGACGAGGTTGTAGCCGAGGTAATCAAAGCTCTCTGGAGAATTTTCTCCGAACTGAACGCCGTGGACTTTTTCACCGGGGGTGCTTTCCCAAATCTTATCCCCTAACACGTTGCCAAAGCCGTTTCCGTTAGATCGCCAGAGGGCGGTTGCATCGATGAAGTCTCCGCTCCAAAGATAGCGGAGGCGTCCGTTGCCTGCGTCCCAGCAGTAGTTGAAATCGTGGGGCAGGGCGACGGCGATCGCGGCAGGTCCGGCATCCTGCATGAAGATCCGATACATGCCGGGGCGCTCGACGTTGAGAATCGCTTCTTCTCTCTCTTTCTCGGCATTGCGGGCGACTTCGGGAATGTTCATATCGTTTGCAAGAGATTCCTGAGAAGTGCCGACATAGATCGCTCCATACATGAGCATGGCATGTCCGGGAAAGGTGCAGATGTAATGGTAAGTGCCTTTTTCCTTGGGCATTTCAAAGAGAAGCTCTTCCTCGCCATCGGCGTCGAGAAGTCCGCTCGCGGCAATGATGTGCTCACTGTCAGGGACAAAGCCTTTCGCTTGCGAGTCGCCAGTCACGGCCATGGAGGCGGCTTGAATCTCTTCGAGCGTTCCCGGTTTGATGATGACGATGTTGTGTGGCTGGTCGTTCGGATCTTCATTAGTGAAGGAGATACGCAGCATTTCACCGGCGCGCGCTTTGATCCGGACGGGCTCGAATTGCAGTCCCTCGACCGCTTTGATCGCGGCGTAGTGGACCTTTTCTTCAGCGTTCAACGTCACTGAGAGAGCGGCGGCGAGAAGCAGGAGGGTCGTTGTGGAAACGTGTTTCATGAAAAAGAGGAAGAGAACGCTGGCCGGACTCCTTGGGATGACCGGATTACGAATGGGAAGCGGTGAAAGTATGACTCTAACGAATACATACCAGTTCCCGAATCGTGTGCGCAAAAACGCACCCTCCGGCGAAGGACAGGCTCGCGCGGGTGTAGGCGCTTCCGGCCGGTCCGAGGTCATTGATCGCAACGATCGAGGATTCGTCAAGGACCGGGGCGTCCCAGCGGATCACATAGACAGTGCCGTTCATGACCGGGATATAAAGGTGGTCACCAGCGACGGTCGGAGAGGGAGAGGCAATGTGGCCCCAGCCGCTCCCGTGAGAGCGTTTGTCACCGACGACAACGAGGCCGCGCGAGTTTTTCATGTCGTTGGGAACGATGGTCTGGGCTTCCAGCTTGGGATCGTCCTTCGATTGTGGCTCGACGAACCAGAGGAATGAATCCTCTTTCGACTTCTCACGGGAGAGTTGAAGTGGGAGTTCAAGGTATTCAACCGCACCGGTTTCGATATTCACCCGGCCGAGCCAGGGGCGAAGGTAGCTGCGGAAATAGTGCCATTTTCCAACGAGCAAATTGGAGCCCTGAGTGATCATGCGCTTTTTCTTCGAGGGTGGTAGGGTTACCTTTTCGGTCACTCTTATGCCATCGATCATTCGCCTCACGGTGACATCATCGATGATGGAAGTTCGCTTCACGATTTTGCCGGTAAGGGCGTTGATGCAGAGATGCTCGCCGTCGTGAAAAATCGGGGCGATGTTGTCCTCATTGATGCGATAGCTCATCGTGGCCATGAAGCCTTCGATCGGGCGCGTCCAGATCGTCGAGCCGTCGCTCAGATCGATGAGGGAGACGCCGTCCGGCTTTTCGGGTGGGCCGTGGCCGCCACCGCGCCCGACCATGACGACCTTGCGTTCTTTCTCAAGCGTCTGCGGAAGGATGACACAGCCCATGTTCACGCCGCAATCGGAGGTCCAGACGAGATCGCCGGTTTTAAAGTCGAGCGCCTGCAACTGCGTCCACATGTCCTTCGGGGAATCCGCGTAGTCGTGAGGGAAATTCCCGTCGGGGTTGGGTGGGTAGATCTGGCGGGTGAAGACGAATTTTCCATCAACGAGGAAGGGGAGGGTGCGGCCGACGCTGAGGGTGTCTTTTGACCAGACTGTCTTTCCCTCCATGTCGAAGCAGGTGATCCCGCCGGAAGCATTCACGAAAACGACGTGCTCGCCATCGCTCACGGCCGGGGGCGAGCTGCTGTCGCTGAAGCAGCCAGAGAGGCGCAGCGGGTGTGTCCCCGTGATTTCGCGCTTCCAGAGAATCTCGCCGGATTCGGCGTCGGCACACGAGGCGATGATGTCTTTGCCCAGGGTTGAGTCCTCTTTGACCGGCTTC
This sequence comes from uncultured Akkermansia sp., assembly GCA_964583035.1. Taxonomy (GTDB): domain Bacteria; phylum Verrucomicrobiota; class Verrucomicrobiia; order Verrucomicrobiales; family DEV007; genus Arctic95D-9. The sequence continues at coordinate 12,438 of CAZOUP010000137.1, forward strand.
AGGGTTGAAAAGAAGAGCTTTCCTCCGGCGATGACCGGCGTGTTTTGTCCCGTCTCAGGAAGCGTGATTTTCCAGGCGATGTTTTGGTCGTGCACCAAGCTCCAAGAGGTTGCGACGTTTTGGTCGTAGCTGAGATCGCCATCGGCACCCGAACCCTGTGGCCAAATCGAGTGGAAGAATGGCAAATAAGGGAGCGAGAGGGCGATGAGAGCAAACGCGGGGAGTTTCATGTGAGCAGGGGGGAGGGGGCAGCAGGCTAGTCGTTTTCGTCCGCAGGATGCGAGATCAAAGATGACACGATCAGTTTCAACGAATTGAGCCAAAATAAATGACACCGGAGCCGGAAAGTTGAAAGGCAGCTTGAG
>CAZOUP010000138.1:0-8328 GCA_964583035.1 uncultured Akkermansia sp.
CGTCGAGCCAGGTGAAGTAACGAGGATCAAGCTCGAAACGCCAGGTCGGGCGCGGTGCGGACTGCTTAAGGCCGAGAAGCGGATGCTCGAGCGGGGCGCAGCGGAGGTATTCGCCCTCCTTCGATTCCAGCCAGAACACTTCCTTCTGCCACGCGTAGGTGGGAAGACGAACGCCGCGTGGCGATGCCTGATTCACCGATTCCCAGTCGATCTCATACCCGTGATTGTGAAGCCGGGCGAGGCTTGAAAGCATTTCGACTGACTCATCAGTCTTCCGCTTCAAGCTGGAAAAATAGAACCCCTTCCGGCTTTGATCGGAAAGACACTCCATGATCGGATTCTGGAGCGCGGGATGCGGCCCCAGCTCGAGGAAAGAATCTTCGCCGGAACGAATCAGGTTCTGAATCGCCGGGGCGAAAAGGACCGATTCCCGCACATTTCTCCACCAATACTCGCCATCGATTTTCGTTCCCTCGTAGACACCACCGGTGACGGTTGAGATATAAGGAATCGTTGTGGCACGGGGCTTGATGTCTTTGAGCACCTTGAGAAGCTCCTCTTTAATCGGCTCCATCTGATGCGTGTGGAACGCGTAATCAATCCGCAACCAGCGCACAAATTTGCCCTGCGCTTCGAGCTCGGCAACGACCTCCTCCAGAGGCTCCGTGTCACCGGCGAGGGTGAGCAGTCCGGGGCTGTTCACCACCGCGATCTGGACCTGATCCTCTTTTCCGGCGATTGCCTTTCTCGCCTCGGCCTGAGAAAGACCAACCGCGACCATGCGACCGTTTCCGCCGGTCTCATCCTGAAGGCGTGAACGATGATAAATAACCGTCACCGCGTCTTCCATCGTGTAAGCGCCCGCGACATACGCCGCTGCGACTTCACCGACGGAGTGACCGACGACTTTCGAGGGCACAATGCCCCAGGATTTCCAAAGCTCGGCAAGCGCGATCTGAAGTCCGAAAATGGCAGGCTGCGCAATGTTCGTCCGGTTGATCTGCGACGACTCCTCGTCGCGAGTCATCTCGTCGATGAGAGACCAGCCCGCGAGCGGCTTCAGGTAAGAATCAATCTCCTCAAGGACACCCCGGAAAACAGGCTCGCGCTTGAGCAGTTCCTGTCCCATCGCCCACCACTGAGCGCCCTGTCCCGTGAAAACAAAGACGAGCGGATGTGCTTCGCCACTGGGCTTTCCACCGATCGCTTTTTCACTTCCGCCGGTGGCAAGCCACTCGGTCATCTCGTGAATAAAATCCTCTTTCGACTCTCCGACGAACGCGAGGCGATTGTCGTGGTGCTCACGCTTCAAACCTGCCGCCGAACCAATCGCGGCAATGTTTTCATCGCTCGCGCGGAGGAACCGACGCCAGCGGATCACGGTGTCGCGAAGGGCATCGTCACCCCGGGCTGAGAGCGGCATGAGAACGGGACGCTCAGGCTTGGCCTTCGCCTTTCCGCTGAGGGTCACCGACTCGCGAGCCTCAACCTTTGCCGACGACTCGGGTGGAGCCGCTTCGAGCACGATGTGCGAGTTCGTTCCGCCAAAACCGAAACTGTTCACGCCGACAACCGGGAGCTGGCCCTCGAGGTGCGGCAAAGGCTGCAACTCGGTGCAGACCTTGAACTTAAATTCTTCGAACGGAATGTTCGGATTCGGGTTTTTGAAGTTCAGGTTCGCAGGAACCTGATCGTGGTGCAAGACCAGCGCCGCCTTGGCGAGACCGGCAACTCCCGAGCCGGACTCGAGGTGTCCGACGTTCGTCTTCACCGAGCCAATGAGACAGTAATCGTCTTTGTCCCGGCCCTGGGAAAGAACCTGGCCGAGAGCGCGGGTTTCGATCGGATCACCGACCGGGGTTCCCGTTCCGTGAGCTTCCATGTAGCGAACCGCCTTCGGCTCAAGACCAGCCTGAGCGTAGGCAATCCGGAGCATCTCCGCCTGCGTTTCGACACCGGGAACGGTCATCGAAGAGGTGTGACCATCCTGGTTGATCACCGCCGCTTTGATCGTGCAATAAATGCGATCACCGTCCGCCTGAGCCTTGCTCAAAGGTTTGATCACAAACATCCCGGCACCTTCGCCACGGACATAGCCATTCGCGCGGTCATCAAAAGCGAAACATTGACCCGTCGGGGAAAGCATCGTTGCTTTCGAGAAGCCGATCGACGCATCCGGCGTGATAAGTGCATTACAGCCACCTGCCAGCGCCATGTCGACCGTTCCTGACCAGATGGATTCACAGGCGAGGTTGATCGCCACAAGAGCAGAAGAACAAGCCGTGTCCACCGACACCGCCGGTCCTTTGAAATCGAGCAGATACGAGATCCGGTTCGAAGCAATCGAAAGCGTTGATCCGGAGTTCGTGTGCACGTCGACATTGCGGGGATCGCTCTGCGCGACGCTCGCATAATCGTTCGACGCGATCCCTACGTAAACCGCTGTATTTGAACCACGAAGCTTGTCCGGAGCCATTCCTGCATCTTCGAGAGACTCCCAGGCCGTCTCGAGCATCCAGCGCTGCTGCGGATCCATCCGCAAAGCCTCGCGGGGGGAAATACCGAAAAACTGAGCATCAAACTTGTCGTGGTCGTGAATGAATCCACCCCACTTCGTGATCATCTTGCTCGGAATCTCGACATTCTCGTGATGCCAGCGCTCGCGATTCCAGCGGTTGCCCGGAACCGGAACAATCCCGGAGCGCTTCTCCACCATCATCTGCCAAAAGGATTCAGGACCGGTCACACCACCTGGAAGGCGGCACCCGATTCCTACAATAGCCAAAGGCTCGCGAGTCACTGATTTGTTGTCAGACATGTGGATTAGCGGTCAAAAAGTAAAAACGGAAAAACGGGAAGGTCCAAAAGTCCCTTCTCGTCATTCCAAAAATGATTCGTGCTGATGCGATGAGTGTAATCAAAAACAAATGACTTGGCTCGTAAATGGACACCACCCTGCGACGCTGAATTAATCCCGAAGGGACACAGAGTCAACAGGGTAAGCTAAAAGGTTTAACAGGGTTTAATGGTCACGATTTCCAAAATTTCAACAGTCTCAGGAAAGCATCCCCGCGACCGCTTCTTTCTCCTCACGCAATTCCTGTACCGATGCTTCAATTTTCTCGCGGCTGAACTCGTCAATCGGCACATCCTGAACAATTTCCCACTTCTCGCCGTCGGTTCTGATCGGGAATGAAGAGATCAAACCCTCGTCCACGCCGTAGGATCCGTCGGAGCAAACGCAAACGCTGGTCCAATCACCCGCCGGAGTCGGCGTCGTGAGGCTCTTCACCGTATCGACGACCGCATTCGCTGCCGAAGCAGCCGAGGAAAGTCCGCGCGCGGCGATGATTGCGGCACCTCGCTTCTGGACCGTTTCGATGAACTCCCCTTTCAACCAGGCGTCGTCACCGATTTTTTCAGCGGCAGGCACGCCACCGATGAGTGCATTCGTAAAATCCGGATACTGCGTCGCCGAGTGATTGCCCCAGATCGTCGTGTTTGTGACCTCACTGACATGCACCCCTGCCTTCGCCGCGAGTTGGCTCTTAGCACGATTCTCATCGAGACGAGTCATCGCGAACCAGCGATCCGACGGAATCTCTTTTCCACTGTTCATAGCGATGAGGCAGTTCGTGTTACAAGGATTACCAACCACAAGCGTTTTGGCATCCGACGCGCCGTTCGCCGCAATCGCCTGGCCCTGACCCGTGAAAATTTTCCCGTTAATCCCGAGGAGATCGGCCCGCTCCATGCCCGCTTTACGCGGAACGCTACCAACGAGCAAAGACCAGTTCGCATCTTTGAAGCCAACGTTGAGATCGGAAGAATACTGAATGTCGTCGAGCAGAGGAAATGCGCAATCATCCAGCTCCATGATGACTCCTTCGAGCGCTTTCATGGCCGGCTCAATCTCGATCAGATTCAGGGCGACCTTCTGATCCGGACCAAACATCGCGCCACTGGCGATGCGAAATAGAAGGGAATACCCGATTTGACCGGCAGCACCGGTGATAGCGACTCGAATTGGCTTGCTCATAATTGGAAGAAAAGAAGGACGTGATTTGATTTACGAGACCTCATCGTGAGACGACGTCTTTCGTTCTGAAAACTGACAGGAACGCTTAAAAAGAGCCAACCCTTCGCGAGCGGCCCGCTTCATTCAAGACCTTTTTTAGCATCTCTCTCAGCTCCCAAAAATTCTCCCCCACTGCCAGCTCATGTGACGAAATCGGCACCCGGTAACTCCAGTTCGTTCCGTCCATGACCCCGGGGACATTGATTCGTTCCGTCTCGCCCAGCAGGTCTGAAATCATGATGGCAACCCGATCCGAGTTTGAAAAGCAAATTTCCCGAAACAAACGCTCCCAGATTGCTGCCGAAAACTCAGGCGGGACATCATGCTGCATTTCAATCCCCGCAAAGCCACAGAGAGTCGCGAGAAAATTCCGCGGGCCCCACCACTCTTCGCTGTCATGCTCGGCGGCAGCCATCGCTGCTTTCGCCTCGTCCCACTGCGCCTTCATCGGGGCGTGGTCGTGCGTCGCGTAAGCCGCAAACGAAAGCGCGGGATAATGAAGCCCCGAGGCGACATGGCCGTCACTGAATTCCCACTGCGGCACCTTCATCCCCGCGATTTCCAGCTTTTCCAATGAGGGGCGCACATAATCAGGCACCGTCCCGAGGTCTTCGGCAATGACTTCCGACCCGCCCGCCGCTTCGAGGATCATGCGGAAATACTTCTCCCCATCGGCGCGGTTTGCCTTTTTCGACTCCGTCGAATGATCAGCACGAGGCCGGAAACCGGGGAGTCGGTCATCGCATTTTGCCGCCGCCTCATCCTGCGTCAGGGGTAAAAACTCTGCGTTACGCACTGGATTCCAGGGAAATGAGTAGATCCGGTAAAACCCAAGGGCATGATCGACCCGCAGCATCCCGAAAATGTCCGTCGTCTTCTTGATCCGCTGACGCCACCACGCAAAATCGCTCTCTTCGTGAACATCCCAACGGTAAAGTGGAATCCCCCAGTTCTGCCCCCATTTCTGGACAAATTCATCATCTTTAAAGAGCGTTTCCGGTGGAGCCCCGCCATACCAGTCGAGGTCGAAGAGCTCGAGGTTCGCCCAGACATCGCAGCTGTAGAGGCTCACGCCGAACGGAATATCCCCCATGAGACTGATGTCCTTCGATCCGGCGTACTCCGCGATGCTGTTCCATTGCTCAAAGGCAATCCACTGCACATAGGCGTAATAACGTAGATCCCGGTCGATCGCGTCGCCGTTTTCCTGCGCCTCCGCCATGAGCGTTTTGAGCGCACTTCCCTTCGTCCGGTAATCTACGGACCACTGCTGCCAGACTTGGCTTCCATTCTCCCGGTCCATGAAAAGCCGGAAAATACAGTAATCATTGAGCCACTCCGATTCGGATTCGCAGAAGGCTTCAAACGCGTCGGCGCGGATATCGACCTTACCCTGAACGTTATCTATAAAGCTGTCGTAGGCGCGGTGCAGAAGTTCGTGCTTGAGACGACGCACGGTTTCATACTGGACGTTCCCTGCATTGAGGTCGGCAAGGTCATACGAAGCGACGACCTGATCAAACGCTTCGCGGGAAAGATCCCTGAGACCGTCAGGCGTGCAGTCGAGCGTCATCGGCTCAATCGCGACCGAGCTGATCGAGTTGTAGGGGCTGTTGTCCGGGCCGGTCTCATTGATCGGCAGGACCTGCACGAATCCAAAGCCGGTTTCCGCCGCAAAACGGACGAACTCCCGCAAGCTCGCGACATCTCCGATTCCGAGATCCGATTCCCCCCGAACAGAAAAAACCGGAACCAAAATTCCGGCAAGTCGGCGATTCGTGCTGTGGCGTGTTTCCGGCATGGCGAGTCTTGCCGCACGTTACCCAAAAGGGATCGGAACTCTAGGGGAAAGTGAAATTGAACTCCAGTCTGAAGGATTTACCTACGAAGCGGTGATCGCTCGCACCACCTCATCTTTCCCGATGAGATGATCCAAGATCGCGCTTGGCTTGCCGATGCTCTTGCTGACTCGCAACTCCCTCGTCCGCTCGACGAGACGACGCGGCACTTTCGTGTAATTGTCGAGTCGTGACCAATAGCCGGCGGTCGCCGCGTTTAAAGCCATGCGAGATTCTTCGCAGTGACCGGCGAGCGAAGGTATTTCGACCTCGCCTTCCACTTTTTCAAAAACGCCGAAGAGGTTGCCGGGGAGGACATCGAGCTTCACTTTTTTCAAGCCCGCCTTAGCCGCGACGGCTTCGAGGGTGAGCGCATCGAAGCCGAAAAGATGGCCGTCGTGCCATTTGTGATCAAAGCGCATCCCGCCGAAAAGAATATCAGGAACCTCGATCCAGAAACGACCGCCCACTTTGAGGTATTCCGCCATCGCCGCGATGTCCACAACCGGATCAGCGAGATGCTCGAGGACCTGAAAGAGAGTCACGAGATCGAAGGAACCTTTTTCCAGTTTGGCATCCTGATACATCCCGAGAAAGACATCGACATCGTAGGAATCCTTCGCGAACGAGCCGTAGTTGCTTGGCTCGACGCCACGGGAATCACAGCCGATCTGATCCATGAGATAGACCCATTCCCCGCCGCCCGCTCCGATGTCGAGCGTCTTCATTCCGCGGGTGATCGCCGTCGCACCGCCGCCATGCCGGAGACGATGAAGCGTCACTCCTCCCGCGCGGTAAATGTGCTTCAGCTTCGGCTGGATCACGTTTTTGTATTCCGAGCGATAGTCCTCTTTGTAATACTTGGCTAAATCCTCCACCGGGAGGGGATCGACAAAAATCAGCCCGCTCTCGCGCGATCTCACATTGCGTAGCGCATGCCCTTCCCGCGCCTTCGTCGCAACGACTTCGCAGTCATGCGATCCGGTGATAGGACAAGGACGATCAGATTGGATAAGTTCGAGATCAGAAGCCATGAGAAACGGCCAAGAAATAGCACATTTTCAGCAGATCGCGAGTCGCGTTCGAGTCATTTGGGAAGAGCGCTTCGTTTTTGGAGTCTCTCGCGAATCATCTCTTCTTCTTACTCCTCATCTTCTTCTTAATCTCTGTCTGAGTCGCGAGAGTAAGAAGAAGATTAAGAGGAGGAAGAAGAGCGGAAGCTAAATCCCCAGCGCCGCTCTGGGATTCTCCGAAAACACCCGGGCTACTTGCTCTACCGAAAAGCTCAATTCCCGCTCCAAATTCGCAGCGACTTCAAAGCCGCGCACGGTCGAGCCCGCCAAATTCGGCGATCCCGGCCTCCGCGCGACGCCGTGTTCATCGATCACAACGGGCGCACCGGAGAGCTCGTAAGTCCCCGGACCCAGCCCTGCTGCCACAATCGCATCCGTCGTCACGATCGCCCGCTCCAACCCGATGAGTTCAAAATAGTTCTTCAGGACAAACCACGGCACGTGCGCCCCGTCGGGAATGAAACAAAGCCAAAGGCGATCCGAAAGCGACAGCGCCCGCTGGATGAAATTATCGTGCCTTGGCAGAGTCACGGGGCAACCGTTCCCCAAGTGAGTCACCATCGAAAGCCCTGCATCGATGCTGCGCTTCAAGGTTTCCCGATCCGGGTCACAATGGCCCGCCGAGACCGTGATTCCCACCGCCGAGAGAAATTCGGTCGTCTTTGCCCCGGCATCGCACTCCGGCGCGAGCGTCATGAGCTTGATCCTCCCCTGCCCCGCCTCGACCAAGCGCCGAGCATCCTCGACGGTCGCAGGCACCACCGCCTCCGCCGGATGCGCCCCGACATAGCCTTCGAGCGGACTGATAAATGGCCCTTCGACATGAAAGCCGGCGATCATTTCAGACAGCAAGTCATCCTCCTCACAAAATCGCACGAGTTGCTTTAGCTTTGCTTCGAGCGACGGAACCGTGTCCGTGATCATCGTCGCCAAAAAGCGATCAATCCCATCAGCGCGGAGCGCTTCGCAGGCGGTCCGACATTCCTCCAGCGTCAGTGATGAGGAACAAAAATCGACGCCGGCGTAGCCGTTTACTTGCAGATCAAAATAAGTCATCCCGTTTCTGTGGTCACTCTGCCACAATCACGGGCGCGTCGGGAAGCGCATTCAGAAAGATTTTGCCGTAGCGCTTGCTCAAAATCCGGTTGTCCAACAACACAACGAGTCCCTCGTCTTCGCCACTCCGGATGAGTCGCCCGACGCCTTGCCGCAATTTTAAAATCGCCTCCGGCACCGAGTATTCCATGAATGAATTCCCGCCGTTTTCCTCGATCTTCTCCAACCGCGCCTGCGTCAGGGGATGGTCCGGTACCGCGAACGGCAGGCGCGTGATGATGAC
>CAZOUP010000138.1:8428-12686 GCA_964583035.1 uncultured Akkermansia sp.
GCCCGGCAATCGGCAAGCCGACGCGCCAATTCGGTGAGCTCATTTTTCATCGAATCCTCCGCGAGATCCGCCACCGTCCGTGCGCGACGCCCGACCTCGATAAGCCCGGCCCCGAGGGTGTCCTCGACAAACTCCGGATCACGAACGCGGAACTCACGCCCGTAATCGCTCCACTGACAGGTCTCTTCGATCCCGTAAAAGAAGTCATCAATGTCATCGAGCAGTTTCATTGTCGCCCGCCGCCCCTGACTGTCTCCCGTCACCGCAAAGAGTCCCTTTTTGTTCTTCGGATTGAAGAGCCGGTGCAGATCAAACTTCATCCCGATCTGGGTCAAATTGATCCCCAACTGCCGCGCCGCGACCTGCTCAAGTGTGTGCGCCTCGTCAAAAATCAGAAAGTCCCCCGCAAAAAGAAAGCCCTCACCCGACTCCGTGAACTCCGCCTGGCTGTTCAGGAGGGTGAAGAAGAGCGTGTGATTCACGACGAGCACATCGGCCTCCGCGACCTGCTTCTTCACTTCCTGATAAAAGCATTTTCCCGACGAACCACAGCGTCGCGGCGTGCAGACATGAGACTCGCTGCAAACCTGCGACCAGACCCGACCCGTCGGGGGAAAATCGAGATCGCTCAGCGTCCCGTCCTCCGTTTTCCGAGCCCATTCCCAAATCGCTTTCAATTCCTCCAGCTCCGACGAAGTGAACATCTCCCCGCCACCTGACATCGCGATCTGAAGACGGTTCGGACAGAGGTAATTGCGTCGACCCTTCAGCAACATCGCGTTGAAGGGCTCATTCATGACTGACTGGAGCAGCGGGATGTCCTTGTCGATAAGCTGCTCCTGCAAATTGATTGTGTGCGTCGAGATGATCGCCTTACGTCGTTCGTCGAGCGCCTTACGCACCGCCGGGGCAAGGTAAGCGAGCGACTTGCCCACGCCCGTGCCTGCCTCCACCACGAGCGGTCGCTCCTCTTCCAAGGCCCGCGCCACCGCGACCGCCATTTGCTGCTGCTGCGGGCGGAACTCAAAATCCTTCAACTTGGACAAGGCACCACTCGACCCGAAAAACTCAGCAGTCGTTCGGGAAAGCGTCTCCGCAGAGTTACCAAATTCAGAAATCGAAATCACAACCGTAAGCAATCCGACTAAACCCTCTCAGGTGCAAGACTAAACAGGCTTGGGGCCGCATTCGGGTTTGGTCAGCATTCGGCTTGGGCCCGCATCCGGGTTGAGTGAGAACCTTTCGATATCGACAGACCGCAGCGGTCTACTTCCCCAAGGACTGGAAATCCTTATGCTGAAGGCGCCATTTTTCCGCCTCATCAACGTTTCCGAGTTCTTCGTAGAGGCGGGCAAAAAGATCCGAGATTTGGATCACCGCCGCCAAGCCGGCGCCCTCCGGTGATCCCTTTCCGCGAAATCCGACATGTTCCGCCTCAGTCCAAGCATCGCGAAGCACTCCCTCTGCCTCCGAAAAACGCTTCGCCGAAAAAAGAGCTCTTCCCCGTGCAATGTCAAGAAAGACCCCCTGCGGCCTGTTGTAATGCCCATCCTCCCTCATGCGCGCTGCCTCCATCAAAGCCGCTTCCCAATCTCCGGCGAAGGCGAGATTCTCTACGACGCGAAGCCGCTTGTGCAGAGTGTTCGCATGGGTCGGCCCGAGAATCCGCGAAAAAATGACTGTAACCTCACGAGAGACCTCCGCCATCTTCGAATTTCCACCAGTAGCGGCGGCGTCTGCAATCATGACCCGGAAGCAACGCTCTAACTCCATTGGCACCCCTTCACCCGCCGAATCATAAGAATCCAAAACCAATCGTGCGATCTTCGCCGCTCCCGCTATATCGCCTTTGGTAGATAGAGACTCCGCCAAGTTGATCGAATAATCGAGGAGAAAACCACTCTGCCAACTCAAGACTTCACTCTCCAAACGCGGCAACAATATTTCTTTTGCCTCCTCGTAGTTGCCCTCGTGATGCTTCAGAAACGCGACCCGGTTGCCCCGACCTTTCGTGATCGCACCCTCGAGACCATATTGTGCATCCGTCAGCGAATAGGCTTGATCCATGAACTCCCCGGCCTGTTCGAGGGCATCCCGGGCAAGAAGACCCTCCGCCAGCCAATAACAGGATGCAGCAGGGAGCGTCCACCCCCCGGCGCTCACCACCTCGACCAATCTCTCCGGCGAAGCCGAGATCTCCTTGATCAACTGATCTATTACCTCACTTTCAGCCTCGGTAATCACGAGCGTTTCCGCGTATCGGTTCAGCTCATCGATCTCCTCCAGAAACAGCTCCTGAACTTCCTTCCCGTCATCGAAATGGCTCAGCCGACATAAGAGGACCGCAGAAAATCGGTCCCCCATCTCATCGAGCGCCCTCGCCAGATAGCGAGTCCCCGTCATTGTCCTCGGATGGAAAGGACCATAAAAGTCCCTCGTGTGACGGACCAGAATTTCGCCCGCTGCCACCGCCGTTTCATTGTTACCCTCGGTGCGTCGAAGCGCTGTCGTGAGGAAACTCATCGGCCAATAGAAGCCTTTCGTGTTCGCCTTCCCTGTCAGAAAAAAACGATCCAGATCTTCATTCCAGAATGCGAGAGCACCCTCACTGTTTCCCCGTCCCGCCTCCAACTGCGCCGCGACTGCACGAAACGCCCGAAGATTAACCCCGGGGAATTTCTCCGGATTCTCGATCACTTCCAAAATCGTCTCTTCGACCCGCATGCCGTAGGATTCACGCATCGCCTCATTCCAATAGGCCGCTTCGAGAAGATTGCGACAGTATTCAAGGCGGGCGCTCAGTGTTTCCGCATGACTAATCCCTAACCTCACTTCACTCTCTTTCCAATTTTTGAGAGAAGCGCCAATCGCTGTTTCCGCCCTCCCTGAACTCCGTTGTGCGCCTGTCAGGAAGAAATTCAGCCGCGCCTCCATTTCCTCATGCCCATCCTGTCCCTCCATTGCTTCAAGGGCCTTCTCAAACACAAGCGCCGCGAGATCATCCCGACTCAAGCCCCGATAAGTCCGCCCGATCGATTCGAGAATCCGTGCTCTCATGAGCGGCTGATTCGCGAATTCACCCACGACGTCAGCCTCAGCCTGCCGGAGCACATCAATCGCGAGCATATCCGCTCCGCCTTCGCCGGGATCAGCCTGCCGGAATGCGTTGAAAAGAAAGTCCGGCACCGCGTCTGCCTCGGCCAATCTCGACTCGGCCAACTCCTGCGCCACCGAGGCTCGCATCGCCCAGCGAACGCTCAAGGCGGTCGCCGCGATCAACGCAACAGAGACAAATGCCACCGAGAAGAAAGTCGTCCGATGCTTTGCCGCAAACTTTTTCGTCCGGTAGATCCTCGAAGGCGCACGGGCCGCAACTGGATCATTATTCAAATATCGATTGAGATCATCAATCAGGTGCGCAACCGAATCGTAGCGCCGTTCCGGTTCCTTTTCGAGACACCGCATTGCAATCCAGTCGAGTTCTTCACGGAGATCAGATGGATGGATCGTCTTTTCCATTACCTCTTCTGATACCGCTGTCGCATGCCTCGCCGCAAGCCTGACCGAAGGTTTTGCCGCGACTTCCTCACGAATTGCACGAAGCGTCTCCTCCATGCCGCGACCCGCCGGGGACTTTGACGTTAGTGGTGGCGATCCCGTGAGCAACTCATAAAGCACGATGCCGAGACTATACAGGTCGCTTCGTGTCTCTATCCTTCCTCCCGCCGCCTGCTCCGGACTCATGTATTGCGGGGTACCCAGAACCTCGCCACTGAGAGTCAACTGCGTCCGGTCCCAATCGTCCTCCGCCACCGTCTTCCCGATTCCGAAGTCGATCACCTTGATCAGAGCCGCTCCTTCCTCATTTTCACGAACGAGGATATTCGATGGTTTGAGATCGCGATGAATCACACCCCGATGGTGAGCATGGCGGACTCCTTCTGCGACCTGAAGAAAGAGACTAATACGATCGCTTAGGAGAAGACTCTTTTCCCTGCAAAAATCCGTCACCGCCGATCCCTCGACCAATTCCATGACAAAGAACGGCTGCCCCATCTCGGTCTCACCAGAATCGAGAAGCCCGATCACATTGGGGTGGTTGAGCGATGCGAGGAGTCGAACTTCTTCCGCAAATCGTGCTCGAAGATCTGTGCTTCGGCCATTTTCCAGCAACACCTTAATCGCAACCTCCCGCTCCATCGGGGCTCTCCCTCAACAAGTGGGGACATGAGTAAAAATGAACAAGAGTTCACTCATG
>CAZOUP010000139.1:0-12466 GCA_964583035.1 uncultured Akkermansia sp.
ATAATATTCATAGTACAAGTGTTTTCTTCACTTTCTTGACCTGAATAGTTACAAAGAAGAAGACTAATGACCACGGAGGGCTCCCGCGAGATCGTTCTCTCATCATACCGACAATAGAGGAACTGAAAAATCCTCCCTTTGCGGGGGCGTTTGGTCCCAGCACCGGTTTAGCAGAGACCGAAGCTCATCCTGTCTCGAAAAAGGGGTATGTCATTCTGACTGATCATACTGACCCTGTCGCGAAGGCGGCATTGAATCAATTGGCTGAATTTCGCGGAGGAGAGGTCATGGCGCTGAAATCGCTCGGCACTTTGTTTGAGTCGTCTCAAGAGATCGAAATGGTTCAGGACGCTCTTCGTAATCTGAATCCTCGATTTGTGGCCATCGCTCCCAGGATCGAGAGCTATCGGGAAAACATGCACCTGTGTATGTTGAAGTTATTGTGCGGTTTGGATGAGGATCCGGAGCTGGATGTTTTTCCGGGCTACCTGATGGCGAGCGATGCCGCAGGCCTCGCCGATCTGGTAGAGCGAACGGTTCAGTTTCAAGCGATGCGTCCGGACGAGATTGAGCCGGCCTCCATTGGTGCCATTGAAGACACCGATGCGCGGAGGTATCGGAGTTATCAGAAAGCCAAGGTGATGCAGAAAATGTTTGCTGAAGAAGGGAAGGATTCCCCGGCCATCATTATTACAACACGAAAATCTCACACGGAGCGTGAGGACTTTCCGGAACTTTCGGCTGACGAGGGCGAGATCGCGATGCTGCCGAAGTCAGAGCGATACACCTTTGATCAACTATCATTGCCGGCAGAGTTGGCCCTGAATGAAAGCAATCTTTTGTTCATGTATGGCCACGGGACAACCGGTCGAATTTGCGGCATGGACGTAGACGCCTTCGATGGAGTTGACTTCACGGATGAGCTTGTTTTTTGCGGCTCGTGCATGTCGGCCACACCCTATGAGGCCGATCGAGTGGATTTAAAATCGAAACGAAAGGACAAGCGATTTGCGTTTTATGCGATTGAGAATGGTGCGGTGATGTTCTTCGGTCACATGGGGCTTTGTGGGGGATTTCCAAAGGTGTTTCCCATGTCTGAGTCGGTGCTTCATGGCCTTTCGACGGGGGAGGCCTATCAGCGATTGATGAATTCAATTATCGGAGGGAAGCAGATTCCCGACTACTACTCAGGGCGGGTTGGTTCGCGGGATGCGGCCAATGGTCACCTCTATGTCCTGTGGGGGGATCCGGCGTTGGTGCCTATTGCGGATTAGGAGCGGTGATGGGGTCTGGGATTGGAGCGGTTTCAGGATTAAGTAGGTTCATGCCTCCCAAACCGATCTTTGAAGAATTGGACTTCGAGAAAACGGATCCGGGTGATCTAATCCCGCGTCGGCGCATGATCTTGTCACTGGGGAACACGGAGATCTGCGAAGGGTCGGAGGGTCGGGCAACATTTCTGCCTCTTGTATCTTGGGCTCGGAATCAAAGCACTTCCTTCTGCCAAAAGTCCGGGAATATTGCCTGCCCCCGGGAAGACCGGAAGATGCAACCGACGAGTTCAGGAACCGCTCCCCGGACATCGGTGTGAGGTGTTGTTATCGATGCGCCGCGATTGAATGAGGAGAGAATACGCGCTCCCGCAGCACAACCGACCCTGACAGTCGCGTCGTTTGTCATGATCCCTGACCCCGAAATGTGTGTCTTAATCTTGAGGGATCTGGCAATCCCCTTGTCGAGGGGACGGATTCGGCGATACTTGGGTCATGACCCCCTATATCCTGCTGGACAAGGCCAGTATGCCCGATGGAAACTTGCTCGCTCTCTACCAGCAAGACGGGGAATTTGTCCTCGAATACAACGGGTTGGAGTTAATGAGCACGAACCTGACATGGTCCGAACGGATGCTTGCGGATTTGGGCTGTGTCGATCTCTTGGAAGGGGTGACGACCCGACCGGAGCACCCGCGGGTACTGATTGGTGGGTTGGGCATGGGATTTACCCTCAAACGGGTTCTCGAGTTGGTGGGCTCGCCCGCCACCGTCGATGTTGCGGAATTGATGAATCAGGTCATCGAATGGAACCGCACCTATCTGGTTGATCACAATGGCCCCTTGCTCGAAGACCCGAGAACGAACGTGATTCTGTGCGATCTCTTCGACTGCCTGGGAGATGGCGACATGTATGATGCTATCCTGATCGATATCGACGACTCGCCCGAAGCGCTGATCACCGAGGACAATATAAAGCTCTATTCGCCAAGTTTTCTGGCATTGCTGCGGGAGTCGCTCAATCCGGGCGGCTGTCTGGCCTACTGGATGGCGGTGCCATCGCCGAGGCTAGAGATGGCACTGAAGAAAGCCGGCTTCAATTTGAAGGAGCATCCAGTGAAATCCTATGAGCACTCAGAAGAGCTGTGGCATCGGATCTACGTGGCTCGCCTGAGTTCGTAGTCGTGAGGTTCATATAAAGGAAAGGGGGCAACTGACCCCATTTACACGATCGCCTCTCAGCGATTGCCGCATTCCATGAAGTGATAGCAGGTATCCTCAAACTCAATCCTCGGTGCTCTCGGCATAGTGTTTTCTTCGCCAAAAGTCGCGAAATGCTGACTGACCCCGTAGACGTTGATAGGAATTTGCTTATTCAAGGATTTTTATCGAGGCGTCAGTCCGGCCGGGATTGAGGGGGTGCAAGGATTTTCGTATAGATCAAGTGTAGTGATCTGCGCGTCGGAGTGTGAGGTCAGACATGCCCCAATCGCGATCATGCAAATCCTGAGGAGTGCGTTTCTAATAGAAGTAAGTCGTTTCATTTTCATACTTTGGTTTGGTATCTTTCATTTTTTGCAGCGCAAGTTTGTGCGCTGTCATCTAAAGGGCGAAATCGCAGTTCCTTTCTGGCCAACATTTTTCATTTATTTCCAAGTAGACGATGGGTGTGGCATTCTGAATGCCGAAATGTCGCCCCCTGACATCTTCGGGCGATTGTTTGTCCGTCCCTTAAAACTCTTAACACTCAGGAGGGGTGTCTGCTGGTTTGGACGATGAAGATGGAGCCGCCGGGGTAGTAGAGGGCTTATCGGATTCAAGCTTGTAGAGCATCGCGGAGAGGTAGGTGGATCCTCCCCCGTGGGCAATGCCCAATCCGATTCTGCCTGACGTGCCATCATTCCAAACGGAAATCGTCGTTAATCGGGCCGGATCACCGGTCCACGAGGTGAGTGTCTTGTCATCGTGGATCACTTCGATGGACCAGTTGCCTCCAGTTTGTTCGCGGACGCGGAGGAGAACAGTCTCTTCGATGCCCTTCCTGAACGGAGAAGGCTGAAAGCGGGTGGGATTACTCTTATCTTCTAAGCTCATCCCGTCGATTTTTTCGATGGCTCCGTAGGTCGAATCCTGTGGTCCGTGAATTGGAAAGAAGGTTGCGGCGGAAGCGCCCACCGGGAAGGTGACAGCGAGACTCCCTTTTTCTGGAAGGAAGCGCAGTTCGAGTTCGTAGTCACCGGACACAGGGACAGGAGGGACGACGTGGCCATTTCTGGCGCTGGGACTGGCGGGGGTTCCACTCAGGCCACTCGCGTTTTTCTCCCATTCCAGTTCGCCTTTAGAATCTCGCTCGATGTCGACGGCGGCAAGGAGATCGATGGAAGCGTCCGCGGTTCTCGAGGCTTTGCCCTTAGAGCCAATCGGAGTGACTTTTTGAGTGATAGAGGCAGGTTTGGGGATAGGCTTTTCGTCGCTATCAACAGCGACGACCAACCGAACTCCGAAGTTGGTGCGACGATCACCAGCGGATGCGAATAAACGACGAGAAGACCAGAGATAGCTCCTCGTATCATCGCCGGCCCACGACGCTCCTCGCAACACTCGAGTTCTCTCTTCGGTTGAAGTCATGTCCTCACACCATTCCAACACGTTTCCTCCCATATCATAGAGCCCATTCTCGTCCGCCTTGAAACTCCCCACAGGGCTGGTCCGATCAAAGCCATCATTATAACCTTTTATGAGTTTGCGATTCTTATTGTTGAAACGATTTGTCTCAGGATTACGCTCGCATTCCTCTCCGTAATAATTCCCTGCTTCCTTCGGTGGCGGATACATATCACCCCAGGGATAAATATCGGTAATCTCCGCATTCTTGACTGATGGAAGCAGTCCGGCATCTTCTTCCCTCCCAAGTCCGATGGCACAAGACCACTCGTGATCCGTTGGCAGCCGATAAAGTTCGTCTTTGCCCAGTTTGCCCTTCTTCCGGTCCAGTTCCGTCAGCCACGCACAAAAGGCTACCGCATCGTCCCAGCTTACATTTGCTGCAGGGTGATCGTCTTTTTGTTTCCATTCCACTTTCGGCCACTCGAGTCCTTTGTTCTCCTTAATGAAGGCCTCATAATCTTTCACCCGCGTTTCCCAAATGCTGAACAACACGGTCTTCCCATCGCTCGGTCCACCGGTAATCGCCACGGGGACAAAGCGCATACCGAGACTGTTCTCGTAGGGCTTGGCTTTGGTTGCTGAGGAAATACAGTCGCCGGATTTGATCTCCCCGGCGACTTGTTCGGGTGCCGGAGTGGAAGTGATCACGGGCTTGGGCGGCGTTGGACTAGTGGGTGAGGAAACGGAGGGCAGGGATGGCAGGCTGACATCAGCGGTATGATCCACCTCCAAACTCCAAATGCGTGTCTTTAAATATTCCGAGCCGGCAAGACGGGTGCCGCTGGGAGAGAAGGCAAGGTAAGTCGGTGCGGAATCGGCTCCGTGTAGTTCTTCCACACGTTTTCCAGATTCCAGATTCCAGAGCCGAATCGTCAAATCCTCTGAACCGGTGGCAAGGATCGGTCTAGTGGGATGCCAGGCGACACTGGTGATGGGCTTGTCATGGGTGCGGAACTCTTGGAGGATCTCCAGTGTGGCCACGTCTCTGATGCGTATCTTTCTATCCTCACCGCCTTCCGCGAATCGAAGTCCATCTGGAGCGAGCGCCAGCACGTCCATCGCCGTGGGATGACTGCTGCTTCTGATAAGCTTGCCACTGACTGCATCCCATACGACCAGCTTTTCCTGCGAGGCAGGATTGCCGCGGGTTGCGTCGAAGGTTGCAAGCCCGAGGATTTCGCGACCGTTTTTCAGCCAGCAGGCATCATTGACAACTTCGCCCCCTCTTTTGTCCGTCGTGTCCAGAAAGGAGCCGCTCGAGATGTCGAATATTCTGATGTCATGGATAGAGGAATTTGAATTACATACAAAAAACGAGCTGCCGTTAGGATTCATCCGGAGATTTTTCGCGTTAACTGGAAAATCAAACTTCCGGACCAACCGAATCTCGCCACCCCGGTTCGTAAACAAGGCACCACTCGTTGGGTACTTGCCATATTCAGTGATCACTGCAAATGCTCCGGCAACGCTCATTGAGATAACCGTACCCTTGTCCTTCGCCAGGTCGAGGTCAGGCTTCCATAGCTCGGTGACTTTGCCCTTTGCTTTAAGTTCTTGCAAAACGAAGAAATCTTTCTTGCCTTGTCCAATATAGAGGTCATCCGAGCCCCAAAAGCCGCCAACGGTGTATTGAAGACCGCCCAGGGTCCATGATTCACTTCCACAGTCCCACACCCGGGAAGAATCTCCCGTGATGATCAGTTCTCCAGACTGAGGATGGATGCAGACATTTCTCGCCGGACCTACACCTCCCAGAATCGAACGCTTCAGAGCCCCGGTGGCAGCATCCCAAATCTGAATCTCTTGCCGCCCGTCCTGGAGTTCTATGACACTGACGAACCGTCGTCCGTCCGGTTGAAATGCCAGGTGGCGGATTCGATCTACCTGCGGAACGATTCGGAAGCGAATTTCGCCACTTTTCAAATCGACTGCCTGCAGGCTGCCATCATGCATCGACACGATCACACTTTTCCCATTCGGATTCATCGTAGCGACAGACAGAACCTGCATGCCCAAAGAGCGCACCGTGGATCCGTCCGCAGGGGACAAAAGGAGCAGGTCATTGTATTCATCGCACATCACAATATGAGTGCCGTCAATGGTAAACTCCGCCCAGGCCCGTCGGACGAAACCGTCGCGCTCCCAGAGCATTTTTCCGGTGGCAGTATTCCACAAGGTGATTTGGGTGACTCCTCTGGAATTCTTACTCCCTTTACGCCAGGTCTGGAGCAAGGTCGTTCCGTCGTGGCTGAACTCCAGGCGCTCCGAGGCCGGGGCTTCCCATGCCGTCAATTTTCTTCCGTCCACCGCGCTGTGAATCACAATGTCACTGTTGCGACTTGATCCAATGGCAATTTGCTGTCCGTCCGATGAAAATGTCAGACAACTGTTCCAACTGCTGGTGTGAGTGAACTGCAGCAGACGCGCGCCCGTTTGCACGTTCATGAGAGTGACCGTTTTGCTTTCATCGGCGAATGCGAAAACTCCGGGGCGCTGCGGGTCCGGAGCGGCGCTCATGATCCGACCGCCTCCGGTGTCAATAGTCCCAATGGAGGAATCTGATTGGTCGAGGAGATACCGCCACTCGCCTTCACGCAAATCCTCGGGCACATTTTCCAATGCAGACTGCATCAGTAGTCCATTGCGCTCACGCATGGCGGCTTCGGCAAGGGAAAGCGCTGAACGGGCGAGGGCTCCACGGGTTTCCGCCTCTTTCTTCACGGCATGCTGTTCCGCCTGAATGGCTGCCCGCTTCTCGGCGTTGACCTTGAACATGAAACCGGCGGACAGGCCGACAATCAAAATCAGGCTCGCCACGGTTGCAACGGCGATGCCTTTGTGACGCCGAACCAGCAGGGCCAATTGTCCAAGGAAGTTAATGTTCTCTGCGCTGGTTGCGAAGCCACCCTGAAACGCTTCAACGTCCGCGCTAAACTCATGAACGCTCGAATAGCGATCGCGTTTCTTGCGCCGCAGCGCCTTCATCACCACTGAAGACAGGGCGGGCGGCACGCGACCACCGGGAGTGTGCGGAAGAGGCTTGATTTGCTTCGCCTCCAATACGTCAGCGGACTGCTCCCCCGATTTATGTTTCCCGTGAATCGTGGTCAGTTGCGAGGGGGCTTCAATCTTAGCCGTCTTCACCTTTTCCAATACTTCCTGCAAGGTCGTCCCCTCGACCGGCGGTCGCAGAGTCAAGATAGCGTAGAGAATTCCACCCAGAGAAAAAATATCGGAGCGCTGATCGAGAGCCGCTATGTCCCCATCAGCCTGCTCGGGACTCATGTATTGAGGAGTGCCCATGACGTCACCCTGAAGAGTATCCGTCAGGTTTTCCTGCTCCGGGTTTATTGATTCGTCGATTTCGCGAATCGGTGCTTCCCCGAGTTTTTTAGCGAGGCCCCAATCCATCACGAGGACTTCCCCGAACTCGCCGACCATGATATTTTCCGGCTTCAAATCACGGTGAATGATTTCCCTGCTGTGGGCAAAAGAGATCGCGTCACACACTTTGCGAAAAATGAGGAGAAGTCGATCCAGGGTATATTCCTCCAGAGTATCGGGAACCTCTTCCCGAAGTTCATTGATTACATCCTGCAGGGTGCGGCCCTTGACGAGTTTCATCGAGTAGAACAGCGGTTTCCCGTCCTCCCATACGATATCGTGAATCGGTACAATGTTAGGATGCGCCAGTTGAGCTAATACTTCCGCCTCGAGAAGAAAGCGTGCATGGGCAGACGAAGTGACCGCTACATCTCCATGCATCACCTTGATCGCAACCGAACGCTTTAGCTTATGATCTTCCGCAACGCGTATACTGCCCATCCCTCCACGGGCAATCTCGGGGCCTACCTCGTAGTTGTCGGTAGTAGGGTGGGAGCCCGTATCGTGAGTTTCAGGGATTACTTCGTCCTTAAGTGCTTCGACAGACTCACCGGGTTCGAGGAATTGGGTTTGCTCCTCCACGTTAAGCAAATCTTCTATCCTTTGCCGAAGCGCTTTGTCACCGCCGCAGGCGTTTTCGAGAAAGGTATCGCGCTCTGCAATATTTTCGATTTCAACGGCCTCAAGAAAAAGTTCTTTCTCGGTTGGAGGAGAAATAGAATCGCGATCCGGAACATAGGCAATAGTAGCTTCACCTTCCCCGGTGGATGGTGTCTGCTGATTTGAAGAGAAAGCAACGGTCTCTGCGTTAGGGTCTGAATCAGGATCCGTCATTAACTATTCGCGGAGCTCAAATGTTAGACTGAATTTTTTGGATGGTCAATAAAGGCGCTCCTTAATTGATAGGAATTTGCTTATTCAAGGATTTTTATCGAGGCGTCAGTCCGGCCGGGATTGAGGGGGTGCAAAAAGGGGCGCGGAGTAAGCCCGCTTTAATCTCAGAAACTCACTTCAATTTTAATCACGCCCGCGACGCCGAGAGACAAAACCGCCTAGCGTGCGGGCCTCAGCCCCGCAAAGCGTAGGGGTAAGGTTTTGTTGCGAAGGCATGAGCAGGGCGGGAATCATGTAGCGGCGCTCGCTCGCCCGCATTCCACGGCTGACGCCGTTGCCCGCAAGCGCTCCACTATTGACACGCCCGCGTTATATAACGCGCGAGAGACTATTCTCGCCGCGCAATAACAACCAGCGGCAATGACAGAACTTACCATCCACGAAATCGAGCGCTTGCGCTCAGCCATTCAAAAAGACATCACGAAGATTGACCCGCATTCAGCGCTTACAAAGCTCGCGCTTGAATGTCGATCTTTCCAGACTGCGGAACTTAGACACGCTTTTCTAACTCAGCCTTACTCGGCAGGATCGAAAAGTTTGAGATTCCTGAACGGAAAGCGCCGCTTTGCCGCTCTCGCCGCCTTCCACTCACTCAACCGAGGCAATCAAGCAATCACGAGACCATTGCGGGACATTGTGAAAACGGTCGGTTCGCGTGATGAAGATGATGAGCAACTTTTGAGAAGTCGTTTCTATGATTCGATGAAAGCCTTCACGGTTAAGCAATCCGAAGTCGGCCAATTTTTCGCAACCCGCTTCGACGGCTGCGAGCGCACTTCGAGCAATCCAGTTGATTCGCTCGCTGTCGAAATGAAACGCGCCGCTCTCGCGAGAGGTGCTGGCGTTTTTAAAATGATTTCAATGAACTCTGATCGCTACGCCGTCGCGGGCATCGAGTCACTTTTTGAAGCACTGAATCAAGAACCGGTTCAGCACTTTTTAGCGAAAGGGTAGAGCCGCCCGAAAGCCATTGAAGGGGCGGTTGGTTGACACCGCGCCATGAGGGAAACCCCGGCGAGTTGCTGGGGAGAAACCCCAATCAACAACAATGGCAACTAATACACTAAACGGCGTAAACCTCGACAAACTCGCAGAATTAACTCTCAACTACCTTGGCACGGAAGGTGTGCCCCTCGATCTTTTCACAACTGATCTAGGAAGCGGCATCAAAGAAAAAGGCGAAACCGTAACAACTCGTTTCCCGAATGGCGTCACGAGTCAGGACATGAGCGCAAACCGAGGTTCGCAAAATGCGAGCACGGTCAAGCGCACTGTGACTCTCGATCAATATCGGGGCGTTGTGCTCGGCTTCAATGATTTGGAGCGCTCCTATACGAACACCAATCTTGAAGAGCTATTTATCATTCCGGCAATCTCAACGCTAGTTGATGAAATGATTGAGCACACGCTCAGCCTTGTCACGACCGCCAACGGTTTCGATACTCATCAAACTGTATCAGCCGCCGCCGCTTTCGACAGTGATGCCGTTGCGGGCATTGCTCAAAAGCTTAGCGAGAACAAAGTTCCCAAAGCAAAACGGAATCTCATCATTCCGCCAAGCTATCTCACGTCTCTTGTAACGGACGGCGCAATTAAAGACGCGTCGAGTTATGCTGGCTCAGATCCGATTCGCGAGAACCTCGTTCCTCGCCTCTTTGGGCTGAACGTCATCGAATACAATGGAACGATCCCTTCGAACTCTGAGAACGTCACGGCCCTTGCTTGCACGCCGCAATCACTTGTTGTCGTTGCCCGTGAAATTGCAGAACCAGACCCGCAAACATACGCGGGACAAGTGAGAACGATCATTGATGAGAATAGCGGCCTTCCCATTCAGATTCGAAAGTTTTACAGCGAGGAAGACGGTGAGCAAAAAATCTCATTTACGATTCTTTATGGTGCCGAGATTGGCGTGGTTGAAAACGCCTCGCGAATCGTTTCTTCAGCCTAATATTTTTGATTGATACGTCGAAAATAACGAAGCGCCGGTCTGAAAGGATCGGCGTTTTTTTTGTGCTTCACTCGAAAGGTTGACACCGTTTCATAGCTGAGCTGATTATGCATTTCCGCTCGATCATAGTTTGAAGCGTCTCGTCGAGAAATCGGCGGGGCGTTTTTCGTTTGGCACGCTGCAACTGGCGAAATGGCCGCCGCTGATGATATTGAGTCAGAGAAGTATGTTTTTGTATTGACGCGTATGAATTTTTTTTCTAGCCTGAATCCAATGAAGCGAATTCTTTTTATTGTCATGTTAACGGCGTCTCTCTCCATAGCAGAAGAGAAAGTCACAATCACAACCACCGACGGAAAGACATACGAAGGGAAAGTCACCCGAGTCGAAGCGTCGGGAATTGTATTAATGCACTCAGGAGGCGTCGCGCGTATCGACTTTGCGAAACTGCCAGTCGATGTTCAGGTGCAATATGGATATGACCAAAAGAAGGCAGCTCAACAACGCGAGGCGACGGCGGCGGCTCAATCCGCTAGGCAGAGCGCCCTTATGGCTCAGCGAGACGCGGCTGCACAAAAGAAGGCGGATACTAAGTTGATGGAGTCGGCGGAAAAGCAAACATTCAAGGTCTTCTCCGTAGTTACTGGAGAAGGGATTCTCGCGAATGAGTATAGACGCGGCGGCGTTGCTGGTTCTCTCGCGCGTGCAATGAACTCAATTTCTGGCGGCGGATCAAATTTCGTTCCACCCTCTACCGGAGATTTAGTTTTTCTCACGGGGGAAATTGAAACAGTCGTTGATGATGATGTGCTTGTTGCAATGGTTATTCCCGACGGAACATTTCAATATGAAACGACGCTTGGCTCAATGGCGACGGTAAGGAAGTTTAGAGTCCTAGAATCAAAAGTTGACGAGTGATTGCATCATCATCACACCAGCTTGTTCTAAGGAATCTTTTATCGTCCTCTCTCGCTACGGGTTACACACGTCAAGTATAGCGCGTTTCTGTGGGAAATTCCTAGAAACGACTTCCCACCTCAAAAAATCGCGCTCGGTTTGACTTGCCCGCTAGGGCATGGGTAGAGAGCAATTGAAGCGCGGGGATATTGACCCGCAAACGGGCAAGGTATTCGTCCAATGGACAAGAGCGAAAAACGGGAAGCGGTATCCGTATCTTGTGACCCCCGAGCGGTTTCGAGAGATCAAGAGGCAGAACAAGGCGGCGGCGAAGCTGGTTTACTATCGCGATCCCAAAAAGCGAATTCGGAAGGTGAGAGAGTGGCAGGCGCGGCAAAATCTGCCTTTTGATCAATAGCCCGTATTACAGTGAACAACGGTGGATTTCGCCGGACTTGTTCTTACTTGTGTTCTTACTTGGGGTTCGCTTCCTTTGCAACTCGTTGATTACAAAGGAAGTGGAGGTGAGGGGAGTTGAACCCCTGTCCTAAATGCCAGTTAGACAAACTTCTACATGCATAGTCGATCTTTTAATTTAGAAGAGGCGGCTTCGATCGACAGAATCCGTTCTCTCCGGTTGCCCTGTAACCTTTCATCGCTCTGACCGGACACCCGTCAGGAAACTAAGCCGACTAAGTTAGCGGGATTCAGCTCAGCCGGCGTCGGCCAAATCCCGGGAGGCCTAATTAGGCCGCCAGCGCAAGTTCAGGTTCGTTATTTGCATTTGTTTTTTGAACGGCTTTTTACGAGGCCAGCCGATCAACCTCGACACGCAGTCTGCCCTTCAAACAATCAGTCGAAACCAGTACACCCCCGTTTGAAAGGAACTATTTACCTTATCATGAGACCGCCGTCGGCGCAAATTGCTCAAACATTTCTAGAAAAGAAGGCCGTCCATTGGCTCGGCCGTTTCTTCGACGGTCTCGACGCGGATGATGGGAAGCATTTCCCCGGCTTCCTGAACATAGTGAAGCTTGCCGTAGATGCGATACCAGCCCATCTCAGTGTAGCCGGGTGGTGCCTTTCCGAAATCGATCGGAATCGAGAGAGGGCGGGCGTCCGCAGCGCAACACTCGATGAAAAGGCGGAAGGCTTTGAGCCGGGTGTTCTCCGGGTTGTTCAAGGTTTCTTCCATGAGCTGGGCGGTCGTCTCGACAGGGATGCCTTCCATCACCTCCATGAGTTCGCGGTCGCCGGCGGTGTAGAAAATTTGCGGAACGTCGAGGAGAAAGTCTCCGGCGTCACTTTGTGGAACCATCTGCTTCAAATCTTCGAGCGTGAAGGTGGTCCAACTGACAGGAATTCGCTTTTTCAAGGGTTGCTTATCGGCGCGTCGGTCCTG
>CAZOUP010000140.1:0-9866 GCA_964583035.1 uncultured Akkermansia sp.
GAGACCCGTCGTGACATGGCGAGATACTATGACTGCCTCGAGAGCATGGACACCCGTGTCGGCGCGGTATTGAAGGAACTGGAAGAAGATGGACTCGCCGATGAAACGATCGTCTTTTACTTTTCGGACCACGGCGGATCGATGCCGCGCGGGAAGAGTTTTGCTTACGACAGCGGAACGCACGTTCCTCTCATCGTGCACATCCCGGAGAAATGGGCGAAGCAACGGCCCGGAGATCCCGGCGCGACAACCGACCAACTCGTCAGCTTCGTCGACTTCTCCGCGACCGTCCTGAGTCTCGCCGGAATTGAAGCACCGGACTACATGCAGGGCGTCCCGTTTTTAGGAGATAGAAAAGAAGAGGAGCGAACCTACGTCCATACCTTCCGCGGCCGGCGAGGGGAGCGATACGACATTGTGCGCGGAGTCCGCAGCAAGGATTATCTCTATGTCCGGAATTACACACCCCATCTCCCCGTGATGCAATTCAACGCCTACTCCTTCGAGATTCCCGGCTACCCCGCCTGGCAGGAAGCAGTGGAACTCGGCGAAGCCACGCCAGAGCAGGCACGCTGGTTCGAACCCAAGGTAAAGGAGGAGCTGTATCGGGTTTCGGACGATCCTGACAACATACAAAACCTCGCCGACGACCTGGAGCTCGCGGAAGTTCTCGCGCAGCATCGAGCTGAAAATACGCGACATATGCTCGCGATTCGTGACAGCGCCTTCTACCCCGAAGGAGCTCTCGGCCGTGAGTTCTCCGCCTATCAAAACGACGAGTCCTATCCTCTCGAAAAACTCATCGCCCTGAATGACTCCGGAACGCTGAAGGGCTTTCTTGAGGCGATCTCAGACGACAATGCCTGCGTCCGCTACTCGGCCGCGACCGGTTGCCTCCTTTTGGGCGAGGGTGCTCGAACCGCGATTCCAAATTTGCTTCCGCTCCTCGAAGACAGCGATCCTGTCGTGCAGATTCAGGCGGCACGGACTTTGGCCGGCCTCGGTGAAACGGACGAAGCGATTCCAGTCTTGCGCAAAGCTCTCTCCTCCGGTTCCGATTACCTGGCACTGCAGGCTCTTCTTGCGATAGATGAATGCGACCTGCAAAGCGTCGATGCGTCTCTCCGCGACGATATCAGTCAGGTGAAGAGGG
The DNA here is from genome assembly GCA_964583035.1 of uncultured Akkermansia sp. GTDB lineage: Bacteria > Verrucomicrobiota > Verrucomicrobiia > Verrucomicrobiales > DEV007 > Arctic95D-9. Next base: position 1,154 of record CAZOUP010000140.1, read on the forward strand.
CGGGCTACTCCGTTCGTGTCGTTGAGAAATTGCTTGAGCCTGAGGGGAGCGAAAGTCAGTAAACCGTCCTTTCGGTGACACTTCTCCCCAAGTCTCGTTTCTTCTGCTTGCTCCCACCGCGTCGAGCCGGTATGACCTCTTTGAAGCTCGACTCTTTCCGGCCTGATGAAACGACAATTACTCCTCCTCACCTGCCTGATTCTTTCAACCGGTCATCAAACGGCTTTCGGCTGGGGGCAGGACGGCCATCGCATCACCGCTGAAATCGCGGAACGAAACCTGACCCCGGAAGCACTCGCCGGAATCCGTGAAATCCTCGGTGACGAAACGCTCGCGGAGATTTCAACCTGGGCGGACGACATTCGCTCCGACGGCACCTGGGATTTTGCAAAGCCCTGGCACTACATCTCGATCAATGACGACGAGAGCTGGGATAACTATGAACGCGTCCCCGAAGAGGAAGGGGACCTCCTTCTCATTCTCGAACGTCTCGAGTCATTCCTTCGTGATCCTGATGCGGAAACCTTCACCCTTAAAGGGAAGGCGGGACGCTCCGGCTCCAGTCTCAAGCCAATGAACGAAAAAGAGGTCACCCGCCGCGAAGTGCTCGCCTTTTACGTGCATTTCCTCGGCGATCTCCATCAGCCCCTCCATGTCGGGCGACGCGAAGATCAGGGCGGCAATCGCATTCAGGTCGAGTGGTTCGGTGAGGAGGAAACGCTTCATCGAGTCTGGGATGAAGATCTCGTCGAGTCACGCAACCTCAGCTACACCGAGTTCGCGACTTTTCTTAATCGTCTCACCGATGAAGAGAAAGAGGCCGCCTCCGCCGGATCGTATCTCGACTGGGCCAAGGAAGCGAAAACAGTTCGTGATCAGGTTTACGATTTCGGCGCGCAACGAAGCAGCTACTACCTGAATGTCGTCGAGCCACCGACGCTAAGCTACGACTACCGGGCGAAGGCGCTCCCGATCGCTCGCGATCGGCTTCAGAAAGGCGGGCTTCGTCTCGCGGCGGTGCTGAATGATATTTTTGCGGAATAAATAAAATCATGTCCTCGCCCGTCCGCCCCTGGTATTGGCCTGAGAAAGGCCAGCCGGAAAGAACCGAGCCTTTCACCTGGATTATCGAAGGCGTCATCGCTGCGTCATGGTGGCCGGATCCCTATGTCTTCGATCTTTACGAGGAACATGCAATTCGCGCGGTCGTGAACTGCTGCGAGTTCGACAACCGCCAGGATGTGCCTGCTCAGTTTACCTATCATCACATTAATGTACCCGACTACGGCGTGCCGACCGACGAGCAGATTCAGCGATTTCTCGATCTCATGGATGAACATCACGCGGCGAAAGAGCCGGTCGTGATCCACTGTGTCGCCGGCTGCGGGCGGACCGGACAGTTCATCATCGCGTGGTGTGCGAAGGCGGGATTCATTCCCAAAGGCATCGACCCGGTGGATTGGATTCGCGCCCGCCGAAAGTGCTGTCTGGAAACGGGCGAGCAAATCAAATGCGCGCGGCGGCTCACGCAGAAATTCCGGTGATTCTGACATGAAGACAGTTGTTAGTTTAGTCCTGATCGCGGTGATCAACTTTTCCTCCGCCGCGGATCCCTCCCCGCGTATCAGCCCACCAGCCGGTCGAGTTGCAATCGTCGCTGACGGGAACTCGCCTGATCCGGATGACATCGGAGCGACGGCGGTCATTTTCGGCCTCTTGAAGGGGGCAGGACTCAATGATCGCCTCGTTCACCTTTCACATTCCTGTGATCTTGATCCGTTTCAGAATCCGGGAAACCAAACCATCGATGCAGCCAACGAAAAGCGACGGCAGGATAAACTCCATCAGCTCTGTGGTGAGGGGATCTCGTTTTTTGGACCCTTCCCGAATCTCAGGAACTACTTCAACTGCCGCACTGATCAGGGAGCGGCCAGCGACGACCTCCGCCGCGCGATTGATGCGTCGTCCGCGAGCGACCCGCTCTGGATTATCGAAGCAGGGGAGCCCGATCTCATTGGGTATGCGTTGGAAAGTGCGAGGCCGTCGAAACGGCAACACGTTCATCTCGTTTCCCACCACCCCGCGAACGACAACAGCGGCGATTTCTTTACCTGGCAGGAAATCCTCGACCTCGGGGTTACGGAGCATCAAATCGGGGATCAGAATATCGGCCTGAAAACGGCGATCCCACTCTGGGACTGGGCGAAAGAACATGACACCCCGGGGATCGCCTGGATTTGGAAGCAGCTCAAATACGCCGAGCAGGATGGAGTCGTCCGCTTTCAGGCCGACCGATTCGACTGCTCCGACGCCGGCCTGATCCACTGGTGGATCACCGGAGCCAGCGCGGGTGGAAACAGGACCTCCACCCCTGCCGGAATGAGAGAGCTGCTGCTTCGCGAAAGCGATGGAAGACTCTGAGTAGCAGCTGAATTTGCGGCGCTCAGTTCACGAGATTTATTTTTCCCCCCGTCTCATCTGCGATGAGTTGAAGAACGGCGCGACCATTTCCGCTCGAATTCAGGCCGATCGTGTCCACTCTCACTCCAAGTTCCACGAGCTTCGCAAGCTCATTGAGGAAACTGTTGTTATTTGGCTCACCGTCAGAGAGAAGAATCACCTGATCCGGAATCGGGTTATACATCGTGGGGAGGGAAAGAGCCGCCGAGTAGTTCGTTCCTCTGTCGTAACTGAGTTTTTCGACCTGAGAAATCAGTCTGTCTTTAAAAAGCTGATTGGCAGGATGGAGCTTGAAAGTGCCATCGGTCCAGTGAATCCCCTGGTCGAACAGTGCGACATTGAATTTGATGTTACCGGGGAGGCCTCGAATCGCGGAAACCAGTTCGATAATCGTCGCATCGAAGCGAGTCATTGAGCCAAAAGAATCTCCCATTGAAGATGAAGCATCGACGACGAAGAGAACATTACCGACTGTCGGCGATCCGAAAAAATCAGTGGTAGTTGTTGCCGCCGCAGTGCCACTATCGAGGAATGCGGCATCAATAGATTTTGCATAAGCAACTACTTCGAAGCCATCCGGATAGCTCGCCGACTGAGTCGGGAGAGGACCACCATAAACTCCCCAGGTCGAAGCCGGCCCATGAGCGTCCCCGGCCGGAACGATCGAGTAAACAATCGTCGAGGAACTTGATGCGTTGGGATTGTTGATTGTCACCGTGATCTCAGGTGTCGAGTTGCTGAAGGCCAGGCTCGAAAGAACGATCCGCGGCACGATGAGCAGAACCGGCTGGGGTGGAGGAGCCGTGTCAGGGGTTTCCGAAGTCGGAAATACAGTGGGTCCCTCGGCAAAGGTGGGAGGCTTCTCTTCGTACTTCCAGACCCAGCCAGGCTTGTCATCATACTCCATGATCGATGCGTTCCCGGTATGAGCGGCAAACTCGACTTCGGCAAGCGATTCATCGAGATCAAAACGGGCAATGCCGTTCTGAGCATCTTTCTGAATCACGAACTGCTTTGTCGCGGCATCCCAAACTGCCGCGTAATCGGCTTGATCACCTGTCACCGATTTCGCGACGAGACGCTTGTCGATCATCGCTCCGGAAATTCCGACAAACTGCTGGCGAGCGGCGTGTGTGTGCGCACTCTTCATTCGGTCGAGGATTTCCTGAGCATCGCTGAGACCATCGAAACTGCCCCCGTTGTAGACGAATAGCTTCGCCGCCGAATTGACCGCCGTCACGTCCTGCTCAAATTTAGCAAGCTCGACGCGGCCTTTAGTCTTGCCGACAATCAACATCGAAATAGAACAAAGAACAGCGACCAGACCGATGGTGATCATGACCTCCACCATGGTGAGACCGGCGGTTGTAGTCTGACGGATTGCCTTCATAAGAAATTATGGAAATAAAATTACCATAATTTTTATAAATACGCAAGATGAACTAAACCTACTTCATCGCGGCATTTAACTGCCGGGTAAGACTTCGTCAGGAAAGTGAAAGAAAACTACCGAAACTCAATCTGGAGGCCTTCACCCCGCCACGCTTTGGCGAGTTCCTCCTGAAGTTCTTCGTAACTCCGGCCACGCATGAGATGCTTTTCCTGCAGGGCGACGAGATCTTCATCTCTCGATGCGGGGAGTTCTTTCAGAAATTCGACAAGGTGAGCAGCGTCACCTTCTCCATCGAGCTTGAGGAAGTAGTAGGCGAGGACGTTGGAGCTGCGGTAGTTGACCCCGCCGTTCCCGGCCGCGAGTTCTGCTGACCACTGGCCGCTCGTGATATTCAGAAGCGTTTCGAGATTCACCATCGTAAAATCACGGCCCTGCCCCCGCGTCACATCCTCCACGATGGCACGGTCCATGGAGCTGAGCTTAAAGCGTCCATTGTCATATTCCTGACACGAAACCACTTCAGCGATCCCTTCGGAAAGCCAGGTCGGCATGGGAGTCATGAGCCAACGCATCATGACCTGATGCGCGATCTCGTGGGTCAGAGTCGTGCTGCGCTTATTGTTATCGACGACAAAGCGGGTCCCCGTGTATTCAACCCCGAGGTTGGGGAGCGGCACCTGGATGAGACTACTCATTTCATCTCCACGCCGCCGCCACGACATCATCCCGCCGCTGCCTTCCATGCCACCGTCGGCATAATAATCGTCTTTGGTCATGTAGAGCTTCGTCGGGTAGAACCCGTTCATACTCGGACTGGGGGCGAGGCCGATTGGCATCTGATCGATGAGCTGAAAGGTTGCTTCAAAAATGCGGGCAAAATCGCGGACGACGCTGACGGAAAGTTTATCCGGGGCGTGAAACTCAAAATGGGGGGTCCGGTAAACGAAAAGCTCGCCACCTTCGTCGGCCTTCTCTTCGCGAATCGCGGCAAGTTCCTCACCCTCCAAGGTCACGATCTTCTCGACCTCCAGATCGGCAGTCACATACTGCGGCCATTCTCCCAGCGTAAGGTCCTCAAAATTCCCCAGCTCCTGCGCGGTTTTTTTTCCCTCTTCCTCGTTCTCCGAAGCGGCCATTTCCTCCTTTTCCGCCGCCCACTCTTTCGCAAAAGTCTGGTCCGCCGCTGAAAGCCGGGAGAGAGGCAAATCAAAAACGCCACGGTCGGTTTCCAGTTTTACGGAATCTCCTTCGAGCTCGAGGATCATCCCGACGATTTTCTTCCCGTCCGCGCTCGTCCACTCACGGGACTCGCCAAAGGCATCGGGCGATAAACAAAGGCAGGCCGCGACGAGGATACTGGAGAAAGACCGTTTCATTTGGCCACGAGTTTACAGAAATCCGGCCGGAAAGCAAGGAAGGGGAGGGCCAGTTCTCAGTGTTCACGCTTCTACGCGACCTCGCGGCGGAACTTTGAAACCCGGCCCGGTTTTTCCTCTCGGATTCTCCGCGAGCCAAGGGGACGCGGTCCAAAAACGAGGAAAAGGGCTGTCGCGGCGGTGAAATAAGTCAGGGCAAAGGCCCAATAAGTCGCCACTCCTCCTTCGGTTGGCGTGACTGGAAAGACGAGAATCGTGGCGTTGAACACGATTTGCATGACCAGGACGAGGAATCCGCTGCGCGTGTGGTGGTAGACGAAGGCGCACATCGCGGCAACGCCCATCTGATTAAAGAGTAGAGCAAAAAGCGGCAGCTCCGGGATGATCCCAAAATTGTAAATCGACATCGGAAGCCACCAAAGCGTCCAGGCAACGCCGACAATGAGCGCCGAGACGTAAACGCTGAATTGTTCCGAGAGCTTTCGCACCGCGTAGCTGACCCAGACAATCTCACCGATGAAAGAACTCACGAGGAGCGTCATGAGCAACTGAGGATGAGCCACTTTCTTAAACCCGGCAGCGACTTCGGAAGCCGAAAGGAAGTCGCCCGTGACGAACCCTTTCCCGAGGAGAACGAGAACGCAAACCCCGAGGGTCCAGCCGAAAGCGAAGAGGTAGAGCCACGGTGAACGCTTCCATTCCAACATCGGGCGAAGAACATCTTTCACTCCGGCCCACCCACGAACAAGAAAAATAAGCCCAAAGAGGACCGCTCCGAGCAACGCGAAACGACCAAGGCCGTAAACGCTTTGCGGAAGGACCTCACTCACCACGAGGGTGACAAAGACCGCATTAGCAACCACCAACAGGGAAAGAAAAAACCAAACTTCGTAGCGACGGATTGTGTTCATGGGATGGATAAGGGGGTGATGAGTTGCCGCTGAAAGAACCGGAAGAAGAAGCTCCTGCCTCGACCGCCAACCTTCGAGCAAAGATGAATCTCATATCTAATAGATTTATCATTATTAATAACCGGTAGTAACACCAAAAACAAGTCAATAAAATAGAATTCCGATATTTTTCAGAATTAACCACGGGCGACGGAATGAGGTGTCGGATTCCGATGCGATGCTAAAGTGCGGGCGACCGTAAAAGCAGAACCGACTGCCCCTTCCACCCGACTTTGCCCGCCCATGACTAACAACGATATTCTCCGGCGCCTGCGCCACGCCCTGAACATCAACGATGCGAAGGTGGCCGAAATCATTTCTCTGACCGGGGAGGAAACGACTCGCCCCGAAGTCACCGTTTGGCTCAAGCGAGAAGAGGACGAAGGATTCGAAGCTCTTCCCGACGTCATGCTCTGCCGCTTCTTGGATGGCCTCATCATTGAGAAGCGAGGTCCCCGCACGGACGGCTCTGTCCCCGAGCCACTGGCGTTGCTTTCAAACAATGAAGTCCTCAAGAAACTCCGCATTGCGCTCGAATTGCGCGATGAAGAAATGAATGCGGTTTTCGACAATGTCGAGTTCGTCGTCACCAAAGCCGAACTCAGTTCATTTTTTCGCAAGGAAGGGCATCGAAATTATCGCCCCTGTCCTGAGCAGGTCCTGCGGAAGTTCATCCAGGGTCTGGGGAAGACCCCGGAGTGACACCCCGGGCGACAAACTGAAACCTGACGGACACTGAGCATGGATCGAAAGGAAATCGTCGTCCTCCTACACGGGTTGGCGAGGACAGAGAACTCCATGAAAAAAATGGAGAATGCCCTCACGAGCGCTGGCTATGAAACGGTGAATCTGGGCTATCCGTCCCGACAATTTCCGATTGAGCAACTGGCGGAACAGGTTCGCGACCAGATCGTGAGCCAAATCGGAGACGCGGAACGGGTTCATTTTGTGACCCACTCGCTGGGAGGGATTCTCGTACGCTACCTCCATGAGCGACTCGACTTTTCAATGATCGATCGGGTCGTGATGTTGTGCCCGCCGAACCAGGGCAGTGAAGTCGTGGACAGGCTCGGAGGCCTCAAGCTTTTTGAATGGTTAAACGGCCCCGCAGGGACACAACTCGGGACCTCTTCTGACGGAATTTTCTCCGACCTCGGAGCAGTCGATTTTGAATTGGGGGTCATCACCGGGGACCGCAGTATCAACTGGATCCTCTCGACGATGATCCCCGGACGAAACGATGGAAAGGTCTCCATCGAGAGCGCCCGGATCGCCGGGATGACTGACTACAAAGTCGTCCACGCGACCCACCCTTACATCATGAAAAACGAAGCGGTTATCAAGGAAGTGGTCGCATTTCTCCGCTCCGGGAAATTCTCCGGGAGATGATCCGGCTTGGATCACGGCTGGAGCTTCTTCTGCGCCTCAAGTTTCTTCCTCTGCTCAACCCCGCGCTTCTGAATCTCGATGGAGTGATAGTGCATGTTCACATTGCTGAGATCCTGCACTTCGTTTTCGGGCACCTCATATTGCTCACGTAGTTTCGCGAGTTCATCATGGAGGCGCTCGCGAACCCCGGCATACTCCAGATTCTGATACTGATTAGTGAGTTCCTGCGGGTCCGTCTCCATGTCGTAGAGTTCCCACTCACCGAGGTCGTAGAAATTCATGAGCTTGTGACGACCGTCGTAGACGCCCTCGTGACGATGGACCATGTGCCAGCCCGGATACTCATAGTAGTGGTAGTAATGTGAGGATCTCCAACCGTCGGGAGATTCGCTCTTCAAGATCGGGACGAGACTGGCGCCCTGCATCTCGGGGGGACTCTCCACCCCCGCGATGTCGAGAAAGGTCTGCGCAAAGTCGAGGTTCGAAACGAGTTCGTCATTTTCGCTTCCCGCTTTCACGACACCGGGCCAGCGAACGAGCAGGGGAGTGCGGTAGGATTCATCGAACATGAAACGCTTATCAAACCAACCGTGTTCCCCGAGGTAGAAACCTTGATCACTCGAGTAAATAAAGACCGTGTTCTCCGCGAGACCGGCGACCTCAAGGAACTCCTGCAACTCGCCGATGCTGTCATCAACTGACTTGATGCACCGCAGGTAGTCTTTGAGATAACGCTGATACTTCCAGCGCACGAGCTCTTTACCCTCAAGATTCGCGGCGAGAAATTCATCGTTTTTCGGCTGATAAGCGGCATCCCACTCCGCCTGCTGCACCGGGGTCATGCGGCCGTAGGCGCTTTGCACAAACTGACCGGTATCATCGAGTTCCTTGACCTTGAGGTCGCGGCCCATCGTCATCGTTTTCTCGATTGACATGTCTTGGTCCCGGGCCGCAGTGCCACGACCTGAGTAGTCATCGAAGAGCGTCGCCGGTTCCGGAATCGTGACCTCGTCGAAGGCGGTGAGATACTTCGGGGCCGGGTCCCAGGCGCGGTGCGGAGCCTTGTGCTGCACCATGAGAATAAACGGCTTCTGCGGATCGCGCTCTGTCTTGAGCCACTCCTTCGCTTTCTCCGTGATGACTTC
>CAZOUP010000140.1:9966-12434 GCA_964583035.1 uncultured Akkermansia sp.
TCCCCCGTAGGTTTGAGCGTGAGCGAAAACAGCTCCGCATCCGATCTCCTCGCTCACGCTCAGAGCTACATTACCCAGCCAGTCCAGAATCCCCCGTAGGTTTGAGCGTGAGCGAAACCTACTGAAACCTACTCTTCCCAAACAAACTCATCCGTCGGAGGACGCTTAGAATCCCACGCCCGCTTCGGAAGCTGTCGTTCATTCGCGAGCGCGATGTAGGCGAGGATCCCCTCCGCGACCGCCGCGGCATAATTCTGCCGCCACTCCGGTGAGTGAATTCTTTTCGCCTCCTCCGCATTCGTGACGAAGCCGCCTTCAATCAGAATCGAGGGCACGTCCGAATATCGAAGCACCGCATAGCGGGCCCGCTTCACGCCGCGATCAAAGCTCCCCGGCATCTTTCCAAGCAGGGTGTGGTGCATGATATTGGCCAAAACGAAACTCGCCGGCTCGATTGCATTTCCCTTGTCCTTGCGGCGATCAAGGATGGGGTCGGGATCTTTTCCGGTGATGGGTAACCCTGCGGGAGGCAGGGCATAAACTTCGATGCCGGTGGCTGAGGGCTTCCATCCTGCTGAGTTAAAATGGACACTCACGAAAAGCGGCGACGGGTAGTTTTTATTCATCCGCGGACGCTCTGCGAGCTCGACAAAGGAATCGGAGAGACGGCTCTGCACGACCTTGATCCCTTTCCCCTCCAGGATCGCCCGTGCCCGCTTCACGACATCGAGCGCGTAATCTTTCTCATCGCCATAAGGACTGCGTCCACCCCGATCGTGACCGCCGTGACCGGGATCAAAGACCACCGTTTTCACCGGCTTGATCGCCCGGACCGATCCCGGACTCAGAGCCGGACCGAGGGTCGCATTGATGTCCGCGAGCGACACGAAAGGCGCACCTCCGCTCGTGACAATGGGGAAGGCAAGCCAATGACGAACCCCATCGATGATCACCTCGCGGGTTTCGGTTTTTACGGCGAGACGATGAGATTCCCCCGCAAAAGCAAACTCACGCGCGCCCTTGCGGCGATTGCCTTTCGTCATTGCAAAGGCTGCCGCAAAATCCGCGAGCGGGACGTAGGTCAGATCATTGATCTTTTTCGTCCGCCACTCCGCTGAAGCCGGCGCCGGGATCGCCAAAGCAATCACCAGCGCCAGCCAACCAGGGGGAGTAAAATAGCGTGTCAGGATGCCGGGGCGTTTCATGAAAGAGTCAGTCTGACGATCCTTCATACCACGACTCGATCCAGATGAAATTCAGGGAGCAAACAAAATACAGATCGGTGAGGGCACATTGATAACGTGACCCCGTTGGAAGGTGAGCTTACCGGATTCCTGATCGAGTGCATGCACCGCGATCGTGTTGGAATCGGCCCCTGCTGCGAGGAGCCATTTAGCGTCAGGGGAAAGATTGATGTTCCGGGGAAAGGCGCCACGAATCGGCTGCACTTGAACCACTTCCAACATACCGGTCGCCGTATCCGCTCCGTAAACACTCACGGTGTCGTGACCGCGGTTGGATGAATAGACAAACTCGCCGGAAGGATGCACGAGGATCTCCGCCGCCGAGTTAAAATTTTCTCCCGCCTTGACCTCTTCGCTCAGCGCCGGGGTCGTCGAGAGCTGCTCCGTCGTGCCACTCTCCGCATCCCAGGAGAACGTCGTCACCGAAAGCGAGAGCTCATTGAGGAGGTAGATGAATTTGCCGTCCGGCGAAAAGCGCATGTGTCGGGGACCGCCACCGGGAACCGACTCCGCGAATCCATGTTTCGTGATCGAGGGTGCTTCAGTGTCCACTTTGTAAATCACGATCCCATCCAACCCGAGATCAGGGACGAAGGCATACTTTCCATCCGGAGAAAATCCGCACCAGTGAGGATGCGGCGCCTTCTGCCGATCCGCGACGACGCCGGATCCACCCTCGTGCTCGGTGACGGTTGGATCACCCAACTTACCCGCTTCATCGAGCGGAAAAAGGGCCACGGAATTCCCGCCATATTGAGCCGTGAGAAGAAACTTCCCCGAAGGATGCACCGCGATGTGGGCCCCGCCTCCGTCACCGGTCGGGACGAAACTCATGAATTCCAACGAGCCATCACTTGCGATCTTATAAGCAGCAGCGCCGCCTTCTTTCTCGACCGTGGCGACCGCGTAAAGCACACTGCCGTCCGGGTGCATCGCGAGAAATCCCGGCGAGCTGATTTCCGCAGCGCGGGTCGCATCGGTCAACTTGCCGGTTTCAGGATCAAAAGTCGCGTGATAGATTCCGTCAGCTCCCTTTCCACCCGTGCCAAAATAGACATCGAGCGGCGCGGCCTGCAGTGAGGAAACGAAAAAGAAGGTGGCGATGCCACAGGCAAGTCGGGAGAGATTGAGATTCATCGCCCGAACATCGTCAGGAGCAGGCCAACGGTCAAGAGGCGCAGATTAGGAAACCATTTCTACGTGTAGTGATTTCGACACACCACG
>CAZOUP010000141.1:0-12379 GCA_964583035.1 uncultured Akkermansia sp.
GATCTGGAACTTGCCGGTTGGCTGGCCCCTGAACCGGAGATTGTTTGCTTTGGAGACAGCATAACTTACGGAGCTGGCATGAAAAAAGCGGGCATGGCTAAGCCGAACGGGACCAATTATCCCGGTCAGCTTGCTCGACTTCTTTCTCCATGAAGATTGCCTGTCTCCAAAATTTTTCCAAAGAAGGTCCCGCCCGGATTGCCTCGTGGGCTGAGAAACGGGGGCATGAAATGTCCCGGTATTTGATCTCCGATGACCCCGTATTTAGCGCCTCTGACTATGATGCGTTTGTCATCATGGGCGGTCCGATGAGCGCGAACGATGCAGATGAGAATCCTGACGTAGCCCATGCTCTCGGTCACGTCAGTGAATTCATGGAATCGGGGAAGCCAGTCCTCGGCGTTTGTCTCGGGGCTCAGATGATGGCCCTGACGATCGGGGGCAAGGTCGCTCCGGGTCCTCAGGCAGAGATCGGGTGGTTTCCGATTTTTCAAACGGGGGAAGAGGATCATCTCCTCGATCATTTTGGAGCTGAGATGACGGTCTTTCATTGGCATGGCGAACAGATCCAGCTTCCGCCCGAGGCAAGGCTTCTCGCTTCCTCGAGGGTTTGTCCGGTGCAGGCGTTTCAATGGGGCGATCGCTGTCTCGGCCTGCAATGTCATCTCGAGGTGAGCGGTAACTCTCTTGACGGGATGCTTAGAGAATTCGCAGCTGAAGTCGTTGCCGGAGGGCCGACGGTGCAGTCGACGCCCCAGATCACTTCCGGATTCGCCGCTCACGGGAAGGACTGTGAAGAGGCGCTGGAAGGACTTCTGGATCGCTGGATCAAGAGCTGAGTGGGCGGCTATACGCTCGCCTGAAGCGTGGAACGGGCATTGACATTTTGTTCGTCAAAGGGCATTCCCTTGAGCGAATATGTCTCGATTTTTCCTTTGTTTCCTCACTCTCTGTCTTTCATCTCCGGCCTTTCTTGAGGCGGAGGAAAAATATAACGTTCTCTTCATCGCGGCCGATGACATGAACAACGATTTGAGTGCCTTCGGGAACTCTCAGGTCAAGACGCCGCATCTCGAACGCCTCGCCTCGATGGGGGTTCGCTTTGATCGCGCTTACTGTCAGCAGCCGCTTTGCGGGCCGAGTCGTGCAAGCCTCATGACGGGCCTTCGCCCCGATACCCTTGACCTCCATTCATTGAAGCACGAAATGCGTGAGAGGAATCCGGATGTGGTTACGATCGGTCAGATGTTTCGTCAAAACGGTTACTTCTCGGCGCGGGCCGGAAAGATCTATCACTACGGAAATCCGGGCATGATCGGAACCGATGGAAACGATGATCCTGAAACCTGGGATGAGCGCTACAACCCACAGGGGATCGACAGCCTGCAGGAGGACAAAATCATCCGCTATGGAAAAGGGCGCGAGAAAGCAGGGCTCGGTATCTCGATGGCGTGGTGGGATCCTGTGAGCAAAGACGAAGAACACACCGACGGGATGGTCGCGACAAAGATCATTGAGTTGATGAAAGAAAAGAAGGATGAGCCGTTCTTTCTCGCGGCGGGATTCTTTAATCCTCACTGTCCTTACGTCGCTCCGAAGCGCTATTTCGATATGTATCCGCTCGACGAGATCACGATGCCGGATCTCGATGAGGCGAAAGCGGATCTCGAGGATGTCCCGCCGATGGCAGTGATGCGCGACACGGGCAAGTGGCCCTACTATTTCGAAGACATCACCGTTGAAGAAGCGCGTCGCTGTAAGCAGGCCTATTATGCGTGCAATAGTTTCGTCGATGCACAGGTGGGACGGCTTCTCGATGCGGTGGAAGAGAACGGTCTTATGGAAAAGACGATCATCGTTTTCTGGTCGGACCATGGTTACTTCCTTGGAGAGAAAGGTCTCTGGTATAAGCGCAAAGCCTTTGAGCGTTCCGCTAAGATGCCTTTGATCATCGCCGCACCCGGGCTGGCGAAGAATGGAGCGACGCTTGAGCCGGTTGAGCTTCTCGACCTTTATCCGACTCTCGCCGACCTCTGCGGGCTGACTCCGCCGGATAATCTCGAAGGAGCCTCGCTTCGGCCGCTCCTTTCTGACCCCGACAATGCCAAATGGGAGAAGCCGGCGGTGACCCAAATCTGGCACTCGCCAAAAGCCTGGGGCTATTCCCTTCGCACCGACCGGTGGCGTTACACGGAATGGCTCGAAGGTGAGGCCGGGCGCGAACTTTATGATCACGAAAATGATCCGGAAGAGATCACGAACCTGGCGTCCGACGAGTCTAAAGCGGAATTGATCGAGCAACTCTCGGCACAGTTAAAGCCATTCGTCGCCCTACCTCCCCACAAACGACAGTGAAATGAGATTCCTTGCTGTTGCCCTATTTTGTCTCGGATTATCCGTTTCGCTCTCCGCTTCGGACAAGCCTAACATCCTTCTGATCATGGCTGATGATCTAGGGATCGAGGGCTTGAGCTGCTACGGTTCAGAATCCTATCAGACTCCCCATCTCGACCGCCTTGCGGCTGAAGGCATCCGCTACACGCATGCCTATTCGCAGCCCCTCTGCACGCCGACGCGGGTGCAGATCATGACAGGGAAGTACAATCAACGGAACTGGCTCTATTTTGGGATTCTTGATCCAAAAGAGCGTACCTTCGGACATCTCATGCAGGATGCCGGTTATGAAACGGCGATCGCGGGGAAGTGGCAGTTGCAGTCCTATGATCCGCCGGATTATCCCGGTGCCGGGAAACGTCGCGGGACGGGGATGAAGGTCGCCGAGGCCGGATTTGACCACTGGTCGCTCTATCATTCCTGGAACACCGAGGACAAGGGCTCGCGTTATGGGAATCCTAGTTTTGAGCGGAATGGCGAATTGCAGGGACCGCTTGAAGGGGAGTATGGACCGGACACTTCCGTCGAATTCCTTCTCGATTTCATGACCCGTGAGCGGGAGAAACCCTTCTTTGCCTACTTCGCGATGGCCTTGCCACACTGGCCGGTGAATCCAACCCCGGATTCCGAAGAGTGGGCGGATCCCTCGAAACACCTCGATGAGAGCGATCATTACTTTCCCGATATGGTTCATTACATGGACAAGATCGTCGGCCAGTTGGCGGATGGAATAGCGGAGGCTGGACTGGCGGAAGAGACCTTGATCCTGTTTTACAGCGACAATGGCACGGACACCAAAGTGACGACTCAGTTTCGCGGCGAGGCAATCCAGGGTGGAAAAGCTTCACCTTTGCAGACCGGCATCCGCGTTCCATTGATCGCCTATTGGCCAGAGACAATCGAGTCGGGGCAGGTACGCGACGATCTTATCGATGCCTCGGATTTTCTCCCGACTTTCGCGGAACTCGCCGGAGCGAAGATTCCATCAGACTGGCCCATCGACGGGGTGAGTTTTGCGCCGACCCTTTTCGGTGAAAATGAGGAAGCGCGGGAGTCCGCTTTCTTCTGGTATGATCCCCGGCCCGGATGGGATAAGGAAAAGTTCAGTCGTCACATCTTCGCGCTCGATCACGACTACAAGTTGTTCTCCGATGGGCGGTTTTTTGATATTTCGGGCGACGGGCTACGCGAGGTTTTGCTGGACGGGAAGCTTGAGGCACCGGCTGTGGTCGCGAAAGCAAAGTTGCAGGCAGCGATCGATGAAATGATGTCCGGTCCGATGTCGGAGAAAGCGAAGATCGAGGTCGATGCCTTTGGGGATCCGGTGGAGTAGGGGGAGAGGCCGGAAAAGTTAGGAATCACGAATGGGCACGGATTTCACGAATCGGATTCTCTGCAGTGGCGCTGCATTCGTGGGAATTCGTGGGCTTTCCTAATCGCCACTACCGCTCGGGCCTCCGAATCTCCAGCATCGCGGCGATGGCTGAGTCAGAAGCCTGCTGAAGGTGGTCTTGCATCGCTTTGGCGGCGGCGGTCGGCTTCCGGTTTCGAAGCGCACTGAGAATCGCGAGATGCTCGTCGGCAGACGCGGAGTGAATACCCTGCGCTCTCGCTCCTACGATTTCGCGCATTGTTTGCACGAGCGACGAATAGCGGCTGATCTCAGCGGCGAGGCGGCGGTTTCCGGAACTGTCGGCGATGAGCTGGTGAAGTTTCTGGTCGAACTCCCATGCGGGATCGACACCGCCAGAGTCGCGAATTTTTTTAAAAGCTTCGATAAGGGTATCGACTTCAGTGAGATCAATTCTCGAAGCAGCAAGTCGCGTCGCTTCAACTTCTAGCAAAGATCGAACCGCATAGATCTGGCGGAGATCCTCTTCGCCAAATGGATGAATGACCGCCCCGCAATTCTGCCGCAGCTCGATGAGGCCAAGGGCCTGAAGGTCGAGGAGCGCCTCACGAACCGGCGTCCGACTCACGCCAAAGGCTTCTGCTCCAAGTGTTTCGGTAAAGCGATCGCCACCCTGCCACTTGCCTTCGAGGAGTCCTTCCAGTAATCCGTGGACGACTTTTGCTTTGCTCGCGGAGCGGCTCGACGGGGTGATGGTGGCGACTGGCATGACGCACATCCGTAATTGTATACAATCTTCCGAAATGTTTCAATAAGCTTTATGGCGACGAGAATTATTAGTAGCATTTTGAAACCCCGGTTCGCTCAGGCTTTGTTTGCATTGGTAATTCTCGCCTTCGGGAGTTCAGGCGAGGCGTCTCCGGTGGATTTCGTGAAAGAGATTCAGCCGATGCTGGAGAAGAAGTGTCTCAGTTGCCACAACCCGAACAGTGCGAAGGGCGACATCTCGCTCTCGACCGCGGAAGAGGTTTTGAATCCGGAGGCCGGACTGGTGATTCCGGGGAAGGCGATGGCGAGCGATCTTTACCTCGTCGCGACGCCGGAGGAACCCGGGGAGAAACCTTACATGCCGGAGGAGGGTGATCCGCTCACGGACGCGGAGGCGGAACTGCTGCTTCGGTGGATCGATGAGGGCGCCAAGTGGCCGGAAGGCATCGTTTTGCACGAAGCTTCGGCGGCGGATAAGTCATGGTGGGCTTATCAAAAATTGCCGGAGTTGGAATCTTTTTCCGAAGTCCTGAGTGATCCTGACACGCATCCCATTGATGCTTTCATCGAGGCGAAGCTGGAGGAGGAAGGTCTTGCCATGAACCCTGCGGCGGATCGGCGAATTTTGATTCGGCGGGCGACTTATGACCTCACCGGCCTTCCGCCGACGGCAGGGGAGGTCGATGCTTTTGTGAAAAGTGAGGACCCTGACGTTTATCTAAAACTCATTAATCGGCTCTTGGCTTCGCCTCACTACGGCGAACGGTGGGGGCGTCACTGGCTCGACGTGGTGCGTTTTGGTGAAAGCAGGGGGTACGAGCGAAATCTTATCATCGATAATCTCTGGCCGTTCCGGGACTATGTCATTGATTCGATCAACGCAGACAAGCCTTTCGACGAACTTATCCGCGAGCATCTTGCCGGTGATGTTTTCGGGGCTGGCGATCCCGGGGTGGAAGTTGGTTCGGCCTTTCTCGTTGCGGGCGCTTATGACGATGTTGGGAATCAGGATGTCGCCCAGCAGGCTCAGATCCGGGCGAACACGCTCGATGAAATCATCAACGCAACGAGCCAGGCTTTTCTCGGGATGACGGTGAGTTGCGCCCGTTGTCACGACCACAAGTTTGATCCCATTGCGCAGAAAGATTACTACCAACTGTATGCAACATTCGCCGGAGTGCGACACGGTGATCGGGTTCTTGCGAAACAGGGTCAGAAAGATTCGGTCGCCGAGCAGATGAAACCGCTCCAGGCAGAAAATGAAGCGCTCGCGAAGAGAGAGAAAGTGATCCATGCAGAGGCAACGCAACGGAGCGCAGAGCGGGCTGGGGAGTTTGAGGAGAAGTGGAAGCGACCGAAAGTGGATCGAGCTGGAACAACCGAGAAATTTCATCCTGTGGAGGCAAAATTTGTTCGCCTCATCAGCGAGGCCCGCGACGACAACCCGAACCTTGCCAACGGGTTTAAGATCGATGAATTTGAAATCTGGTCCTCCGGTGAGAAGGCAAAGAACGTCGCCCTGCAGAGCAATGGGGCGAAGGCGACGGGCGCGGCGCGGGTCATTGAAGACTTTCCGGGAGCCTACGGAGCGCATCATGCGATTGATGGAAAGACCGGCGAACGGTTCATGTCGACAGGGACGGATCTTACGATTGAGCTGGCGGAGCCGACTCTGGTTGAAAAAGTGATTTTTTCGAGCGCGAGAGGGGAGCAAAATCCGGAGCACCGCAAGTTCACCTTCGTCGCGGATTATCGAATCGAAGTGTCGAGTGACGGTGAAAAATGGAAAGAGGTCGCCCATGGACGTGATCGGAAACCGGTCAGCGATGCACATCGCAATGTTCGTTACCGAGTCGCGGGACTTACCGCTGAGAACATTGCCGAACTTGCTTCGCTCCGGAAAGAGATGGTGAGAGTGAGTCGGGAAATCGCCGCCGTTCCTGCACTCCCATCAGTTTGGGTGGGGACCCGCAATGCCGAAGATGCGAAGGGGCCGTTCCATCTTTTCGTCGGTGGGAGTCCTGCGAAGAAAGGGGATCCCGTCGTTCCGGCGAGCCTCTCGACCTTGAGCGAATCCGCTCCGACCTTCGAATTGTCGGCTGACGCTCCCGAGGCGACGCGGCGGCTTGAATTGGCAAACTGGATTGCGAGTTCAGACAATCCTCTTGCCCTCCGCGTTCTCGCGAATCGACTCTGGCATTACCACTTCGGCACTGGCATCGTGAATACGCCAAATGACTTTGGTTTCATGGGCGGTCGGCCGACGCATCCGGAGTTGCTCGACTATCTCGCGATCCATCTCCGGGAGAACGATTGGAAGATCAAAGACCTCCACCGCTTCATCATGACTTCGCAGGCATACCAGCAGTCATCGGCCTGGCGCGAGGACGCGGCGAAACTTGATGGTGACAGCCGATTGCTCTGGCGTTTTCCGTCACGCCGTCTTTCTGCCGAGGAAATTCGTGACACGATTCTGACCGTGTCAGGAAAGCTCGACAAGACCATGGGCGGCCCCGGTTTCCGCCTTTTCAAATTCATGCAGGACAATGTTTGCACCTACGAGCCGCTCGACGAGCACGGCCCGGAGACTTATCGGCGGGCGGTCTATCACCAGAATGCGAGAGCTTCCGTCGTCGATCTCATGACCGAGTTCGATCAGCCTGACTGCACTTTTTCCGCCCCGGAACGCGCCGAGACGACGACTCCGTTGCAGGCACTGACCCTGATGAATCACGATTTCACGATGGACATGGCCGAGGCGCTTGCCGCGCGGATCGCAGAAAAAGGGGCTGAGCCGACTGCTCAGATTCAGGAGGCCTATCGCATTCTCTATCAGCGTGCGCCTCGTCCGGAGGAGACAGAGAAAGTTGTCGCGGCAATCGAAGAACTCGGAATCGTTTCGGTCGCGCGGGCGCTCCTCAACAGCAGTGAATTGATCTTTCTCGACTGATGAGCTTAATCCGACAGATTTGTTTAGCTGACCCTGAGGAGACCTTTGAGATGTTGTGTCGTCTCCTCTCTCGAAAGACGGCTCGCGGCCACGTCGAGCGTGAATTCCAGCCATGGTTCAAGGTCGAGAACCGGCTCAGGAAGAAGACCGTTGCTGTCCAGAAAGACGAGGCAAGTGGCGAGAGCGACTCGCTTGTTCCCATCGACAAAGGGATGGTTGCTACAGAGGTAGTAAAGATAGGCTGCTGCAACCTCGTACGGATCGCTCATCAGGACCTGCCCGCCCATCGTTGCCTGAGGAGCGGCGATGGCGGACTCCAGCAAGTCCTCCGAACGGATTCCGTCACCGCCGCCGTGAGCGGCAAGCACTTCACGATGGATTGCGAGCACGGCAGATTTTCCGGGGTGGCGGAGTTCGCTCATGAGAGCCGGCGGAAGAGCTCATTGTTTTTTGCAATGATGTCCCGCGCTGTGTCGGCTGCTTCTTTCTCATCGATTTCAACGTCATTCATCGGCGTCACCGTGATCGTCCGGCCACTATGCACTTCGACGTTGACCTGGTCGCCAGGCTTGAGCTTGGTGAGTTGGAGAAGGGCCGAGTCGAATATTAATCCGTGAGAATTGCCTACTTTGGAAATCGTTTTAATCATGCGTAAAACTACGTTTTACATTCCTTTTTGTCAATCCTCTGATCGATCATGAATCCTCTAAACAGCAACACTCGCCGCCGCTTTCTGGGCAACGTCACGACCGGTCTCATGGGCGTGGGTCTGACCCAGCTCATGACTCGCGAAGGGTTTGGATCCGTCGCAAGTTCGACCCAAGCGCCGCATTTTCCGGCGAAAGCGAAGCGGGTTCTCCAGATTTTCTGTCCCGGTGCCGCTTCACACATGGACCTGTGGGAGCACAAGCCGATGCTCGACAAAATGCACGGAGAGCCGCTCCCTGGCGAAGAGAACATGGTTTCCTTTCAGGGGAAAAACGGACCGCTCATGAAGAGTCCGTGGCCTTTTGCTCCTGCGGGGAAAAGCGGCAAAATGATTTCGACGATGCTGCCGAACATGGCGGAGCACGTCGATGACATCGCCTTTTTCCATGCGATGCATTCAAAGACGAACACGCACGGTCCCGGCTGTGTCTTCGTGAATACCGGTCACGCGACCGAGGGATTTCCTTCTGCCGGAGCCTGGACGAGTTATGCGCTCGGCAGTATCACTGATAATCTTCCCACTTATGTCGCGATCCCTGACATCCGCGGCGAGCCGCCGAATGGCAAAGCGAACTGGAGTAATGGTTTCCTCCCGGCGAGGCATCAGGCGATCACGATGGCGGCGCACCAGCCGATCCGGAACATCGACCGTCCCGGAGGCATCTCTCCGGGGCAGGAAAAGGGGACTCGTGATCTTTTGAATTTCCTCAACGAACGTCATGCCGCCGAGCGCGCGGCGGAGACGGATCTGCGCGCTCGTATCGGCGCTTATGAACTTGCTGCGAAAATGCAGATGTCCGCGCCGGAGGTGAGCGACTTCGCGAGTGAGTCGCCGCACATTCATAAGCTCTACGGAACCGATTCGGGCAATGAGTTGAAAGCGGCCTATGCGCGGAACTGTCTTCTTTCGAGGCGTTTGTTAGAGCGTGGCGTGCGTTATGTGAATCTCTACTGCTCGTCCCGCGCTTCGGGTGTCGATGGCCTCCTCAACTGGGATGCGCACAAAACGCTTAAGGCGGACTACGAGCGACATTGTCCGATTTTTGATCAGCCGACGGCGGCGCTGCTCACGGATCTAAAACAGCGCGGTTTGCTGGAAGATACGCTCGTGCTCTGGACGACCGAGTTTGGGCGCATGCCGACTCGTCAGGAAGGCACTGCGGGCCGCGATCACAATCCCGACGGGTTCACCTGTTGGATGATGGGTGCCGGAATCAAAGGCGGCGTTAGCTACGGAGCGACTGACGAATTCGGGCGGCGGGCCGAGGAGAATCCGACGACGGTCTGGGATTATTACTCGACCGTTCTGCACCTGTTAGGGTTGGATTATGAGAAGTTGTCTTTTTATCACAACGGGATCGACCAAAGACTGACCGATGTTCACGGCGGAGTGATCCGCCAGGTGCTGGCTTGAACGCTCTATTTTTTCTTCCTTGAAGGTGCCGGATCAGTCATCGGCGAGGTCTCGTAGAAACTCCCGCCGTCAATGAGCCGCGGATCGCCGGTCTCACGTAACTCAGTCATGAGCTCCTTTTCGAGCTCCTCGCGGATCTCAGCGTAAGCGGACTCTTCAGCGACGTTGTTCGTCTCAAAGGGATCCGCC
Source organism: uncultured Akkermansia sp. (assembly GCA_964583035.1). GTDB lineage: Bacteria > Verrucomicrobiota > Verrucomicrobiia > Verrucomicrobiales > DEV007 > Arctic95D-9. The sequence goes on from CAZOUP010000141.1 coordinate 9,775, forward strand.
TTCAGGTCATAGAGTTCGTATTTCGGGCGCTTTCCGTAGACCCAGTCGAAGTGCTCTTTCCACTCGGCCTCCTCACGCGCACCGACGAGCCAGGCTTTCGTGGGCCCGGCGTCCTCATCGGGCAGGGTGTAGCGGGTGTTGTTTTCCAACTCATCGACATCGAGCACGGCACCCGGCTCGATGAGGTAGGGATCGCCCATCGGCCAGCGGTCGGGACGAAAGTTCACGATGAGGACATGATCGGCAGTGCGGATCGCCCTCTGCGGGTAAGGAGTGAAATCGGCTCGGGCCATGTCGACATGGCGCTCGCGACCGGTGAAAACTCGTGACCGTGTCTCATCGACGACTCCTGATTTTTCTGAAGAAAGAACCGGCCAGAGGCTGCGTCCCGTCATGACCTCTGGCACCGGAATTCCTGCAGCTTCGAGAAAGGTGGGCGCGAGATCAGTGAGAGAGCTGAAGTCCTCGACAAGGCGATCTTTTTTCACGCCGGGGCCGGTGACTAACAGCGGCACATTCGTTCCGAAGCCGTAGAGGTTGCACTTGCCGTAAGGAAAGCCCGGCGCGCCGTGATCACCGCTCACGGCGATGATGGTGTTGTCCCGCTCTCCGGTTTTTTCGAGTTCTTCGAGGAGAACTCCGATCCCCGCATCCCAGGCCGCAACTTCTCCAAAATAGTCGGCGAGATCCTGGCGGACTTCAGGCACGTCGGGGAGGAAAGGTGGCATCTTCCCCTTCAGCTCATCGGGGTCGATTCCCCAGAGTTTCTTCCCGCTCCCTTTGATCCATTTGCGGTGGACGTTGGTCGGGCCGCTCCAGTAGAGAAAAGGTTCTCCCTCTTCACGAGCGTCGAGGAAGCTTCGGAAATTTCCCCGTATTTCGTTCAGGAGTTTTTTCTTCGCCGCTTCGATCGATTGGCCCGAATCGACGAGCGAGGTCACGGTTTGGGAGAAACCGTTAAACTTTCCACCGGCGGAGGAATAGTTCTCTTCACTGGTGAAAGGAGCGTTACTGGGAGTCCCCGGCCCCCACACTTTGTAAGTGTAGCCGACGTGGTAGCCATCGTCCCGCATCAGTTCAGGGAAGGTCGGGAGCGTCTCGTCCCAGACCGCTCCGAGGAGAATAGAAGCCGAGCCGGTCCGCCAAAAATGTTGTCCGGTTAGGAGGGAGCTGCGGCACGGCGTGCACGAGGGCGCACTGACATGAGCATTGCGGAAGAGGACGCCCTCCTTTGCGAGTTGATCAAAGTTCGGCGTCCGGACGACTTCGTTGATCCCGTTGGGAAGATCGCTTTCGGCGTAGGCGGAGGCATATCTTCCCCAGTCATCGGCGAAGAGGAAAAGCACGTTGGGTTTCTCGCTGCTATGACTGAGTGAGAAAGCCGAAAGGAAAAACGCGAGGAAGAGGATCGGGGATTTCATGAGGAGAGGGTGAAGCTTGCCTTCACAAAATCAATGCCGCGAAGAGGCCAAAGCCGTCGGAGCGGCATTCTGCGCCGGGGGAGGCAAAGTTAGACAAATCATCCCCAAAACGCGGAAAGACTACGTTTTGTATCGGATCAAGCGGTGGCTAGATCGGATTCCGATAGAATGACAACCATTATCATGCCTGTTTCGCTTTTTTTTCGTGAGATTACTATTCTATCCGGTATAACGCCGTTCAGAATTAGAACCCCCTTACTGATGAGAAATTGTATCCTCCTGCTCACCGCGTTTTGTTTTCTGCAAAACGCCATTGCCGAAGACGGCTTTGAATCGCTCTTTAATGGCAAAGACCTCACCGGATGGGATGGCAATCCCAAGTTCTGGTCGGTCGAAGATGGAGTGATCACCGGTCGCACGAAGGCTCCTGAAGATCTCGATTACAATCAGTTTCTCATTTTCCGCGGCGGCGAAGTCGAGAACTTTGAGCTCCACGCCAAGATCCGCGTTACCGGCAACAACTCCGGGATTCAGTATCGGAGCAAAGAAATGGCCGAGGTCGGCAAGTGGTCCATCGGCGGTTATCAGTGCGACGTTCACCCGACGGCGGAGAATAACGCGATGCTCTACCATGAGCGCGGTCGCGGCATCGTCGCGAAGAATGGTCAGACTGTCGCGGTCGATCAGGAAGGCCGCAAATGGCTCACGGCGGATCGGGAGGCGATCGCGGTCGATACCGCTGAATGGAATGAATATTCCATCATCGCGAAGGGGAATCATGTCACTCATATGCTCAATGGCGAAGTCACCGCTGTCGTGCACGACTACGATGAAAAAGGTCGCTGCCTCAGTGGTCTTCTCGCGATTCAAATTCACAAAGGACCGGCGATGGAAGTTCAGGTGAAGGACGTCTATCTCAAGAAGCTTCCCGGGGGCGGAATCAATCCCTGGTCCAATGCTGACGTCCCGAACGACGCGCAGGAAATCGGAAAGCCGAAAGCGGCTGCAGCAGCACCGGGAAAGCCGAAAGCGGTGACTAAAGCGGCTCCAAAAGCCAAGGGAACACCCAAGCCAAAGCGTCAAACCGAGGTCGGTCCACGCGTCGGAGAAAATACCGCGACGCCGGTCGATCGCATCAAGGTTCCCGAGGGATTCAAGGTTGAACTCCTCTACTCTGTCCCCGG
>CAZOUP010000142.1:0-12340 GCA_964583035.1 uncultured Akkermansia sp.
GTCTACCTTGTCATTCTCTGGTGGGGCTATACGATAGCCAGCGTTGGTGTTTCAGTTGCGTGGGGAAATGAGACAGGCAGGGTTCTGCGAATGGTAATCCCGATGCTTCTGGTCGGATTCGGTCTCAATACCACCTTGATTTGCGCGGCTGTGGGAATGCGTCCGGGCGAGGCGGTAAGATGGTTCCTCTTTGCCGGAATTACGAATGTCCTGTGGCGCTTCTTTTTCGGCGCGACCCAAACCGGGATTCCCCTCTCTGAAATTCGGATGGAGATTCTCAGTCCCTCGATGCGTTTTCTCTTTGCGTGGGTTGGGTGTGCGTTCATTCTGCGCCGTAAGTTCACCTGGTGGAGCCTGTTAATTTTTGCCCTGCCTCTGGCGGTAGCGGCGATCTCGATTACGCGGAGTCTCGCCTTCCCGATCGTCATCTCGTTCATCATGGCGAGTGGATGTCTCTTTCTTGGCATCCTCTGGAAGATGTACGACCTGACCTTTCCCATGAAGAAGATAGCGCCACTTTTCGCGATGGGCGTTGCGATGATTTTTCTTATTCTGGGGGTAGCACTGGTGCAGCCGAACCTGGCGGATCGCTGGTATCAGCGGATGTTCGATAACCGTGGAGACGGTTCCATGAGCGAGGATATATCTTCCCTGATGCGGAAGGCCGAAGCGAAGTCAATGTGGGATATCCTGGCAGAGAAGCCTCACAGTTTTATTTATGGGAGAGGTCTCGGGGCCTCCTACTATTGGGACGAAAGCTATTACCCCGAACTTTTCCTAGTCTATCCCGACGATCGCCACCAGTTCCCCGATGAAATATACACCGCTGGACACAGTATATGGACCTACACGCTTTTCTCGACCGGTTTCGTGGGGATCGGCTTGACGCTGCTTGCAATTTTTATTCCGATGGGGCTGAGTTTACACTCGGCGTGGCTCAACTCGAAAACCGTGATGGGGCCCAGAGCCTGGGATTCGTTCCTTGTTTTTCTGCCTTTTGTCGCGATGTGGGCGGTATTGAGCGAAAGTATTACCAGAAACCCGTTCGACGAGCGCTTCACCGGAGTCCTTTTTGGATTTATGATGGCTCTGCCTCAGTTCTTTTACAACCGCGCCTGCTTCCTGAACTACCGTGAAGCAATCGGACAGCAGGTGCCTCAACTGGTCATCGACGAGGAGCTTGAGATCGCGCTCGAGGACGACGAACTTTTTCAGGGAAGGCCTTCAGGGTCTGAAGGGCCCGGTGGAAAGGGACACCACCTCGTCGGCTCCCGTTTCAGTTTTGAGGCGCAGGGGAAAGGGGAAGCGAAAAGATAATGGAGACGATTCTACATGTAATTCTGAGCGTTACTTTCTGGAGTTCGATTCTCCTCATTGGTTACAGTTATGCAGTATATCCAAAACTGCTTGCCTCTCTCGCGCGTGGGAAAAGCCTACCCGAAGAGAGATTTCTCGAAGATGAGGAGTTTCCGGAGGTCACTGTCCTGATGGCGGTTTACAATGAGGAAGCCGTGATCGGTGAAACCGTTCGGAGCATCCTCCAATCAGAATACCCGGAAGGGAAGCTTCGCTTCTGGATTGGGTCTGACGGATCGACTGATCGAAGCCATGAAATCATCGCAGCGTATCAGGAGAAGTATCCTGAATTGAAACTACACGTGTTTTCGGGGCGAAACGGAAAGATCAAAATAATCAATCAATTGGCCGCTGAAGTGCCCGGCGATGAAGGGGGCGATTCCGCTGCCTTTGTGATCTGCGATGCAAATGTCGCCTGGTCCCCGCTGGCATTGAAAAACATGGTCCGTCATTTTAAGCGGGACGGAGTCGGTATCGTCGGGGCGAGAGTCAAGGATCGGCACACTGAGCACGATGGCATTGGTGATGAGGAGGAAGCTTACGTGAGTGGTGAGAATCGGACCAAGTTCAATGAAGGCGTTCTCTGGGGAAGTATGATCGGAGCCTTTGGCGCATGCTATGCGATGCGGGCGAGCCTGTTCGTGCCAGTTCCGGAAACTTTTGTTAACGATGATTTCTTTCAGACGATGGCCTGTCTCGAAGGGGGGCACGAAGCAATTGTTGATCAAGATGCCGAAGTCTACGAGGCGGTTTCCCTCGAGATCGCGGAGGAGTTCCGGCGGAAAACCCGAATTTCGATGGGGAATTTTCAAAACCTGACATACTATCAGCACTTTCTCTTGCCGTGGAGGGGGCCTGCTGTGATCTCATTTGCCTTCTGGTCTCACAAGGGGATCCGTTGGTTCGGGCCTCAGCTTGTGATGCTCATTTTCGGATCAGCGATCATTCTGTCTTTCATTGATCCTCTCTATTGGGCTGCTCTCGGGGGAATCCTACTCACTGGGCTCGCTGCTGGAGTAGACTATTTCATCAGTCTCAAACCCAGTCGTCGGCACATTAAATTGTTCCGTTTTATCCGGTATTTCTATGCGATGAATTACGCCGTTTGGTTGGGACTGCTTGCCTTCCGGCGAGGCGTTCTTGACAGTGCATGGAAGCCGACCAAGCGGGTCGAACATGTGATGCCAAAGAAAAAGCGAACTGAGACGGCGAAGACATGAACCGACCTAAATTGCTCATCACTCATCCATGGGTGGGGCGCGGAGGTTCCGAAGCCACTGCGATGTGGACCCTCGAAGCCTTGCAGGACGATTTTGAGGTCACGTTTTCAACTGCGTCCCCCCTTGATTTTGATGGGTTGAATAAAGCCTTCGGAACGAAGGTCGATCCTGACAAGATTCGATTTATCCGCGCACCCCGTATTCCGTCCGTGAACAGTCCTTTCCGCCTTGTTCATCTGCAGGCCCGCTATTTTGAACGGTTTTGTCAGAAGCTCGCCCGCGAAGTAGACTGCTGTCTCAGTACTTATAATCCGGTGCAGTTTGGTCGTCCCGGGATCCAGCTGATCGGTGACTTCAGCTTCAGCGAGGAAATGAGAAAGCGTCTTTACATCTATGGAGATGACAAGTTTTGTCACCGGGAGACGATCCTCAGGAGGCTTTACCTGACTTTCGTCAAACTGATTTCCATGCCTCAAATTCCCCTCGCGGAAAGAGGGGACCTCATTCTCGCCAATTCAGAATGGAGCGCAAAACAACTGGACGAGCATTTCAATGTTTCAGAAGCGAAGGTCATTCATCCTCCCGTGGTTCTTCCTGAGGCTCCCGTGAATTCGGTGCGTGATCCGCTTGGGTTTGTGTGCCTCGGTCGGGTCGTGCCGGAGAAGGAGATTGATCGCATCATTTCGATTTTGGAGATGGTTAGAGAAGAGGGTTTCCCGGTGACGCTCAGCCTCATTGGTCAGCTTGATGACTCTCCCTACAGCTGCCGGATTCGGGAAATGATTTCGAGCCGTGAATGGATCACTCCGGAAGGGTTTTTGACCCTGGGGGATAAGCAGAAAGTTCTCGCGGCAAAGAGTTTTGCCCTGCATGCCTGTCGTATCGAGGCCTTTGGAATTGCGGTCGCGGAAATGGCTTCGATGGGATGCGTTCCCATTATTCCCAGCAGCGGCGGAGCCGGGGAAATCGTATCGTTCCCGGAGCTGCAATTCGAAAGCAATGAGGAGTGCTGCGCCAAGATTATTGAGCTACTGAAAAACCCTGAACGGGTTGCCGCATTGCGTGAAGAATTATCATCGAGTGTCTCCCGCTTCGGACCGAAAGTCTTTATGTCCGAACTTCGCGAGCATCTCATGAAGTTTACAGGCTTGAATAAAACATCCAATCATGCGAAATCTATTCAAAATCTGGCAGCGACTCACTGATCCCGTTTTCTTCCGGAAACGCCTCCGAATCATTGGGCGCTCCGTAAGAGAGCCCGTAGAAGTAGGCAGTATGAACTCAATCAAGGAACTAGGGCACTTTCAACGTGCTGTCGTCTTTGTCGCTCATCCTGATGATGAGGTTTTTTGCTCAGGACTGATTTGTCACTTAGTTGATGCGGGAACAACCGTTGACATGCTCTGCCTCACTCGTGGTGAAGGCGGCCCTACGGGTGGCCTCAAGCGTGAGGAACTCGGAGCAGCCCGCGAGAAAGAGATGTGGAAGTCTTGCGATGTTCTTGGCGTGAATGAACTGACTTTTCTCGGGCATATTGATCCGGTCGCAAAAGAGTTTCGGGTCTACGCCCCCGATGTCAGCGAGACAGATCTTGCGAAGCAAGTCATGCCTTATCTGAAGACTGCCGATCTGGTGATCTCACACGGGAGTGCCGGTGAATATTGGCACCCTGCACATCTCCTCGTTCACGGGGCGGTTAGAAAAGCAGTCCGCCGCCTTGGGAACTGCCAATGGATGACGTTCCTCGCCAACCGGGCGGATCACGAGATTCCAAAGTTAGTGAACATGGACGACCCGGCTGACTTGACTCTTGATGTTTCCGATTTGCATCGCCGCCGCATGAAAGCACTCAACTGCCATGCCTCCCAGCTCGGTCTCTTCGGTCGATTTGCTGAGGGAACGCCTGAGGATTTCGTCGAGAAAACCGCGATCGAAACCTACTGTGTCAAAGATCCCGAAATCGGCTGATGTAGGCAAAGGCCAAAGGAATCAGTCCCGCAACGCCGGAGACAAAGACGCCGAGGGCAAAGCGGAACGGGGTGCTCCACGCTGAGGCGACCATGAGGAAGCAGGCGAGAAGAGCCGATCCCAAGACGAAGACGCCGAGTGGTGAGATGCGATTGTTTATCCCCTGGGATTCCATTTGTCCACGAAGTGGGTCAAAGAATTGATAGGCCATCGCCGCGACAAAAATAGTGCTGAGCGGCGAGTAACTCATCAGACCCGGAACTGCGATGACTGAATTGTAGAGTCCGTGCGCGACGACCACGGCGATGAAGCTGAAGAGGAAAGATTCCAGCCCATGGAACTTTCGGTGGATCATTTTCACAAGGTAAAATCCGGCGATCCCGGTAAGGGAAAAGTGGAGAACGTTGGCGGTGAGGAAACGCATCCAGGCCGTGAAAGTCGCGAGGCCGTCGTCGAAGTAGAGGATGTTTTCTTTCAAGGCAAAACCGAGACCAACGAGTGCCGCGAGGATCAAGCCGTCAAGATACTTTCCGCGAAGCCCCGCCCAGATTGCAAAGGGGAGGAAGCAGAGGAGCTTCAGGGTTTCTTCGCGGAGGGCGACTCCTGCGACGTAGTAGAGAACTTGTAAGAGAGGGGGATCGGTCAGGTTCTGTGTGAAGCCCTGCATCCTTTCCTGTATCATGACGGCGTAGATCGTGAGGCCGGCGGAAAAAATTCCTGCCGCGACGGCGAGCAGTGAAAGAATGATTCGCTGCGGTGTGACCTGCCAGAATGGCATGAGGATGAGAAACCAGATCGTTCCGGTGAAGAGGGCCGGAACGAGAGCGGGTGAGAGAAACTCACTTATTTCATAACGCGCGACAGCGAGAGCGAGGCCTTTGAAATCGCGGGCATCGGTGAAGAGGTCCAGTTGTTCAGCCGGGCTGAAAACATTTCGGAGGAGAGGGTCTTCTAAAAGATTCTCCAGCGCGATTCGATCCCCGGTTCGCCAGCCCGCCACAACAGCACTGCGTCGATTGTAGTGGGACCCGGGTTGGAGTTCGGCCGCTCTGAGGTAGTGGCTCTGCGCTTCGAGGTAGTTCTCGCGGCTGAACTCGATGTCGCCGAGAAATTCATTCCGGAAACGCTGCGATTCAGGTATCGCCTTCAGATTTTGCAATGCGGATTCCGGATCGCTGAGCCGCAAGCCCAGATCGAGGGCGTGAAGCAGCTCGGCTTCTGGATCGGGGAATTCTTCCGGTTCGATAGGTTCTCCGGCGTCTCCTTCGATGTCGGTATTGATGCCGCGGCAGTCCCGCAGGGGACCGGGGTTTTCCATCGCGATGCCGGTTCTCAGGAAAAAGACCCAGCTCTCGAAAGTCTTCGGAATAGTCTCTTCGCGGTCATCGTTGATGATTTCCTGCAAGGCAGCCATTTCCTTCTCCAAATCCGGCTTCGACGGGGAAATGAGCGAGACGACAAAAGCGATCACGACTGAAGCCAACGATAAAATGAGCGACGCTCTGATCAGAAACTGCCGATCACGAGAGAGTCGGGCAAGTTGAGCGGGCTTGAGGGGCAGCATATCGAGAGGAGTGACGCGCGAAGTTATGGCATTTTCACGACCGCGACAAGGGTTGCATTCAAGGAAGGGAATTCGTAATCTCCCGGTATGACCCGTCATCTTCTTTCAGTCCTCACCTTACTCGCGACCCTGCCGGCGATGGCAGAGTTGCCGCCTCTCTCCTTGCAGCCCATTTACAAGGAGTTGGAGATTGAGCGCCCTATTTCGGTGCAGATTCCAAATGATGGCACGGATCGTCGCTTTCTGGTTGAGCAGACCGGGAAGATCAAACTGCTCCCGAAGGGTGAAAACAGCACGGACAGTGCAATCTTTCTCGATTTAACCGATTCGATCGAGGTCGAGAAGGACTTTGAAGAGGGCCTTCTTGGTCTTGCCTTTCACCCTGACTATGGCGAGAACGGAAAGCTCTACGTCACTTTTTCCCGCCAGGGTCCTAAGCGGCTTGTTCTCGCTGAGTATCAAGTCTCGAGCGAAAACGCCAATGCCGCGAATCCTGACAGTGAGCGAATCCTTCTCGAAGTTCAGCAGCCGGAATGGAATCACAATTCAGGCAATGTTTTCTTCGGGCCGAAAGACGGCTTGCTCTACCTCTGCGTAGGCGACGGTGGCATGAAAAACGGGGTCTACATGCTCTCCCAGAAGTTGACCCGCTGGAATGGCAAGGTTCTCCGCCTCGATGTTGATTCGCGAACCGCTTCGCTTCCTTATGGCATTCCGTCGGACAATCCTTTTATGAATGATCCGAATGCCTGCCCTGAAATTTATGCCTACGGCCTGAGAAATCCATGGGGCGCGGCGATGGATCCCGAGACCGGACTTTTCTATCTCGCTGACGTGGGGCAGGATTTGTATGAAGAGATCAATTTGATCGAAAAGGGCGGCAACTACGGGTGGGAGATTCGTGAGGCGACACAGAAATTCCATCCACGCGACGCGATGCTGGCTGCTCTCGGTCGAAAGCCCAAGCCGGAAGAGGAAACCGGTTTCACTGAGCCAATTCACGAATATTCCCGCGCTGACGGGCTGTCCATTACCGGCGGCTATGTTTACCGTGGGGAGGCGATCCCTGAGCTTCAGGGGCATTTTCTCTATGGCGACTGGCGTTTCGGAAATCTCTGGGCGCTTCACTACAGTCCGGAAGAGGGGAAGGTCGTGGCGAACTATCATTTCGAGAAGCCGGCTGACTTAAAAGATCCGACGGTCCAACCGACCGGGTTTTATCCTGATGAGAACGGTGAGGCCCTCGTGCTTGATTGGCGCGGCGGCATCTTTCGCATCGTCAAGGCAGACTAGGAAATTGGCGGGTGCAGTGGTGGGATTCCGCTTGCGTGATTACCCAAGTCTATGCGATGAACCCGCTTATGGAAGATCCTCCTTCGACCGATCTCGATTCCTCAGTCCTTGAAATTTTGGCCCGCGCCCGCGCCGAGGTTGCGAAGGTGATCATCGGACAGGAGGAGGTCGTCGATCACTGTCTCATCGCAATTTTTACGGGGAACCATATCCTTATCGAAGGAGTCCCCGGAGTGGCGAAAACCCTGCTCGTGAGAACTTTGGCAAGAGTGCTCGGGTCGCCATTTTCACGAATTCAGTTCACCCCCGATTTGATGCCGTCCGACATCACGGGGACGAATGTCTTTAATCTCCAGGAAGGTGCCTTTCATCTCGTGCGGGGTCCGGTTTTCACTTCGTTTCTGCTCGCCGACGAAATCAACCGCGCCCCTGCCAAGACCCAGTCGGCTTTGCTTCAGGCGATGCAGGAAAGACAGGTCACGATCGACGGGGTGAGCCATGATTTGCCTGACAGTTTTACCGTCTTCGCGACGCAGAACCCGATTGAGTATGAAGGGACTTATCCTCTCCCGGAAGCGCAGAAAGACCGGTTTCTGCTCAAGGTGGAAATGGGCTACCCGGGTGAGGACGACGAAAAGCAGCTCGCTTTTCAAAGCCTCGGACAGGATACTCCGGAGCGCATTCTCGAAGGCGGGACGATGGAGCCGGTTCTCGCAGAGTCTGAGATCGCCCTCGTGCAGGCGGCGATGCAGGGCATTACGATCAAAGACGAGCTGGTTTCCTACATCGTGGAGCTGGTGAGATCCTCGCGCGAAGCCGATCCGATTCAGGTGGGGGCCGGTCCGCGAGCGACGCAGGCGTTGCTCCTTTCGAGTCGCGCTTACGCAGCGATCAAGGGGAGGGACTATGTGACCCCGGACGACATTCGTTCGATGGTTCATCCGGTGCTTTCCCATCGGATCCTGCTACGTCCTGAATATGAAATCGAAGGCATGACCGTGAGCGAGGCGGTCGATAAGCTGCTTGAGTCGGTCTCCGTGCCGCGTTGATTCAGTCTGCGATTTGAGATGAGACCAGTGCCCCATTTACCGCTTTTGTGGGTGGCTTTTCTGGTCGGAATTCCCGCGACAACCCTTCTGGTTTACGATCAGGAGGCGCTTCGTTTCGTCGCTGCCGGAGTCCTTTTTTCTATCTTTCTAATCGCGATCATTGATTGGCTTGGCTCCCGTTCGAGGCTCTTGGCGATCTCCTGTGAGACGCCTGAATTGATTCGCGGGACGACGGGGAGGGAAATGGAATTACCTCTCTCGTTTTCAAATACCGGCCCCAAACTGGAGCGGCTCAGATATGGCATTCCCGTGTCCCGTTTTTTCCGCATTGAAAACGAGGTGGAGGGAACGCTGACGCCATTTGATTCGGGAAAGCAAATTTCGGTGACCTCTCTCCAAATTCCGCTAAAGCGGGGGCACTATCAGCTTGCGAGCGTTTTTATCGAAACCCCGTCGAGACTGCGACTCTGGTTGCTTCGCCGTGAACTTCCTCTCGAAACCGAGTTAAGAATCTACCCCGACTTAAGCATCGAAAGGAAACGGCTCGCCTCTATCTTTCTGATGCGTGGGCACGATGGAAGCCACCTCGTGAGACAGGTTGGCAAGGGGAGGGATTTTGAGCAACTTCGGGAGTATCAACCGGGTGACGACTACGTTGATATCGATTGGAAGGCGACGGCCCGTCGCCAGATGCCGGTGACGAAGACATACCAGATTGAAAAGACGCAGGAGGTCTACGTCGTCGTAGATCACTCGCGTCTCAGTGGGCGCGAGATCAGGGTGCCGGTCGGCGATGAAACCGGAGCGGACTGGAGCTATTCCGAGACCTCAAGCGGTGGCGGGCAAATGATCACGACGCAGCTCGAAAAATTTCTCCATTGCTCTCTGATTCTCGCCTCCGTCGCGGAAAAGCAGGGTGATTGTTTTGGGTTTGTTAGTTTCTCTGAGAGAGTTGATCAATTCATTCGCGCGAAGTCGGGAAAGGGTCACTACAACGTGATTCGTGATGCTCTTTACCGATTGGAACCGGAATCAGTCGCACCGGATTTTGAGCCTCTTATGATCGCGCTGCGGCAGAAGCTCACACGGCGTGCCCTCATTGTCATGCTCATCGATCTTAGCGACCCCCTCACCGCCGAGCATTTTTTTGAGGTGCTCCCTCTTATTAGCCGACAGCATCTCGTTCTGGTGAACATGGTGCGCCCGTCGCATTCCCGTGAACTCTTTTCCCGCCAGAGCGAGCCAGTCTCTACCGGGGAAATTTACGATGAAATTGGCGGACACCTGCAATGGCAGGAACTGAAAGAACTCAGTAACCAGCTCAGGCACCTCGGGGTCGAACTCGGGCTTCCGGACCACGAAGAACTCTGCACCGAAACGGTCACGCAGTATCTCAATGTGAAGAACCGTCAGCTCATCTGAGCGGATCGTAGCGGATGGCGCCAGCCTCCCGTTCGCGTTGGGCCGGTTGCCCGTCTCGCGCGATTGAAAAATTCACCTCTTGCGCTACTCGGCCGGCGGCGCGAAATGCCTCTGATGAAACCTCATCAAATCCAGCCCCTGCTTCTCATAAATTCGCATCGCCGAATGATCGATGCCATCGACTTTCATTATCTCGTGAGGAATCTCCAGCGACTTCAGATAGGCTGAAAACTCCAGGTTGTTCTCAAAGTTGAATCCCTTCGTCCCGACCCAGAGGAAAATGGGGAGACGTGATTTATCTTCCCGCTTCGCATACTCCGTCGCAAGATCCCAGGTGTTATCGCCCTTCGCGAAAATTACCTTGTCGCTCTCTTTGCCATCATTTTCCTGAACCTTCTTTTCATTGCTGTATCCCGAGCCTCCCGGCGCGGCACTTGCGAAGAGCTCCGGGTAACGAAACATCACCCTCGTCGTGCCCCGACCCCCCTGGCTGAATCCCTCAATGCCAAATTCGCGGGTGCGCAGCGTCTCTTTGAGATGGGGGATCAACTCCTTCACGAGGACATCCTCGCCGCTTCCGTTTTCGAGGCCGGGATAGTTGTACCAACTCACCGGTCCTCCGTTCGGAAACACATAAATCGTCGGCTGAATTTCCTTCGCTTCAATCGCTGCAGCGATATGATCAGCGAGTCGCACCGCTTTAGATTCTGAACCGGGACGCCCCCCATGGAGGTGCAGCACGAGCGGAAACTTACGATCTTCATTCGTGGCGTAAGCTGCGGGAAGGTAGACGTAATAGCCCACTTCAACCCCCATCGAAGGACTCAGAAAAGTCCGATGCTCAAGGCCCTTTGCGAGGCTCGCACTTTGGTTCTTCGAAAGAGGAGAGACCCATGAAAATTTGGGCAGCGAGGCTTTTCCGCTCTCTTGCGCGGTCGCAAAGGGCGGAGAGATGAGAAGGATGAAAAGTGGCAGAGAGAGAAAAAACGGGCGCATGGGGAGAGCGAAGCAAAGGAGACCACTTAGGACAAGCCCCGAATGACACGGGCACATTCTTTCCTGCCGAAAGCGAGTTGATTTTCTCTCCAAAGACGCCTTAATAACGCTCCTCCGATACGCTGGCGTGGTGGAATGGTAGACACAACAGACTTAAAATCTGTTGGCCTTCGGGCCGTGCGGGTTCAAGTCCCGCCGCCAGTATATCAACGAGTTACAAAGATTTAGAGCGCTTTTTTTCCGGTCACAAAAAACGAGTTAGGGCCATTTTAGGGCCACTTTTTTCCTTTACCTCGCTCTGTTCGTCTCGGTTTGAGTCTTCAATTCAAGACAGGCTGGCACCTTGAAAAGTGGCTTCACTGGCCTGATCGGTTCCGGGTTGCGGTCACTTCCGAGAAGCGGGCGAGGTTGCGCCGGCGCTGCCGTGCGTTTGTCGCGTGCTGTGGCGTTCCCGGTTGTTGTCACCCTCGGAAGATACTGCGGCGCGTTAGGTGCAAATCTGAGAGCCTGATTTTCTTGCGTTCCTGATCGAGGGCGAAGCGGAGCGGTTCTCCTCGAAGCGTTCCCCCTCGCCCCCTCAGCGTTTGACCGGGTTCTTGTCCAGTTCGTCACTTTAGGAGACTTCTACCCGGTGCGATCTTGGAACGGTTTCCAAGTCTCGCGATGTTTGTTCGCTGTGGCGCGTTGTTCTCCCAAACGACACGACAATGCGACATTCGACGTTATGCCCCGTCTTTTGTCGTTTCCGTCCTCGAAGTAAGGAATCTTTTTTATTCCTGTCCCCTAAAGCGGGTCATGTCGCCCCTATCGCCACTTTGCGCGGAGTTTCTGAAAACTTTGTGTCACCTGCTAGGGTCCCCTCATTGGTAAGGGGGGCTAAGGAGTCTCCTGTCCGGGGTTTCGCCTCCTTCGGTAGCTCAAGGACCCGATAAGCACGAGCGATCCCCCAAAATATTTTTATGACGGTAACGGCCTGACTTCTTTGACGGTCTGAATCTTCGGCGCGGAAATATGCCGCAACAACGTCACAACTGCATTGCCTCTACATCGTTCGGGGCCTTATCAGGCTTAGGATTGTGTTGTTGTGTAGTTGTAGGAGTTGGAAACCATGATGAAAGAAAGGGGAACGGTTTATAGGACGGGTTCAGGCGCGGGCGAGCGGACCGGAGGGCACAACGTCACAACTACACGATTCCCGGTCCTATAAGCTTTCGAGGGGATCGGGAATAGCACGGCAACGACATCGCAAGGGCACGAAAACGGCATTCAAAGCCATTGGCCTTCTACGCTTCGCCCGTCTGCTCAAATACGGTCACTGGGTAGAGCGCTCCGTTCCCGTTCCGCTTCTTCCCGAATTCAAATTCCCGTCCTTGATTGTCGAGAAAGCGCCGGCCTCTCCATTGGCGTATCCGTTGCCCGAATGTCTTTCGTTCGTCTCGCCCCCCTGCGGTGATGAGATCAAGAACGCCAAG
>CAZOUP010000143.1:0-12337 GCA_964583035.1 uncultured Akkermansia sp.
CATTAATACCACCACCAACGTCACCCTGTTTTAACGATTTGAGGGACATCCCCAGAAAATAGGCGCGGTGGGATTTGCACCCACTCAGCACAAAGGCACTGGTTTTACAAACCAGTTCGGCTCTCTCACTCCGACGCACGCCTCTTACAAAAATCGTCGCGGCGGCAGGACTTGCACCTGCTTTCCCGTGTTTCCAAAACCCGTATCTCGACTCCTTCGACCTCGCCACGTCATGAGATCCCGAATTGGGATCCCGAATTGGGATCTCACACATTCAATCAAGACCGTCCGGATATCTCCGGGCGCTCTTGATTGAATGCAAACCATGCCAGCCCCGAGCGGGACGGCATCGATTTGTCATTCAAGAAGAAGAACAAGCGCTGAGGCCCCCTGTTTTTTGTGGGCAGGGAAATGATCGCAGGGGACTAATCTGCAAAGTTAATTTTGAGTCTGTTTCGATCAGCCTGACCGATTGGGAGCACGAAGACGCGCTTCTCTTCTTCCTTATCTTAATAAGAACGAACACCGTTATCTCCTCCTTCGAGATAGCCGCAGGATTTCCCGGCGGACGTTTCGATGTTTAGCAGGCACATCTCCCAAAAAAGCCTTTCGTTATGTAGTTAGTTAAATTTTTCATCACGAAGTATCTTTAGTTATGGGCACAGCGGTTCGGTAGCAGACTATTAAAGTCCGCTCAACTTGACCGACTGTGAATCGACGCTATCTTTGCTCTGCGGGAGCAAGCGATCCATTCAAAAGATCCTTCGCTTTCTACGGCCCATCTTCAGTTGCTGCTGGAGGTGGGCTTTTTCGTTTTCGTAATTTTCGTTTCAAGACCGGAATCGATCCGATCAAATTCTGTTTTGGTTAATTTTTAGTCAATGAGGGCTGAAGCCCTTGTAAATACTCGTAAATCGTAGGGGGTAGGCACAAAAAAACCCGCCTCTTGGTGAGAGAGCGGGTCCACGTCGTCTATTTCTACAATAGATCCTACGTTAACCGGGCCCTCCCTGTCTTAAGTTGAAATTCACTCTGGGTATCTTCGAGATCCTGAAATCTGTCGATGGCAGCACACTCTAAATACTGAAGATTTATCTTCCCCGCATGATACATCCCTTTCGGACAGGCCATGCCTGACTCCCATCGGCTCAGGGCCAATGTCGGGTTGAATCTTTGTGAATTGAAAATCATGTGAATATTTGTTGGTTTTGAGACTATGATCCCTAATAGACAAAAGTCAAGCGATCATTTATATATTTACTCGATTCCTCACGGCTCAAGCTCACCGGGAGCATGGCCGTGAATCCTCTCGTGGTCCTCTGCGGGTTCCAGATGAGAAGTCACCGCCGTCGCGGGCCCAAGCTTCGCTTTCACGGCCCTTTCAATGTGCGTCGCAATATCGTGAGCCTCTTTCACTGACGTTTCATCCTCGAAGACCAAATGAAAGTCGACCCAATGTCCGTCGCCGAGATGGCGGTGGCGCAGATGGTGCCAAGTGATGCCGAACTGCTTGGTGGATTCATCGAGACACTCCACGACAACCGCTTTTATCGAAGGGTCAGCTCGATCCATTAAGCCATTCGCACTTCGCCACATGAGCCTCACCCCATTTCTCAAAATATGAAGCGCCACGAAGATCGCGCACAAGGGGTCAAGCCAGGCCCAATCGGTCAGCCAGGTGAGGAGCAATCCAACGAGGACACCGAGACTGGTCCACGCATCAACGAGAACGTGCATCCCGTTGGATTCGAGAATGAGCGAATCGTTTCTCTTACCGAGACAAATCAAGTACCAGCCAAGCCATCCGTTAATTAGAAGTGAGATGGCAATGAGGGCGCTACCAAACTCAAGATCATGAGGCTGCTCACCCGCATTCCATTGCAGCGCCGCTTTGATAAGAATGAAAACCCCGGCGACAGAGATAAGCCCACCTTCAAAACCAGCGGAGAAGAACGAGATCTTCGCATGGCCGTAGGGATGATCTTCATCCGGAGGTTTCTGCGAAAGGCGAAGGCTGTAGACGACGAAAGCCACCGCTGCGACGTGGACAATCGATTCGGCAGCGTCGCTGAGGATCGCGGACGACCGCGTTTGCCACCACGCCGTCATCTTGATGATGAGCATAAGGACACCAATCCAGAAAGAGAGCCAACTGGCTTTCCTCAGGAGTGACGGACTGGCGCGATCTTCTGACATGATATGGCGGGACGATTCTTATCAGAAAACGGCTATTTCCACACGCCGATTTCGCGCAACTGTTTCGTCGCCGATCCGGGCCAGTCACTATTCGCGGCGGGGCTTGCGGGGCTCGGGTGAAGAATGCGCCCGAAGGTGGCTTGGTAAGAAATCGATTCGGCGATGCGTTTCAACCCGGTTTCTGCGAAGGCACCGACCCCGATGAGAAACTCCGGCGCAAGCTGACGGATGTGTTCGGCGACGTAGTCATCGCAGGCGGTCGACACTGGGGCCATCTCAGCGGCAGGTAACTTGTCAGGAGTCCGGTTTTTCCCGCTCTCCTCCATCCAGACGAGCGGGCAGTAATTCACGACATAGTAGTCGGCGAAAAAATCTTCTGCTTGGGGGAAGATTTCCGAAAAGAGCCCCCAAAGACGCCGCCCGCTGACCTCTGACTTTTCGCAGTCGAAGCCGACGATGGGCCGCTTCGGATGCTCGCACTCCGGCTTGCCGACTTCAGCGGAAATCCCCATCCAATCGCGAACCATCGCGATCTCGCCAAAGGGGACGCCGGTTTGCGCCATCCCCCATGGACCCGGATTCATTCCCATCATGAGGACCCGCTTTTTCGAATCACCGAAGCATTTCACGTATTTTTCATGAGAGGTCCTCGCGTATTCGAGGGGGTTGTAGACGTGGGTGACCGGAGACTCAAACGTGAGTCCGCCGAGTTCAGCGACGAGCGAGTCAGTCGCTTGAAGAATGGCGCGGGATCGGGACATATGCCATTCAAAGAGAACAAACGGTTTCGTCAAGGGATTGTAGGGCGACCGTTCCGGTTGCCGACGGTGGGCACCGGCAGGCGGAGCGCCCGCCCTACAGAGTTGCTCTCAGCCAGACTCCGTGTCATAGAGGTGAGCAGAACCACATGGCTGAGATCAAAACTATTGCGATTGTCGGCTCCGGAGCGGTCGGAGCCTACTATGGAGCGAGACTGGCGAAGGGAACTGACGCTGCGGTTTCTTTTCTCATGCGACGCGATCTCGTGGCAGTCCGGGAGTCGGGACTGCAAATCAAGAGCGTCGATGGAGACTTCGACTTGAATCCAGTCTCGGCTTTCGCAACGACCCAGGAAATCGGGCCGGTCAATCTCGTTATCATCGCTTTGAAGGCAACTTCGAATGAGGTGATTCCGGAGCTGCTCCCCCTCCTGCTCAAAGAGGGCACTCGAATTCTCACGCTCCAAAACGGTCTCGGAAACGAAGAATTTCTCCAGTCGCACTTTCCTGATCATCCCATCCTCGGCGGCCTCTGCTTTGTCTGCATCAATCGCGGAGAGCCGGGCGTGATACATCATCTCGCGCATGGTCGAGTCGAAATGGGCGAGCTCACCGGGACCGGATCCGTCGAGGAGGTGCATGAACTTTTCATCCGTGCCGGCCTCGATGCGCGACTTCTTCCGAATCTCGGCCTTGCCCGATGGCGAAAGCTGATCTGGAATGTACCCTTCAACGGCCTCTCGATCGCTGAGGGCGGCATCGACACCGAAAAAATTCTCGCAAGTCCAACAAGAGTGGACCGCGTCAGAACACTCATGCACGAGGTCATCGCCGCGGCGGCGGCCTTTGGCTACGAGATCGATCCGGCCTTCGCTGAAAGCAACATCAAAGGCACCGCCGAGATGGGTGCCTACCGCCCGTCAAGCCTCATCGATTTTGAGGCCGGTCAAGCCATCGAGGTGGAACCGATCTGGGGCGAGCCGCTGCGACGTGCGCGGGAAAAGGGAATCGCAATGCCCGAACTGACCCGCCTATATCAGCAAATTTGCGCTGCCGTGGAAAGTCGTTCATCTTAACTCATGAGCGCCCCCGAATTCCATCTCCCAAAAAATCTAGGAGACCACGCTCCAAAGATCGGACTCGTCCTCGGCTCCGGCCTCGGCAACTTCGTCGACACCCTGACGGATACCAAACAGGTCGCCTACACCGAAATTGAAGGCCTCCCAAAAAGCGGCGTCGAAGGCCATACCGGAAAGCTCCACCTCGGAAAACTGGGCGGCGTCGAAATCGCAATCGCTCAAGGGAGAGTTCATCTCTATGAAGGTTGGTCGGCGAAAGAAACGGCAGCAATGATACGCCTCTTTCATCAACTAGGCATCACAACGGTAGTCCTCACTAATGCTGCCGGAATCGTGAACGCGAACTTCAAGCCGGGACGCTGGATGCTGATCTCGGACCATCTCAATTTAACTCGGCAGTCCCCCCTTACTGGCGGACCTACTTTCATCGATCAAACCGAAGTCTATTCCCGGGCGCTTCGCGAAATGCTGAAGACGGAGGCGGCTGAGTTGGCGCCTACTCACCTTTTCGAAGGGGTCTACGCCTGGGTCAACGGCCCGGAATATGAGACCCCCGCCGAGGTCAAAATGTTGCGGGGCCTCGGTGCCGATGCCGTCGGGATGTCAACCGTGCCCGAAGCAATTCAGGCCCGCGCTCTCGGGATGCGAGTCGTCGGATTATCGTGCCTTACGAATTACGGTGCGGGACTTACGGGAAAGCCCCTCAGTCACGATGAGGTCGTCGAAGTGGGGAAACACGCCGCCGGGGAGCTTTTTGCTCTGCTTGAGAGTGCGGTGCCCGCGATCGTAGAGATTTGAGAGAACTCTCATCCGTCCCAACGAGTTGCCATTCCCTCAACGCCCCTCTTCCGCCGCGGGCTGCATTTTGCTTTCAAGTGTCTTGATATTCCTTTGAATCCAATACCCGAAATAGTTGAGCCAGGGACCCTCCCTTTCACCGGAATCGACCAGCACCCGAGTCTCCGCCGCTCGAAGGGCAAAACTCATTCTCCGTTCCCCAATATTAAACAATGTCACAAGCAGAGGTGCATCATCGCGGATATGAAACCCCTCACTGTCATATCGATTTGCCGCGTAGTTCATGTAGGCGCAGATGATATTGATAGAACCCTTCCAGCAGTATTTATCCATCTCATCCTCAGTGGCATCCGGCCGGATTCGTTCGATCTCAGATTGCATCGCGGAAGCAATAAACGGCTGGACCTGACCGGGACCAAAAGAAGCGTCGCCGTGAGCCCCCCGGAATTTCACATTCAAATTATTGACGAAGCTCTCGCCTGATTTCCCAAGCTTTTTCCCAATCAAATTGATCCCTGATTCACCGACCTGTTTCAGGGTACTACGCTGATTCATCGAATGCTCTCCCATAATTGCCCCAAAAACCGCCAGTGGGGAAACTTCGTAAACCTCTGACATTTCGATGAGATAGGCCAGAAGATCCGACTCTTCCTCTGTCGAGGTAAAGTGCTTTTTGTAGAAGACAATGTTGAAGTCCTTTTCTGTTCGAGGGTAGAACTGATCGCTCCGAATTTCCCGCATGTTTTCACGCGAGATCTCTCTTCCCTCAATGTTGACGGCATGCACTAAGCCAATTGCTGACATGATCACAAGCGCGATGAGGCCGGAGCTAATTACGGAGGGAATCTTCTTCATCACAAAGGGACAAAACTACATGACACCATGTGCTCAAGCTGTCAATTATGGGTGAGAAACCAATTAATTGTCTTTCGCCAGTCGATCATGCGAATTGGCGTGCCATGGGTGCCACTTTCGAATCGTTCGAAGCGGATTGGATAACCGGGGCTCTTCTCACGAATCTGCAAGTAGAGCGAGTCCATCTTTTGAAGATACGACACCCAATCACGACTCCCGTGACCAATGTAGACGGGGACACGCGATTGGAAAGCATCAGACCCAATGAATTGATTATTCGGGAATGAGCCAAGAAGAATAATGCCTCCTAACCGGGCAGCAAGGTCATTCTGCCGACACAGTTGATAACAGACCACTCCGCCAGCAGACCCACATGAGATGATGATTTTAGCATTGGGAGAAAGCGCTGCATAATGCATCAACATCCCGTGTATTTGCTTCGCCCCGCGTCCCGTGAAGCTAGCTATATCAGGAGATAGATAGAGCCCGCCACTTTTCGACACGAGGTTTTTAATGCGATTAAAGTTACCTCCAAAAGTTTTGTCATCGACGCCCTGATCACGACTCCCACCTTTTCCGTGGAGATAGACAACTATGATGGATGCATTCGTTGTACGCCCGACTGCAAAATGCCGGATCGACCCAAACTTGGTTTTTAGGCGGGTATCAGTTTGGGCAGAATTCACCTCTAGGGAAACTCTTTCAGGCTTAGCTTGTTTCTCCGGGATAGCATCGCGCCCATTGATATCTCGTGAGGAAACGTAGTCGAGAATGAGATAATCCCCATCGTGTCTCGATTCGATAACTTTCGGGACTTTGAACATGTCATCTTTCCAAGGCACCAACTGAAATGAAGTCGAAGCCTGGCTTAAGAGAACACACGGGAAAGCGCTCAGAAATAGCAGATGAATTGGAAGACAAAGCCTCATGAAATTTCAGCCTTAATTAGTGAACACAAATCATGAGGTTCTTCCAGAATAAACTCCGCGCCAGCACCAAGGAGTTCCTCGACGGGGCGGAAACCCCAGCTCACGCCGACGGCATGCATCCCGGCATTCACGGCGGTCATCATGTCGACGTCTGAATCGCCGATGAAATGACAATCGCCCGATTTGAGACCGAGGACGGCGGCGGCTTCGACAGCACCAGCTGGATCGGGCTTTTTCGGGATGCCATCGCGAGCGCCAAGCACTACATCCCACTTCCAGTCGCCCAAAAACGCTTCAACGCATTTCACGGTAAAGTCGTGGGCTTTGTTGGAAAGCACACCGATGGGAATCCCCTTCGCGATCAGCTCATCGAGCAACGGGGCGATGCCGGGAAATATCACCGTGGTGTTTTTCCACCGTTCACCGTAGGCGGCGCGGTATTCGGCGAGGACCGCATCGGTTTCTTCCCCCAAAGCAGGACGATGCTCTTCCGGGAAAATATCGCGGACGAGGTTCATCATTCCATTCCCGATAAAAGTCCGATAAGCGTCCGTCGGGTGGGCGGGAAATCCGCGAGCTTCGAGAACGGCGTTGCCCGAGTCCGCTAAATCCTGCAGCGTGTCGAGAAGAGTTCCGTCGAGGTCGAAAATAACGGCTTTGTCAGGATTCATACGGCTTCCTTTCGCTGCAAGTTCCATGCGCAGATAAGAGCTTTTAATCCTGCCATCTCGATCGAGGGATCGATCCCACAACCCCAGAGGAGTTTCCCTGACTCGCTGTGCTGAATCTGCACGTAGGCGGCGGAATCGGCGTCCGATCCTCCGCGAAGGGCCTGGCTGCGATAGTCGGTCACGTTAAAATCCTTGTGGCCTGACTCTTCGAGAAAATTCACAAAGGAGTTGATCGGGCCATTGCCTTTTCCGCTGCCGGACACGGTCTCGCCATTGATCACCACGGTGGCATGACAGATGACCCCGCCCCGTGGCATCGTGGTGTGATCGAGTTCGAATTCACTGAGGCTGAGGGGCGCATCGATGTTCACAAACTTGTCCGCAAAGATTTCACCGATCTCATCGTTGCTGAGTTCGCGGCTTTCCGCATCAGCGCGGTCATAGACAAACTTGCCGACCTGCGGGTGCATCGACTTCGGAAGATCGAAACCGTGCTCGCGATCGAGGATGTAGGCAACGCCGCCTTTGCCACTCTGACTGTTGATGCGAATGATCGCCTCGTAGCTGCGTCCGATGTCCTGAGGATCGATCGTGAGATAAGGAACGCCCCAGGGGAAATCATCACTCCCATGGTCAGAGAGATCGCGTTCCCGACGGTCGATGCCTTTCTTGATCGCATCCTGATGACTTCCCGAGAAAGCGGTGAAGACCAACTCGCCGGCGTATGGCTGTCGCTCCGGCACGATAAGGCGAGTCACTTCTTCGTAAATCTGCCGGGTCGAGGAGAGGTCGGAAAAATCGAGACCAGTGTCGATCCCGTGGCTGTTCATGTTCAGCGCGAGGATGACGAGATCGAGGTTGCCGGTTCGCTCGCCGTTTCCGAAGAGCGTCCCTTCGACGCGATCCGCACCGGCCAACAAACCTAACTCAGTCGCGGCGATGCCGGTCCCGCGATCATTGTGCGTATGCAAACTGATGATCGAATGCTCACGCCTATCGACGTGCCGACAGAACCACTCGATCTGATCGGCGTGCACATTCGGCGTCGACCATTCGACGGTGGCGGGCAAATTCAGAATAATTTCTCTGTCTTCGTTAGGCTCCCATACCGCCGAGACCGCATTGCAAACTTCGAGCGCATAATCGAGTTCGGTATCCGAAAAGCTCTCGGGAGAATACTGCAAGGTCACCTCCGTTCCCGGCAAAGTCGGGACGAGTTCTTTGATCAACTTCGCTCCCTCGATCGCAATGTCGCGAATCTTCTCCTTCGACGCATCGCCAAAGGTGACGCGGCGCTGCAAGGGAGAAGTCGAGTTATACAAATGCACGATCGCTTTTTTAACGCCGACAAGACTTTCGAAAGTGCGGCGGATGAGCTGCTCACGAGCCTGGACAAGAACCTGAATCGTGACGTCTTCAGGAATGCGATCCTGCTCGACAAGCGCGCGGAGAAAGTTGAACTCGGTGTCAGCGGCGGAGGGAAAACCAACTTCGATCTGCTTAAACCCGATCCTGACCAATTCATCAAAGAGGCGGAGCTTTTCCTCGACACTCATTGGCACCGGGAGCGCCTGATTTCCGTCGCGGAGGTCCACGCTCGCCCAGATCGGCGCGTGCGTGATCGTCTGATCCGGCCAGGTCCGGTCAGGCAGCGCAACCGCTGGAAACGGTCGGTATTTTTTGATGGATTCAGGTTTCATGGATTCGGAGGATAGAAAAGAGCAAAAGAAGGCGGAACGCAATGATCCCGATGAGACAAATCGGGGAGTTGGAAAAAGAGACGAATACTGAGCAGACTAGCCCAGTAGCACCAGCTCGAGAGCGAGCGGGAGAGAGATTGATTCGGTGCTCAGTGTCGTGATTTTCATCCGTTTCTCAAATCTAGGGTCAAAGGCGGGGCTGTCCAGTCTCAATCTCGACGCTGAAGAAGGACCCGAAACGCTTCCCCCACGTCCGACGCCGCCATCGCATCGCCCCCTTCGCCGTGGCGCTGGAGAAATTCCGCCTGCGACTCCTCGCGCACCATTTTGAGATCGAGGTCTTCGCCCCAGGAGATGAGATCCTGAAAATTCACATCGACGGTGAGGTCCTGCTTTCCGAAACGCTGATAAACCCCGCTCCCTTCGATGCGCTCCTGTTTGTAATACCCGCGCAGACTCCCGCCGGGGCGGCGGTGATAAATGTCCTCCGGCTTCCCCCCGTAGTCGATCGTGAGGAGAGAACCCTGCTGAAGATGTTCGGACAAATTCGCGAGCCAAAGCTGAAAGAGCAGCTGAATTTCGACACGCTGACCGCACTGAGGGCTCTTCAAATTCAGGGCCGAATAGTCGTAATCCGGAAATCCTTTGGGAAGCGGTTTCAGCATTTCACTGAGTCCGGCATCGCGATCAAATTTCACCAAGACTTCGAGCCAGCACGCCTCGATCTCGCTCCAGCGCAGCCACTTTGCGGGGAAGGCATCGACGAGTTCATTGGAAAAAATGAGGGCGCGCCCATCTGTTTTTTCCAGCGCTTCGGCGACAGTCGTATGCCACTCAACGGGCAAGGACTTCAGCGCGGCCTCCTGTTTTTTCCGCAAGGGAGCCGAGACATCGACGATGTGATAACGGATCTGGCGGCGCTTCCACCATCCGAACGAACGCAGGACCTCGACAGCGAGAGCACCGTTGCCCGGCCCGACTTCGATCACCGAAACCGGTCCGTCCCATTCATGATGCTCCCGCTCTTCCTGAATCCACAAGGCCACCGCGCGACCGAGTCCCTTTGTCAGCGTCGCCGAGGTCGCAAAATCGCCGCGCTTACCGCCGACATCTTCGATCCCGCTCGTGTAATAACCGAAATGCGGATCGTAGAGCGCCATCGCCATGAATTGATCAAAGGGCACGGCACCTCCCGCTTTTTCAAAAGTCTCATGGAGAAATCTGCGTAAATCAGGCATAGTTCCGAGCGATTAAACAGGGTTTAGTCACTCATTCAAGAGGGTTTCATCGTACCTTCGACGTAATTTTCTCTCCCATTTTCCCAGCATGCTTCGACTCCTTGCAGTCCTTCTCTTCTTTTTTGTCAGCTTCCTCAGTTCCTGTGGTCCCGAGGAAGCGACGGATTTTGTTTCCGAAACGGAATCCGATTACACGCCCTACCACGACGTGCCCGAAGCGTCTTACGTCGGGCTGAAAAACTGCACCTCCTGCCACGAACAAGAGTATGAAGACTGGATCAAGAGCGATCACCACCTCGCGATGAATCCCGCGACGGAGGAGTTCGTGCTCGGTGATTTCGACGACGCGGAGTTCGATCACTTCGGGCAAAAGTTCCGCTTTTTCCGCAAGAGCGACGAATACTGGGTCAACGCGCAGGACGAGAATGGCGACTACACGGACATGAAGGTGGAATACACCTTCGGCCACGATCCACTGCAGCAGTATCTGATCCCGTTTGAGGGCGGAAAATACCAGGCCCTGCAAGTTTGCTGGGACAGTCGCCCCGCCGAGGACGGCGGACAACGCTGGTATCACCTTTACCCTGATGAGCCGGTTCCGGCAGACGACCTCCTCCACTGGACGCGGCGCCACTTTAACTGGAACTACATGTGCGCGGACTGTCATTCCACTAACCTAAAGAAAAATTTCGACCCTGACACGCTCACCTACAACACGGTCTGGTCCGACATGAACGTGACCTGCGAAGCCTGTCACGGGCCGGGGTCCGAGCACGTCAAATGGGCGGAGGCGCATGAGAAAGTCGCGTCCGGCGAGGCGAAAGAATCTGATTTTTCGGAACTGAAAAACTATGTCGCGAGCAAAGGACTCGTCGTGAAGTTGAAGGAGCCGGAAGAAGGTGCCTGGACGATCAATCCGGAGACGAACCTTCCGGTGCGGACGCAACCAATTGCCTCGGATGTGCAGGTCGAAACCTGCGCGCGCTGTCATTCGCATCGTCAATTGATCGAGCCGCATCACACGGCGGGTGAGCCTTTTCACGACGGCTATCAGCCTTCCGTGATCTCGGACCCGCTCTATCATCATGACGGCCAGGTCGATGAGGAAGTCTATGTTTACGGCTCCTACGTGCAGAGCAAAATGTATCACGCCGACGTGCGCTGCACCGACTGCCACAACCCGCATTCGATGAAACTCAAGTTGCCGGGCAACTCCCTTTGTCTCCAATGTCACCAGGCCGATTACAACACGCCGGCGCACCATTTTCACCCCATCGAGAGCACCGGAGCGAGCTGCGTTGAATGCCACATGCCGCACACGACCTACATGGGGGTCGATGACCGACGTGATCACAGTATCCGCATTCCCCGACCCGATCTCGCGAAGCAACTCGGCTCGCCCGATGCCTGCACGCAATGCCACGAGGATCAGAATCAGGACTGGGCCACAGAGCATTTCAAGGAATGGTGGGGCGCAGGTCCTCGCAACGCGCACTATGGGGAAATCCTCGCGGCGGCACGACGCGGCCAGCCCGGCTCGATGGATCGCCTCCTCGCCCTCGCGAATGACGACGACCGCCCCGGCATCGTCCGTGCCGCTGCGGTGGAGACGATTGGCCAGCAGGCACCCAGTCGTGAGACGATCCAGGCGATCACCGAGAGCCTCAGCGATGAAAAACCGGAAGTTCGCATTCAGGGATTGCTCGCGCTCGTCAATTACCCGGCGGAGCAGCGGGGAGCGGCGATTGCGCTTCTTAACGATCCGAACCGTGCCGTGAGGGCGCAAGCGGCGAGAACAGTCGCGTCACTGAGCTCCCGCTTCGATGAAGCGCAGCAAGCTTCGTTTGATCGGGCGAAGGCGGATTTCTTCAACAAGCAGGAAGCGATTTTTGACCGGGCTGCAGGGCATTTGAACCTCGCCCTTTTCTTCACTGATCTCGGTCAGCTCGACAAAGCGGAAGCCGCCTATCGTGCCGCCTCACGAGTCGAGCCGGAATTTGTCCCCGCGCGAGTGAATCTTGCCGAATTGCTTTACAGCCAGAACCGCCCCCAGGAAGCCGAAGAGGAATTTCGGAAGGCGATTGAGGAAGCCCTCCTGCCGGAGAATAAAGGC
>CAZOUP010000144.1:0-12331 GCA_964583035.1 uncultured Akkermansia sp.
GAGAATGCCGGACGGGGCGAGGACGCGGAAGGCTTTGCTTGCGGCATTGAGACCGGCGGTGTCGGAGTCGAAACAAAGCACGACCTCGTCGGTGTGGCGTTTCAGAATCTTCGCGTGATCTTTTGTAAAGGCGGTCCCCAGTGGCGCGACGATGTTTTGAATTCCGGCCTCGAAGGCAGCGATCATGTCGAGCTGACCTTCGCAGACGATAGCCCGCTTTTTCTGAATGATAGCCCGCTTGCTCTTGTCGAGACCGAAGAAGGTTTTGCTCTTGTTGAAAAGTCCCGTCTCGGGAGAGTTCACATATTTCCCGCCGCGCTGGTCTTTCGAAAGCACGCGGCCGCTAAACGCGATCGGTTGCCCCATGCCATCGTTCACGGGGAACATGAGACGGTGACGGAAAAAGGAGTAGGCTCCGCGATTGGGATTGTTTTCATCCCGCCACTTCGCGAGGCCGCCGTTGACGAGTTGTTCGACGCTGAAGCCGGAACTCTGCGCCCATTCGAAGAAGGATCGCTGATCTTCCGGCGCGAAGCCGAATTTCCAGTTCCGGCAAGTCTCCATCGCGATCCCGCGAGCCTTCAAGTAGTCGCGAGCCGGCTGCGCCGCCGGGCTTTTAAAAAGGAGCCGGTGAAACCAGTCCGCCGCCGAGGCCTGCATTCGCTTGAGCTCGCTGCGCCCGCGAATTTTGGCAAGCTCGTTCGGGTCGAGAACCTCTTCCTGGATCATGACCCCGCACCGGTCCGCGAGTGTCTTCGCGGCTTCGGGAAAGGGGAGATTGTCATACATCATGACAAACTTGATCGCATCGCCGCCGACCTGACAGCCGAAGCAATGGAAGGTCTGCCGCGAGGGATTGACGTTGAAGCTCGGTGACTTCTCGTTATGAAACGGACAGACCGCGACGAAGTTCACCCCGGCTCTTTTCAGCGGAAAATACCCCTGGATCAACTCCACAATATCGGAGCCGTCGAGGATTTTCTGAATCGTTTCCTGGGAGATAATCGCCATGCATCGCGGGACGGGAGTGAACGGGGTTTGAGACCCTCACCAGGGTTTGAGACCCTCACTAGGGTTAGGTGTGACACTTAACCCTGTTGAATCCGCGCCGCAACGGAGGAGAAAGCGGAAGCTCAATACTCCCGGTCTTTCTTCACGCCCGGCTCAGGGATCGGGTAGCGACCGTCCGCATCGGGGAGGAGGGGGGAGTCGCCGTCGAGGGTGAGGTCTTTCACATTCGGTGCCATCACGAACTCGCTGTTAAGCATCTGGTCGTAAGTGATGACCTGGCCGGTGTGGGCGGCCATGCGTCCCATCGAGGTCGTGATTGAGGCGGAGACGCCGCGCTCGAGCTCGTTGTGCGGTTTGTTCTCGCGGATCGCATCGATGATGACCTCCCACTCGATGTCGTAGGGGTTGCCTTCGAGGCTGAGACCACGCTCGCCCATGGGGAAAGACCAGAGGAGATTCTCGGGGGTGGCGCGCCAGTTTTTGTCGATGTTCTGATCCTTGTAGAGGCGGGAGCGGGCGGGGACGTGACCGGCCGAGGAGATGACTGCTGAGCCTTTTGTGCCGTGGGCGTAAGCGGCGAACTCCTGGTTGCAGCCCTTCTGGTTGCGACCGTCAAAGAAGGCTTTGGCTCCGTCGGCGAAGGTGTATTCGACGCCGTAGCTGTCGAAGTTTTGATCGACGGCTTCAAAAAGTTCGCCGTTCATCTCGAGCATTTTCTCGTGGCGTCCTCCGACGGCTTTTGCTTCGACGGGGAAGGCGTTTTTGATCATGCACATCTCGTCGATGCCGTGGATGTTGAAGTCGCTGAAGGCACCGCCACTGAGCCAGAGAAAGCTGTGGAAGTTTTTGATCTGATACATCAGCTCGCTCATTTCACCGTTGTTCTTCGCGGTGAAGCAGCTCCCGATGGGGCCCTGCATCCGGTAGGAGCGCATGAAGGTGATGTCACCGATCATGCCATCGTCGATTCGCTTCTTCAGCTCATTGCGGGATTTGCAATGGCGACACATGAGGCCGACGCCGACTTTGAGGCCTTTTTCGACGGCCTTCTTGTTGATCTCGAGAAGCTTGCGGGAGGAAAAGCCATCAGCGGAGAGGGGCTTCTCCATGAAAACGTTGAGGCCCTTTTCGACCGCATACTCAAACATGGGCCAGCGAAAGGCGAGCGGCGTGGTCAGGATCACGATATCGCCGGCTTTCATCGAGTCCATCGCCTGACGGTAGCCGTCGAAGCCGATAAATTGACGCTCTTTCGGGACATCGACATGCTCACCGACGACGGGATCTTTCTTCAGGGTTTCGTAGGAGCGGGAAAGTTTGTCTTCAAAGACATCGGCCATCGCATGAAGCTTGAGCGGTCCGAGGGTGCCGGAGACGGACATCGCATTCTTGACCGCACCGGTGCCTCGTCCGCCGCAACCGATCAGAGAAATCTTGAGTTCCTCGTTCACCTGCGCGTGAACGTGTGGAAGGGCGATCCCGGCGAGGGCAGAGGCACCCGCGACCGTTTTGATGGCGGCTCGGCGGGAGGGAAGGGAATTTTTGGCGATGTCAGTCATATGATAAGTGTCCAAGAATGAACATAAATCGTCAATGACTTCAATGCGGTAGTGCTTTCATTGCCCTTTGCTCAATCGGTCGGCGCAAAATGCCCGTTGCTCTCACCGCGTTCTGATGCGAAATCGACGGGTGATGACGCATCGTAAAGATGTCCTTTTTGCTCAACCCCCTCACCGAGAACGCGGAACTTGCCGGATCATTTCAGATCCCGGAAGGCGCGGGTTCGTATTCAGTGGGGCACCTGCGAGACAGCGACCTTGCGATTCAGCACGACTCCATTTCCGCTCTCCATGCCCGGATTGAGGCGACCGGGGTGAACGGGGCTGACCTGGTGGATTGTGGTTCGAGTAATGGAACTTTTGTGAACGGAGAGAGAATCGAGCGCCGTGGACTGAAGGTCGGCGATCTCGTCCGATTCGCCTCAGCCAAGTTCAGGGTCGAGGAAGCGGAAGTCACGTCAGGCGTGAATTGGGAAAGTGAAAAGACTGCGCTCGTTTCTGAAGTTGAATTGCTGAAGAATCAGATGCGGCGTGATTCGGCATCTACTGCGGAAAGAATCGAGAAGCTCTCGGCGGAACTCAGTCAATCGCGGAGCGACTCTCTCGAAAAAGACAAACTGCACGCGACGCTTGAGTTTGAAATTTCCCGTCGCGATTCATCGCTTCAGCAATCTGAGGAAAAGCATCGTCTCGCTGAGGAGGAAAAGCAGCAGTGGCAGGCAGGCTATGCCCGGTTGGAGTTAGATTTGCAGCAAGCGAGGGCCGAACTGGAATCTTCGCAGGCGGAGGGAGCCTCCCTTCAGCAGCGCTTGGGAAATCTTCTCGAATCGGTTCGCGACCTCGGGGAACGGTGGCGGGATGACTGGAGCTACTGGACCACTTTCGAGGAGGCGGCTCCGGTTTCCGGGGGGAACGATCTCGCGGGAATCGAGCGGCTTAATTCTCTGCGCGAGGGGATTCGCCGCGAGCTTGACTCGATCGAACCGCTTTGGCAGGAGCATGGTGATGCGATCGCGTTGGAACTGCAGGGACGGTGCGATGCTCTGACGGCATCCCACGCCCGGCTTGAGGAAGAGAAGAGTCGAAAAAAGGAAGCGTTAAAGGAAACCGAAGCGGAACTCTCGCGGATCCGGGACGGGGTGGATCGCGAAGTGCGGCGTGCGCAGGGTCTGAGTCGCCGCAATGTCGAAGTCGAGATCCCGGAGCGCTACGAGTCGATGGTCATCGCGCGGGATCACGAACAGGAGCTCTTTCTCGCGCTGATCGAACAGGTTGAGTTTTTTGAGCGTCTCATCGAAGGATACCGCCGTTCCAAAAAGATGAAAGAGGCGCTCTACGAGCTGGAGGATTTTAAGAAGCGCCTCACCGGGATTCTCGAAGAAAATGGAGTCGAGCCTTTCGAGATGGAGTCCGGTCGATTCCTGACCTTGAAGCAGCGGAAGGAAGTCAAAGTCTTCGCTCGCAAAGGCTGGGGCACCCGTGAATACATCGAGCAACCCTTTCAACCGGGCAAAGTGCTGAAGGTGATCCGTTGTGGATATCGGGCTGGAGGCGGCGAATCGGCGGTGATATTGCGTAAAGTCGAGGTCTTGATTCAAGAGGCGGAAGGCTGAACCTTGTCCGTCATGTCATGGACCCGTGGAAACCAAATCTGCATCGCGATGCTTCTCGCGTTGTTGGGTGGAATTGCGTCCATCGCGGTTGCCTCAACTGACCCGGAGGAAGACTGGATCAGTGCCTTCGGTTGGCTCCAGGCAGGTCAGCGTCTTGCGGGGGAGGAGCATTGGCCGCTCGCACTCGGCAGCTACATGGAAGCGCATCGGAAGATGAAACAAATGCGCGAGGAACATCCCGGATACGAAGAGGAGATGGTTGATTACCGGATCGAAAAGCTGGAAGAGGAGATCGCGGCGGCGGGAGAGAAGCTGGCAAGCGGAGACAATGACCTCATGGTGAAGTTTGTCGATTTTGCTGAGTCATTCGAGACCGGGCTGGAGCAGCGTTTTAACAATCAATTCGTCGAGGCGCTGAACACTCTCGATGTCGCCCGCGTCCTTCTCGATGAAATCATTTTTGAAAACCCGGAGGAATATGAAGCCGCCGTCGCCCCGCAGTATGAGTTGCTTCAGAGCAGTCTCACCTGGCTCGATGGCCAGATTAATTTTCGTGAGCGGGAGCGTCAGCAGCGCTCAACTTTTGTCGGAGATGGCACGGACTGGGGCACGACGCAGTTTGTGAAAGCAGGCGATCTCCCTGCGGAGGGAGGGAACTTTTTCGTTCCCAGTGAACTTTTTCCCGGCCTCATCGTCGTCGAGGGGCTCGAAGCACCGGATGAGGAGGTGGCCGCAATGGCTGAGAAAAGCGATGAAGGTGAGGAAAAAAAGGACGGTCCGTCGCTGCCGGGATTTAGGATGAGCAGCAAGCAAACCGATATCCCTGAGTTGCCTGAAGGGATTGAGGAAGAGGAGTGAGGTAAACGCGTATTCGGCCGACGGGAACCAGGTAACGACGAACGTCCCGCTCGTTGAGAAGAATGGGTCGCAGGAGGGGCGGTCTTAGAAATCCCGAAAGGGGCCGCGTGGCTCGGCGGCCTCCATTTCCTTGAGCCAATTTTGGTAAGCCTCCTGAAGTTCCTTCAATTTTTCGGGGTGGCTCGCGGAGAGATCGTGCGCCTCACCGGGGTCTTTCTTCAGATCAAAAAGACCGCGCTGGGTTTCCCCCATGACGGTCCACTTCCAGTCACCGACTCGCGCTGCATGTTGGTCGCGGCGTTTCCAGAACATCGTTGAGCGGGGAGATTCTGTTTCGCCACGTAGCGTTGGCCACCAGTCATGTCCGTCGAGGATGAGATCGTCCGGAAGCTCATGCGCGCTCGCTGCCGCGAAACTGGGAACCAGTTCGAGACTCGACAAAAATGCATCGTTCACAACTCCGCCGCGCAAGCCCCCGCCGGTCCACCGCACGAGGCAGGGGACGCGGATGCCGCCTTCCCACATTTGCGCTTTACGCCCCCGGAGGGGAGAGTTGTCCGCGCCGCCCGATCCTCCGTTGTCACTGAAGAAAATCATGATCGTATTCTCCGCGACGCCCTTTTCATCGAGAAGGTCTAACATTTTACCAATCGCGTCATCCATGCAGGTCACCGAAGCGCGGTAATCGCGCTCTCTTGCCTCCGGAGTGACGACCTCAGCGGGGCCTCCGTATTTGTAGGCTGCGACTTTTCGGAACTCGTTTTCCACGGGGGGATACATCGCTTTGTATTCGTCGGGTGCCTGGACCGAGGTGCGGATCTTCGGATCGAGCGCGGAGGAGTTGTGCGGGGCGTTGAACGGCACGTAGAGAAAGAAGGGTTCCTCCCCGGCTTTCTCTTCGAGGAAACGGATCGCCTCCCGTTCGAAGAGGTAGGTCGCGTAGGTCCCCTTGTCCGCTTCCGTCTTCTCGAGATTTCGGTACATGCTGGGAACGCCGTATCGCTCGTGTGTAAAAAAATCGATTCCCGTGTTCACGAATCCGTAGAAATCATTAAAGCCACGCGACGTCGGGAGAAAACGTTTCAGTGTCCCGAGATCCCATTTCCCGTAGATCGCCGAAGCGTAGCTGTCGGGGAGAAGACTGGGGATGATTTTTTCCTGGAGGTCCATCCCGCCGATGCGTTCGAACGAGACCTCGTATTCGGCGGGCGGATACTTGTAGCCATAGTCCGGTGCCTCATTTCGGATCATGTCGTAAATGCCGTTGCGCTGCGGGTAGCGACCGGTCAGGAGCGAGGCGCGACTCGGGGTGCAGGCCGGCCATGAGACATAGAAATTCGTGAGGCGCGTTCCTTCGGCGGCAAGTCGGTCGAGGTTCGGGGTGATGATGCCATTTCCGAGAATGCCGAGATCGTTGTAGCCCTGATCGTCGGAGACGATTAAGAGAATGTTAGGGCTTTCACCGGCAGGGGAGAGGGAGCAGGTAAATAATAAGGCGAGAGACCAGAGGTAGCGATTCATGGGGCGGGTTCGGTGATCGCGAGAATCCCCGCGAACCAGTTGGTTTCCTCGATTGGACCAGTTTCCCCGCGGATGTAAACATAAGAAATGTCGCCATCAAGGTAGAGCGCATTGGCGCAATTGAGGTTGTCCCGGAAGAATTCCGCGAACGTGTAGAGGTTGCTGCGGCCCTTTGTTTGATCGTAGACCGAGCAGACAAAAATTACCGTTCCGTCCTTGTCGACTCCAACCCCGTTGCGGAGGCGTGTGCTCGTGGAGTTCGGTCCCAGGGCCGGATGGATCACCCCGTTCTGGACGAGCAATGGTCCGGACTGTGTCGCGAGAAGAGGCGAGATTCCCGCTGCTGCATAGGTCTGTGATTCGAGGACCCCGGCAGTCCCGTCCTCATTCATGAAGAACACTCCATTTGGTTTCAGAAAGAAGTTCGGCGTGAGCTGTCCTTCACGCTCTTTAACGAAGTCGTCGAGATTGGGCGGCGAAACGATCTTCCCCTCGGAAACCTGAAGCCCTGTCGGCATGAAGTTCCCTTCGAAGATTCCAGAGTTCATCGCAAACTTCAGCCGCTGTCCTTTTTTCTCGAGGCGCTTTTGTATCTTCGGAAAAGTATTTGGCTCGCCCGGTTTCTCCGCGAGAAGAAGTTGGACGACGTCTTTGTCAGGCTCGACCCGGTAGACGTGGAAATCGATTCCGCGATGCTGAATAAGCTCCGCCTGAAGTGGAGCGGTCGCGATGAGAAGACTGAACAGGGTTAGGTGACGGATCATACCCTGTTTATTACATCAGAATTTGGGAGATCTTTCAACGAGGGAGATCGATGTGGCAGCTCGCAGGATACGGTCTTGCTTTGCTTAATCCATCGTTGACGCTTCGCACTCCAGCCTTCCCGTGCTGTCGCGATACCATGCTGATTTTCGATGCCCACCTAGACCTCAGCATGAATGCGATGGAGTGGAACCGTGACTACACTCGGCCGCTGAGCGAAATTCGGGCACGTGAAGCAGGGAAGACTGATCGGGTCGACCGCGGGAAAGGAACCGTCTCTTTTCCCGAAATGCATCAGGGCCAGGTCGGGATTTGCGTGGCAACGATCCTCGCGCGTTATGTTAAACCGGGGAATCCGCTCCGTGGATGGCATTCTCCGGAGCAGGCCTGGGCGCAAACGCAGGGGCAGCTGGCGTGGTATCGGGCGATGGAAGAACGGGGGGAATTGTCGCCTGTGACGACGGCAGCGCAGCTCGATGCGGCCATTGCGATTTGGAAGGGTGGTCCAGCTCTCGACGCTCCGATCTCATACTTGCTTAGTCTGGAGGGCGCCGATTCTCTCGTCACGATCGGGCACGTCGAACGAGCCTATGAGCAGGGTCTGCGCGCGATCGGACCCGCCAACTTCGGCCCCGGCACTTATGCTCAAGGGACACGGGCGACCGGCGGCATCGGGGCAAAGGGCGCGGAACTGCTGCGAGAGATGGCGCGTCTTGAGATGATTCTCGACGTATCCCATCTCTGCGATGATTCTTTTCGCGAGGCACTTGATGCCTTTTCGGGACACGTTTGGGCGAGTCATTCTAACTGCCGGGAACTCGTCCCGCATGAGCGTCAGTTCACCGATGAGCAGTTGCGGGAATTGATTGAGCGCGGTGCCGTGATTGGCACCTCGGCGAATGCCTGGATGTTATCTCCGGACTGGGTCCTTTCGAAAACGAAGCCTGAAGAAGCCGGGGTGAAAATTGAGCATCTCGCTGACCACATTGATCATGTCTGCCAGCTCGCCGGAAATTCGCTCCACGCCGGAATCGGTTCGGATCTCGACGGCGGATTCGGACTTGAGGAATCACCGATGGATCTGGATTCGATCGCTGACATGCAGGTCTTGCCCGGGATTCTGAAATCGCGTGGCTACAGCGGCGAAGACGTCGAGAATATCATGCACGGGAACTTTCTTCGCTTTCTGAAAGCGGCATTACCGTGAGAGGAGTCATCACTCTGCTGATGAACGGAGAGGTCATCGCCCGAAGCAGAGCGCTGTAGTTGAGCTGGAACGAGAGTTCGCTGCCGACAGTCAGAGGCACGTCATAGTGCGTCGAATCGACAACGAGATGGTCGCTGCTGGCTCCGAGGACTTTGATTCCGGGAGGCGGGGTGAGACCTTCAGGGTCGGTGTCCTGTCGTCCCAGTGCGAGAATGGATTGCACGATGTCGCCCTGATCGTTCGCGGGGTGCACTTCTCCGAAAGCTGACTGGGCGATCTCGCCCCAGGGCTGCGAGGGTTTCCTTTTCGACTCGATCACTTCAGAGACGAGGGTGATCGCGTCGGTGTGGAGCCCGGGGATTGGTTCGCGGTGGAGTGGCTCGACACCGAGGAGCAAGGCTTCGCCGAGGCGGAGATCGTTGATGCGTCCGATCTCGGCTCCACTCAGCGCCCAGGCGAGATTGGCAGAGTTTCCGCCGGAGACGGCCTCGACGACCGGGCCGAAGGTCGCGTCGATGTCGTCAGCGAGGGCGGAAAGGGTGGCCATGTTAGTCTCATCTGGCGAGACTCCGCTTCGGCAGGCGAGATTTGTGCCGATGCCTTTGAAAGTGATGTTTGGTAAGGCGAGAACCTCGCGCACGGTTTCGATGAGAAGGTCGGGCATGATGCCTTCCCGCAGGTCGCCCAGTTCGACCATGAGGACGACACCGTGGTTTCGGTCCAGTTTCTGTGCCGCTGTAGAAAGCCCGCGGATGACATCGACCTCGGTGTTGAGGCTGAGGTCGGCGAGGGTGACGATCTTTTCAGCCTGACTTAACATCGGCGAGCGAATCAGGGTTGTTGAGGCCGCGATGCCAGCCTCCCGAAGCGCTTCGATGTTCTCAATGCGTGAATCGCCGAGACCGCTGACCCCGGCTTTCAGCCAGGCGCTGACTATCTCCGGTGAGCCGAGGGTCGCCTTAGTGACGGCCGTCACCGCGATGTTGCGATCCCTCAGCCGGTTCACCAGCGTCGCGGCGTTGTGATAGATCTTGTCGAGATCGATCTCAAGCCGGGGCGCACCTACGCGACGGCTGCTGATACGCGTCTCCCGATTTGGGGGAAGGCCGCGAGCACCATCTCGACAAGATGGTCTGGTGATCGTGTCAGGGCGTCGGTCACGGGAATGTCGAGTTCATCCTCATACTTCACGATCGCCGAGGAAACCTCGCCATCGCTCATGTGCTCGTGATTGATCGTCAACCCGATCACTTTCGTGTCGGCAAAAGTCTCGATGAGATGAATCTCTGAAGCCGGCGTCGGCATTGGCATCTCTTCGAAGTCGCAACGATGCTTCCGTCCCGGGGCATGCTGAAGGACGACGCCGTCCGGGCAGCTGCCGCGAATGATGAAGCTGGAGGTCGAGTAGGCGGGATGGCTCAGGGAGCCCTGGCCTTCGATAAATATCACATCAGGGTCCTCGCCTTCGAAGGATTCAAGAATCGTCGCTTCCAACTCTCCGGCACAGAACTGCGAAGGGACCGCGTCCATTGCCACGCCGTAGCGCGCCCCTTGCATGAGGCCCGTCTGACCGGTCCCGATCATGACGGCTTTGATGCCGCGATCATTGAGCGCCTGAACGATGACCGTGGCGGTCGTGCGTTTCCCGATCGCGCAGTCGGTCCCGAGGACGGCGATGCGAGGGCAGGTGACTTCTTTAATCCGACCGCTGAAGACGCGAAGATCCTTTTTATCACGTGGACGCCGAACGTCGCGCATCGTGACATTGGCTTTTGCGGCCGCGGCAGTAAACTCGGGATCATCGTTGAGGAACTCATGGAGCCCATTCACGATGTTCATCCCACAGTGGATCGCCCGCAGCACCACCTGACGCTCGACGGGTGAAAGCATCCCCGTTGCGGGAGCAATGCCGAAGATGAAATAGTCAGGGACGCTATCGGCCTGCTTGAGCGCCTCAGCGAGGTCGGCGTAGATAGGGATGTCGTTCGGGACATCATCGAGCACCGATCCCGCGTCGAGTCCGGCCTTTTCGCTGTCGATGATCGAAAGGATTTCGTAGCGCTGGGAATGACGCACAAGTCCATTGGCTGTTTTTCCATCGATTTTTCCGAACTGGCCTTCGCAATAGACGATCGCGGTCGCCGAAGCGTCGCGTTCGGGAAAGGATCGCAGGGGCGATAGCTCCGTCGGGAAAGGCCGGGCGGCGCAATCAGACGACGAAATTTCAAATGACGACGAGACACTAGGTCTCACCGTGGCGGTGAGTGGGGTGATTTTCAGCATGGCATTCCTCGAGCTAGGCTCAGAGGAGGCGCCGGGATCAGACTGGCCGAAAGTGGCCGAGAGTCATCGAGAGGTCCCCGCTAAGTTGGACTTGCGGATGTGAGGTTACCACAGGTATGACCGGAACCTAAGGATACTTTCGGGAGGAGAGAATCGGTTTCGTCTTTTCCCGAAAATAATTGTAGCGGCATTGGGAACAATGCCAATCAATCCGCATTCATCGTAAAAGCCAACTCTCGCCTCGCCGCGTTCAATTCTATAACGGTAGAATTAAGGGGCGGAAATAAAGATGTTTGATGGGCTGTTACGCGACGACCGCCTATTCAAATAACCGTGTCAGATGGAGCCTTGTCGGAACAACCTTACTTTCTGAGTGATATTCAGCGAGCGCGACTGCTGATTTTTTGCTACGCACCCTGAGGGTGCAGACAGAAAGTTCTAAATGTGTTAAATAATCAGGGGGCTGCTAATTACTGCTATTTTAGTGATAGAAAGTCTATCCGTTCAAATTCAGTTTGCCAGCTCTCGAACGGCCTCAAGGTAGATCTCGACATTTTCTTTCGGTTCCACTGCTTGCGCCTGGACCAGCTTTTCGACCGCTTTGCGATACTCGCTTCGTTCGACGAGCAATTCGCCGAGTCGGAAGTAGGCTTCGGCTGCATAGTCTTTGAGGAGCGCGGCTTGTTCGAAAACTATTTCGGCTTCGATGCTTTTCTCTGAGGTGGTGAGGAATCGACCGAGGACGAGGAGTGATTCTCCGTCGAGAGGGTCTTCGCTCACGACCCTCCGGATCGTTTCGATGGCTTTGTCAGGATCGCCGATTTCGAATTCGATGAGAGCACTGAGGCGAGTTCGCTTGGTGTTATCGCCATTTGGGAAGGTTGACTCGATGTTTTGATTGAGCGCTTTCGCTTCATTGAAATGCTTGTATTCGACGAGGTAACGCAGTGCTAGGGTCGCTTCGGTTTCTGAAATCGGGGGATCGAAGGCAAGGGCTGATTCGTAGGCCAGAAATGCTTCTCCCGCCAGCGATTGCCCGAGGTAGAGATGACCGAGGGACAGGAGCGAGGGCGCGCTGAGGTCATCGATTGATCGCGCCACTTCGATGGCTTGGATCGCGGCGCGGTTGTTGCCGAGTTGCTGAAGCGAAAATCCGAGGTCGAGCCAGAGCGAAGCGTTCGTGGGCAATTCTTTGAGGAGCGCGCGGTAGAGTCCAATTGCCATTTTGGTCTCGTCGAGTTCGCGAAGACAGCGGGCTTCGCCCAGCTTCCATTCGACTTCGGAGGGCATCGTGATCTGCGCCTGACGGTAGCTCTGGAGGGCGGCCTGGAAGTCCCCATCGGTAGCGTGGCAATAGGCGAGGAGGCCGAGGGTGACGCCATCGCGCGCGCCAAGCTCGACCGCGCGAATGAGAGCGGTTTCAGCTTTCTCCATCTCGTCGAGCTGGATCAGGGCCATCGCGAGATTGCGATGCGCGTCGCGGAAGTTGGGGAAGGACGCGAGCGCGGCTTCGAAGG
>CAZOUP010000145.1:0-12190 GCA_964583035.1 uncultured Akkermansia sp.
GCAGGACCGACGCGCCGATAAGCAACCCTTGAAAAAGCGAATTCCTGTCAGTCACTTTTATTCACCCTTTCGGCTGCCGCTGCCGAGCAGGCGAAGAATGCAGTCGCTCTCGCCCATGAGTATGAAGAGAATCTTTTAACGTCTCTCACTGAGGTGTCTAGGATTTCTAATCCCCAAGTGTCTAAGAGTGTAATGATGTCGATCGGTGAAGCTCTCAACATCATCCAGAAACTCTCCTCCGAAGTCGAGCGGCTCGCGAATGGGGAAGAATCCAGCGAGCAGAAGTTAGAGGAGGAAGAGGCCACATCACCAAAGCAGACAGAGACCCCGCTTCCGCTTAGGAAGATGCTCGCGGATCACGGGCTGTACGATGCGATCATCGATGTCCCGACAAAAGCGCATGACCCGACGGATCAGATGTCTGAAGCTCTTTATTGGTCACGCGCTTATCAGAAACAGCAAGGCGCGACGCTCATCCTCATCGATCAAATGGAGGCGGCAATCTGGGAAGCCTACCAACTCGGGAAGCTCCACGGGCAGGGCCGCCCGCAGTGATTCAAGCCCTGTCCCTGCAAGGTTTCGCGGCTTCCGTGCTATGCTGTCGGCATGACCACGGCCTCCCGATCCTTCCGCCCCGCTGCCCTGACGCAGCTGGAGCTGGATCTCGGCGAGGGCAACCGCGCCCGGATCTCGATTGATCTCCCCGTGAGGCGTGCGGAGGACGGCGGGCTCATTGATCGCGACAACTCGCGCGTCTCCCTCACCGGATCGACGCAGGCCGCCGCCGACATCCTCGGCGTCTCCGACGAAACGGTCCGCGACTGGATCGAGCGCGGCTACCTGCGCGGCGGTCGCGTCGGGCGAAATTACAAAGTCGATCTCCTGCACGCGCAGGAACTCAAGGACCGCGCCTTCGACGGGGCGGCGAACTTCATCAATGTGATGCACCGATGAGCCATCTCCCGAGAGACTGGATCGATGACGAGCCGGAGGACGACGAGCCGGACTTCTCCGGACTCTGCTCTGATCCCGCATCGATCATCGCCGATCATGTCCTCCTTCAGTTGGATGCGCTCAATGCGGAGGGCTACACCCGCGTCGAGATCGTCGCCGGTCTCAGTCTCGCCCTCGCTGATTTCACCCAGGATATGCTCGCGTGATGGACGACCTTGAAGACAACCGCTTTTTCTCGATGGGGAAACGCGCCCGCGCCCAGGGCCTGCCCCGCACCATCGACGACGGACGCCTCGCCCAGGTGAGCCGCATCGCATGGCGGGCGGGGTGGGACTTTCAAGACGCCTGGGAAACCCGGCCCGCTGAAACTGCGACCGCCCGCCGTGCCGAAGTCGTCGCGGACCTCGAAGCCTTAAAGCAATCCCTCACCGCATGACCGACCCGGATCACCTCTACGAATACCTTGCGAACGTCATCTCGGTTTACGACGGCGACACGATCCGCGTCGACATCGATCTTGCACCCCCTCAATCCCAGCAGGACCGACGCGCCGATAAGCAACCCTTGAAAAAGCGAATTCCTGTCAGTAAGTTGTGAATCGGGCCGCGCTGGCCTCCGGTAACAGGTGTATTCGCCATTAATTTGGAGGGCTAAAAACGGACGAAAGAGGCGTCTGCGGACCCCCCGCAGACTGGGCGCGAGCCTGTTGCGCGTCCCTTGCAGCGCGGTGCAGCTCCGCATGATCCTGCGGCGCGAGATGCTCCGGAGGGCCGACCCGGATTTGAGTCTCTCCCGAGACCAGGGAAATAGACTCCTGCTGAGTCTGCGCCGCCATGTTTTCCCAGTCCGGTCGGCTCGCGTGATAGAGGTTTATATTTTGGCCGAGATAGCGAGACCCTCCCGCCTCCTCCTCCGTGAGGGAGATCGACCCTTCATAGGGCAGTTGCACCCGCGGCTCGTAGAGGTTTTTGGCGAGGTCCGGGACCTGGATCGACTCCAGTGCCTCGGCCCGTGCCTGAGCATTTGCACCCCCTCAATCCCAGCAGGACCGACGCGCCGATAAGCAACCCTTGAAAAAGCGAATTCCTGTCAGTAACTTCCGCATCTTCGGCCCGGACGAAACGCTCTCCAATCGCCTGACCGCGGTGTTCGAGGTGACGGAACGCCAGTGGGACGCGCGCACGCAGGACAACGATGAGTTCCTCGCCCTGGACGGTCGCGTCATGGAAATGCTGAGCGAGCATCAGTGCGAAGGCTGGCTTGAAGGCTATCTGCTCACCGGACGGCACGGCTTGTTCAATTGTTACGAAGCCTTCGTCCACATCATTGACTCGATGTTCAACCAGCACGCCAAATGGTTGAAGGTCACGGCTGAACTTCCGTGGCGTGCGCCCATCGCATCGCTGAACTACCTGCTGGCCTCCCACGTGTGGCAGCAGATGCACAACGGTTTCACGCATCAGGACCCGGGCTTCATCGATCACGTCGTGAACAAAAAAGCCTCCGTCGTGCGCGTCTATCTGCCGCCGGATGCCAACTGCCTGCTCTCGGTCTGGGATCATTGTTTGCGCAGCCGCCACTACGTCAACGTCGTGATCGCCGGTAAATATCAGGCACCGCAATGGCTGACGATGGACGAAGCGGTCAAACACTGCACCGCAGGCATCGGCATCTGGGATTGGGCAAGCAATGACGACGGCGGCGAACCCGATGTGGTCATGGCCTGCTGTGGCGACGTGCCCACGCTGGAAACGCTCGCCGCTGTTTCCATCATGCGCGAACATCTGCCCGACCTGAAAGTCCGTGTGGTCAATATCATCGACCTCTTCAAACTGCAACCCTCCAGCGAACATCCGCACGGCCTGACCGACGAAGCGTTCGATGCGCTCTTCACCAAGGACAAGGAAATCATCTTCGCCTTCCATGGTTATCCGTGGTTGATCCACCGGCTGACGTATCGCCGAACGAATCACGGCAACATTCACGTTCGCGGCTACAAGGAGGAAGGCACGATCACCACGCCCTTCGACATGACCGTGCTCAATGACCTCGACCGTTTCCACCTCGTAATGGACACCATCGATCGCCTGCCCCAAACCGGAAAAGAAGGCATCGCCCTCAAGAAGCAACTCCAAGCCAAGCTGATCGAGCACAAGCAATACATCGATGAAAACGGCCAGGACATGCCGGAGATCCGGAACTGGAAATGGAGTGATACGAAATGAATCCACAACTCCTGACCTCATGAGCGGTTTTCAATTACAGCACGTTGGTCTTCTTGAAGCGGATCCAGTTAGCCTCCAG
The DNA here is from genome assembly GCA_964583035.1 of uncultured Akkermansia sp. GTDB lineage: Bacteria > Verrucomicrobiota > Verrucomicrobiia > Verrucomicrobiales > DEV007 > Arctic95D-9. The sequence continues at coordinate 3,259 of CAZOUP010000145.1, forward strand.
TCAGTGGACAGCTTCGGACATTGATGATTTAAGGGCTGGAAGAACACCGGCTGGTCCATCGACCATCTTGAACTCCCAAGTCCCGAAACCACCATGGTGATTCACTGCCGCACACCATCTCTTGGCGGCGGATTCTTTGATATCCCGAAGCTTATCATAGCCTTTGGTTTCTAGGATCAGGTGGAAATTTTCACGATCCTTAAAACGAATAACGAAGTCGGGAATAAACTCATGTGGTTCTCCGTTGTTGAAATAGGGAATTCCGAATCCCAGTCCGGCATTCTTCACAAACGCTTCAACTCGGGGATGCGTGTCGATCAAATAGGCTGCCGACTGCTCCCACTGCTTTGTATCAGCTACCACGTAGTTGAGATGGCTGTTTACAACCTCTCTCACGTCTTTTCCTGTCCAGAAATCAACGTCAGAGGTGGAGCCGGCTCCGCGCGATTGCTCCAGCAGCGGTAATTCTGGAGCCTCTCCGGCGGTCGCCTCCCGAGCGAAGCAAACACCCGTAACCGCACCACAACTGAGGTTGCGCCGAGAGCTATCGGCCTGTATGCAAGGCGCGTTTTTCACGACCTCCGACCTTCGTTAATGTCTTTCCTTCGGGAGTGTCCTTTTGCGGATACCTTTGTGATAATTTCCAGGAGATGTGCGGTGTGTAGAGCGCTGGTTCGAGCAGGAAGGAATCGTGTCCTTTGTCGGAATGTACGGTGATATGCATGGTATCGACTCCGGCTGCTTCCAAATGGCCTGCGATCTCTGATTGCTCTTCAGGGTAGAAACAGAAATCAGAGTCGATGGAGAACACCAGCCACTTCTGGCCGTGCTGTGCGCAGGACTGGAAAAGCTCGTGGGGGCTGCTCGCATCGCCTTCTAAGACTGCGTTATAACTCTAAATTCAGAGATATGAACCACGGATGACACGGAAAGCACGGATTTAGAGACACTTATGAAATCCATCCCGATCACCCAAGGGGTTAGGCGCGAATGGCGTGGTTTTAAGCGAATCATCGGAGAGCATGCAGGCAAGGAAAGCCGTCCTTCCAGGCGGCAGCGAAACCCCGGCACACGACCCCAAACCGATGAATCCTCTGCGAAATCCAGCCGCCTGGAAGGACGGCGTTCCGTAAAGGGCGTCGCATTTTTACGGGCAACAGAGTTTCCCGGAAGCTACAAAGTGCCCAAGACTTCGCTTAAAACCGTGTCATTCGGGTTAGGCACCTAATGAATGTACCTCATTAATTATCCGTGTATATCCGTGAAATCCGTGGTTCCTTTTTTCCTTTCTAGGATAACGCGACCACAGATCTCCTACTCCTGGGATATGGGTGGAAACGGGTTGGTCAAACCTTGGTGGTCGCGTCGCCCTTGCCAAGTGCCTTGCCGAGAGACTTCTGATTTATCCGTTAAAGAACTGCTGCGTCTCGACCATCACTTTAAATAGGCGGTCCACTTCATGTTTGGTGTTATAGAGGTACAAACTCGCACGCGCTGTGGACTCGACACCGAGTTTTCGCATGAGGGGCTGGGTGCAGTGATGGCCGCCGCGCAGGGCCACGCCCGACCGGTCGGCCACGGTCACCAAATCGTGTGCATGCACCCCATCAAGGAGGAAACTCACCACGCCAGCGCGTCCGGTTTCTGGTCCAAAGAGCCGCACTCCTTTCAATTCTGAAAGCCTTTCGTAAGCGTAGCTTGCCAGTTCCCGGTCGTGCTGCCAGATGCTCTCTAGGCCAATGCCTTCGAGGTAATCCATTGCCGCGTGCATCGCGATGGGTCCGGAAATATCGGGCGTGCCGGCCTCAAATTTGTGCGGTGCTTGCTTGTAGGAGGTTTGGTGAAAATCGACGCTCAGTATCATGTCGCCGCCGCCCTGATAGGGCGGCATCGCGTTGAGAAGCTCGCTCCGGCCGTAGAGCACACCAATCCCGGTCGGGCCGCAAAGCTTGTGACCGGAGAAGACCAGAAAATCGCAGTCAATCTGTTGCACATCAACAGGCATGTGTCCCACGCTCTGGGCGGCATCAACGAGCGTTGTCACTCCGAGTTGCCGGGCGCGGGCGCATAGCTCGGCCACTGGGTTCACCGTGCCTAGGGTGTTAGAGATGTGAACCATGGCGAATATCTTGACTTTCGAGGTCAGCAATTGGTCGAGGCGGTCGAGATCGAGCAAGCCCTCATCGCCAGTGACGGGCAGATAAACCAATTCGGCGCCCGTGCGTTCAGCCAGCAGTTGCCACGGCACGATGTTGCTGTGGTGCTCCATTTCGGTGAGCAAGATCTGGTCGCCGGGTTTGAGATTACTGTTGCCCCAAGAGTTGGCCACGAGATTGATCCCTTCCGTGGTGCCGCGTGTGAATACGATTTCGTCAGCGCTGCGGGCATTGATGAAGCGGGAGACACGGGTGCGCGCCGCTTCAAACGCAGCGGTAGCGCGATTGCTCAATTCATGGATTCCCCGATGCACGTTGGAGTTGTCGCACTCGTAGTAGTGAACAAGGGAATCTATTACGGCATGCGGCTTCTGGCTGGTGGCGGCATTGTCGAGGTAAACGAGCGGGTGTCCGTTCACCGCCTGGTGCAGCGCGGGGAAGTCTTCGCGAATCTTTTGGGAGTTGATGGTCATAGATTTGGGGTCAAAACATCCCAAGTTGGAGTTGGGCCGCCTCGGACATCATTGATTGGTTCCACGGTGGGTCAAAAACGACGTCACAGGTGGCTTCGGTGATTTCATCGAGGGTCAGTAGTTTGGTTTGCACATCCGAGGATAGCACGGGCCCCATCCCGCAACCGGCCGCCGTGAGCGTGATCGTCAGGTCTACCCGATAAGAATCGGGCTCCGCATTAGGGGCGAATTCGCAGTCATAAACCAGACCCAGGTCAACAATATTTACCGGGATTTCCGGGTCGTAGCAGGTCTTGAGTTGCTTCCAAACTTCCTCCTCCAACTCCTCGCGCGTGCGGCGCTGACCGCTCGGGCTGGTTGGTTTGACGGCAACTTCAATGCCGAGCGCATCGGTGTCTTTAGCAGCCAGTCGGAACATGTTACCGTTGACGACGATGGTGTAGCTGTCGCCAAGCGACTGGGTGATGTGGGCCTGCTCGCCTTTCTGAAGGGTGACTTTGGTGCCGGCAGGGACGATCGTTCCTTCAACGTCGCGGGTGAGCGTGATCGGTTCGTTCGCGTTCATGGTTGCTCCTGATCGGATTCGGTTGAAATGGTTTCGCCTCTGCCTTCCACTGCTGCTGCGACCGCGTGCCATGGCAGAATGGCACATTTGATTCGCACCGGTAATCGATGCACGCCGCCCAGCGCGGACAATTTGCCCAAGTCAGTCTCGCTATGCCCGGTGGTCAGCATCTCGGAAACTTGGTCGGACAGCACCTTCACCTCGGCCTTGGTCTTGCCTTTGAGGCTCTCAGTAAGCAGTGATGCCGAAGCCATGGAGATCGCGCAGCCGGAGCCTTGGAAAGTCAGTTCCTCCACAAGCTCGCCGTTCATCCTCGCGTAAATGGTGCAGTGATCCCCGCAGAGGGGATTGGTGCCCTGCGCGGTGCGGTTGGCGTCGGCCAGAACGCGGAAGTTTCTCGGACTTTTGTTGTGGTCGAGAAGAAGCTCTTGATAAAGCTCTGTCAGGTCGTCGATCATGATGAGTTTGCGGTGATTTGTTGGTTCTGTTCCAGGCGATCCCACACCAGTCGGTCTAATTCCTCTCGCACGGCGATGCAGCGGACGCGGTCGATGATTTCACCGGCAAAGGCGTGAACCAACATGCGCCGCGCCTTCTCGAGTGGAATGCAGCGAGAGCGCAGGTAAAAGATAGACTCGTCATTCAACTGTCCGAGGGTTGCGCCGTGCGTGCATTTCACGTCGTCGGCGTAGATTTCGAGCTGCGGCTTGGTGTTGGCGGTCGCGTTATCCGAAAGCAGCAGGTTTTTGTTCGTCTGTTTGGCATCGGTCTTTTGGGCACCGGGCCGGACGAGGATGCGGCCGTGGAAGACGCCCTTCGATTTGTCAGCGAGGATGCCATTAAAATACTCATGGCTCTCACCATGGGCCTCGGCGTGGTCAACAATCATGTAGTGGTCGGCGAGTTGCTCGGCGCGCGTGAGGTAGAGGCCGTTCAGGATGCACTCCAAGCCCTCGCCGGCGAGCGCGGCGTAAATGTTCGTGCGTGAAAGTTTTGCGCCGAGCGCAATCGAGTGGGTGACCACATTGCTCGTGCGCCCACAGTGCGCCGCAAGGGTTCCGATGTGGAAGGACTGCTGGTTCTCATCCTGGAGTTTCAAGTGTTCAACGACCGCGTTGTCACCGGCGACAAGTTCGGTGACCGAGTTGGTGAAGTAAGTCGCATTGCTCAGGCTCACGTAACTCTCGATGACAGTGACACGGCTGTTACGCGCCGCCACGATGAGATTGCGCGGGTGCGCGGTGGTGCCGTCGTGCTTGGCGGTGGAGACGAAACGCAAGTGAATCGGCTCGGCCACGGCTTGACCCGCAGGCACGTGAATGAATGCACCGTCCTGGAAGTACGCGGTGTTCAATGCGGTGAAGGCATTGGTATCGGTGAGGGCATGGCGGCACAGGTGGGGCTTCACTAGCGCAGGTTCAGTGGCCAGCACATCGGCGAGGCTCATGACCTTCACACCTTCCGGCAGTTTGGCGACGGATGATAATTCGGGCGCGAACTGACCGTTGACGAAGACGAGTTGACTACCGGCAAGCCCGTTGAAAGGAAATTGATTCAACTCCCTTTCAGTCACGCCGTGGGACCCCGGTTCCAACTCTGGCTTAAACTCCATCTCAGCGATGGGTGCCACCTTGGTGAAACGCCAGTCCTCGTCGCGCAAGCTCGGGAGACCAAGTTCGGCGAAGCGCGCTCGGCCCACCTTTCGATCCGACAACAACCAGGCAGGCTCATTAGCGTTCCTCCCGGATAACCCCAGCTCCTTTTCGTCTATGGTCGGTTCCGGCACTCGGTTTGCCAAGGCGACAGTCGGTTTGTTTTCGTTCATATTCATGGGTATCATTTGGTTCGAGTCTCAGGCGGGTGCGGCGGCGGCATGGATCATCCCTTCATAGCCTGTCTCTTCTAATTCGAGCGCCAGTTCCTTGCCGCCGGACTTCACAATCCGGCCGTCGTTGAGGACATGTACGAAGTCGGGCACGATGAAGTTGAGTAGGCGCTGATAGTGGGTGATGACGAGTTGCGCGTTGTCGGAGCGTTTGAGCGTGTTGACCCCGTTGGAAACGATCTTCAGCGCGTCAATGTCGAGGCCGGAGTCAGTTTCATCGAGGATGGCGAACTTCGGCTCCAGCACCGCCATTTGGAAAATTTCGTTCCGCTTCTTTTCGCCGCCGGAAAAACCGTAGTTGACCGGTCGTTTCAATAGATCTTCCGGCAGGTCGAGCAGTTTCACTTTCTCCTTCACGAACGTGAGGAAATCGACGGCGTCAAGTTCGGCCAGACCGCGGTGTTTGCGGATTTCATTGTAGGCGGCCCTGAGAAAGTAAGTGCTATTCACACCGGGGATCTCGACCGGATATTGGAAAGCGAGGAACACGCCTTCGCAGGCTCGTTCTTCGGGGTCGAGTGCAAGCAAGTCGCGGCCTCCGTAGATGACTTCGCCGCCAGTGATATTGTAACCTTCGCGGCCGGCAAGGATCGCGGCGAGCGTGCTCTTACCACTGCCGTTGGGACCCATGATGGCGTGCGTTTCTCCGGGATAGATCGTGAGGTTGATTCCTTTCAGGATCTGTCGACCTTCCACGTCGGCACTCAGGTTTTGGATCGTGATAATAGGTTGTTTCATTGGTAGATATTTTTTGTTAAGTCCTTCGTCTTTTAGCCGACGCTGTTTTCGAGGCTCACACTGAGAAGATTTTGCGCTTCGAGAGCGAACTCCATCGGCAGTTGCTGGAAAACATCTTTGCAGTAGCCGTTGACGATCATGTTCACGGCATCCTGCTCCGAGATGGCGCGCTGGTTGCAGTAGAAGATTTGGTCTTCTCCCACCTTCGTCGTGCTGGCCTCGTGCTCGACCTGTGCCGAGCTATTCTTCACCTCAATGTAGGGGAAGGTGTGCGCTCCGCACTGGTCGCCGATGAGCAGGGAGTCGCATTGCGAATAGTTGCGGGCATTGGCCGCGCCTTTTAGTATTTTCACGAGGCCGCGATAACTGTTCTGGCCGTGACCGGCAGAAATGCCCTTCGAGATGATGGTGCTGCGCGTGTTCTTGCCGATGTGGATCATCTTCGTACCGGTGTCCGCCTGCTGATAATTGTTGGTCAACGCGACCGAATAAAATTCGCCGACTGAGTTGTCGCCCTGCAATAGGACGCCCGGATACTTCCACGTGATCGCCGAGCCGGTCTCGACCTGCGTCCAGGTAATCTTCGAGTTGTGCCCTTTGGCGATACCACGCTTGGTCACAAAGTTGTAGATCCCTCCCTTGCCGTTCTCATCGCCCGGATACCAATTCTGCACGGTCGAGTATTTGATCTCGGCGTTGTCCAGCGCGACGAGTTCGACGACTGCGGCATGGAGTTGGTTCTCATCGCGCATCGGAGCGGTGCAGCCTTCGAGATAGCTCACATGGCTGTCCTCATCAGCGATGATGAGGGTGCGCTCAAACTGGCCGGACTTGGCCTCATTGATGCGGAAATAGGTGGATAGCTCCATCGGACAACGCACCCCTTTGGGAATGTAGCAGAACGAACCGTCGGTGAAGACCGCCGAGTTGAGCGTCGCGAAGAAGTTGTCCGTGTAAGGAACCACCGAGCCGAGATACTTTTTCACCAGATCGGGATGGTCCTGCACCGCTTCACTGAACGAACAGAAGATGATCCCCTTTTCGCCAAGTTGCTTTTTGAAAGTGGTGCCGACCGATACGCTGTCCATCACCGCGTCTACCGCTACGCCTGCAAGCCGCATCCGTTCGTGGAGGGGGATGCCGAGCTTCTCAAAAGTCTCCAAAACCTTCGGATCTACTTCGTCCATGCTCTTCGGGCCGTCAGCAAGACTCTTGGGAGCGGCGAAGTAAATGATATCCTGATAGTCGATCTTCGGATAATCAGCCTTCTGCCAGGTAGGCTCCTCCAGGGTCGTCCAATGGCGATACGCTTTCAGCCGCCATTCCAGCAGCCACTCCGGCTCGTTCTTCTTGTCCGAGATGAAGCGGATGATGCCCTCGTTCAACCCCGGCGGGGCGGACTCCGTCTCAATGTCCGAAGAGAAGCCGTATTTGTATTCACTTTTGACTAGTTTGTCGATGGTGTCTGTTGATGTGCTCATGAGAATGATTGAGTGGGCTTAATGGTTGCTGAACGAGCCGGGATCTCTGGCTACGATCAGGCGTTATTCATGGTGATGCGTGTCACAGGCCTGATTGGTCGGCGCGTCGGCATCGGCGTCACTCTTCTGCACCAGTCCCGCTTTGAGCAGGTAGGCTTCCACTTCATCGCCGCTGACATCGGCCAGCATGTGGCCATCGACCTCAACACAAGGGGAAAGGCTCTGCCCGCTCTTTTCGATCATCTCCGCACGGAATAACGGGTTGTTGATGATATCGCGATCTTCGTAGGGTAGGTCGTATTTGCGCATGATGGAGCGCACCCCTTGGCTCCAGCCGCAGGAGGTTTTCAAGTAAGCCGTTATGGTTGGTGTTTTGATTGCTGTTTTCATCGATGTTTTGCGTTTTGGTTTGGTTTTCTGATTGAGGTTGGTCGCAATCTTGCGGACGCTTCCAGCCGGTAAATCGGTCATACTCCGTCTTCGCCGTTGTTCCCAATTGCTTCGACCGGGCATCCGTCCATGGCTTCCATGCAAAGCGCTTCCTCCTCCGGGGTAGTCGCTTGCTTAAACACATAGGAGTAGCCGCCATCTTCATTGCGCGTGAAGTTGTCAGGAGCAGTTTCCCGGCACAGGTCGCAATCAATGCACTGGTCATCGACGTAAAACTGTCCGGCCACGTTTTCCGCGTATTTATCTTCAATGTCTGCCATAAATTCTCTTTCGTTTCATGCTCTCCGGCTCACCTCTTTCCGGTGCAGTGCGATGGACACTTCGATTGGATTCTGTCCGAGCGTTCCTGAACTTTAGAAAGTAAGTTCTTTAGAAAAGGCTAGGTGATGCCATTGCGCCTGGCAAGCGGTTTATTAAAGTTTACACTTTAGAAACTATCGGTCGATTCGACTGGCGTTAGAAAACGTTTCACTGTAACCTTCGAACGATGGCAAAACGCGACGTTGCTCCCCAAAAAAACGATCTGGGTCCCAGTCGGAAGACGATCTTGCGCCTGCTCAAGCAGCAGGGACCGAGCGACTCCGAAGCGCTGGCCATGCAATTGGGCATCTCTGCCATGGCCGTTCGGCAGCATCTCTACGCGCTGCATGCCCAAGAGCTAGTGACCTACCTGGAGGAGCCGCGCCCCATCGGGCGGCCAGCCAAGATGTGGGGTCTGACGCCAACTGCCGACTCCCATTTCCCCGATGCCCACGCGGGCCTGACCGTGAATTTGCTCAACGCGGTCGAACAGACCTTTGGCCAGAAAGGCGTCAAGCGCGTCGTTTCGCAAAGCACGAAACAGCAGCTTGAGAGTTACCGATCTCGCGTCTCGCCTAGCGCCTCGCTTCAGAATCGGCTGAAGACTTTAATCTCCCTACGTAACGAAGAAGGCTACATGGCCGAAGTGCAGCGCGAGCCCGACGGCTCATTCATCCTGATTCAGAACCACTGCCCCATTTGCGCCGCAGCCAAGGTGTGCCCCATACTGTGTGACTCTGAGCTTGATCTCTTCCGTGCGATCCTGGGAGAGGGCGTGGTCATCGAGAGGACGGAGCACATGCTGGCGGGTGCCCGCCGCTGCGTTTACCGCGTCTGCACCCCCTCAATCCCAGCAGGACCGACGCGCCGATAAGCAACCCTTG
>CAZOUP010000146.1:0-12125 GCA_964583035.1 uncultured Akkermansia sp.
CAAGAACGCCTTCCGTGAACGGGTCGTCTTCGAAAGCGTCGAGGGCTTCCTTCAGGGTCGCGGGGAGAAAATGAATACCCTCCTTCTTGAGTTCCGCGCGGCTGAGATTGTAAGCGTTCGCATTAATCGGCTCTCCCGGATCCAACTCCTGCTCAATGCCGTCTAGTCCCGCTGCGAGGTGCATCGCGGCGGTGAGGTAGGGATTGTTCGACATATCAGGCGCGCGATTTTCGACACAGTAGCGATTCGCGGGAAGGCGGAGCATCGCGGAGCGGTTGTTGCGTCCATAGGCTGCGAGGACGGGCGCCCAGCTGATGTCCGGCATATCCCCCTGAGCGATGAAGCCCTGATAACTGTTGTAAGTCGGTGAGGAAACAGCCGTGATCGCCGGAGCGTGCTTGAGAATTCCGCCGACGAAATGAAAGGCTATCTTGGAAAGGGGAATGCCGTGCCTTTCCGCGAAGGGGTTGGAACCGGGCTCCGGCGCGAAAAGGTTTTCACCGGTCTCAAGGCTCGCGAGAGACATGTTGTTGTGACATCCGGAGCGGGCATCGTCAGCGAAAGGCTTCGGCATGAAGGTCGCCACTGCGCCGATCGACTCGGCGACTTGCTTTGCCATGACCCGGAAAAAAGTTAAACGGTCCGCCGTCGTGAGCGCGTCGGCATAACCAAAGTCGAACTCGTACTGGCCATGGCCGCCTTCCTGATCGAAGGAGTAAAGCCCCCAGTCGAGCTCTCGCAGACAGGTCGAGAACGGTTCGAGGAAATCCATCGACCCAAATGATTGGTTGATGTCGTACGAGGGACAAACGCCACGGTAACGATGTGTCGGAAGCTGTTCCCATTTGCCGGAAACCTCATTCTCTCTGAGGACATAAAATTCCGGCTCAACACCGAGATTGAATTTCAGTCCCATCGCGGCGGCCCGCTCGAGCTGGCGTTTCAGAATCTGACGACTGTCGTTCTCGTAGGGAGCGCCGTGATAGTACAAGTCCCCGAAAAAGTAGGCGAATCGTTTGTCCCAGGGGCAAACAATCACCGTGTCGAGATCGGGGACGGCGGCGCACTCGTCGATTTGCGGCCCCACAAGTCCCATGCCTTCGAGCGCGCCGACGGTGAAGAGTTCTGAACCAGCCGCCATTTTCTCAAGGCATTCGATCGGATTGATCTTCGCCTTGGGGACGCCATGGATATCGACATAGCTGGAGAACAGATACTGAACTCCCGTCGCCTCAAGCTCAGCTTTGAGCTGCGCCAACTTCTCACCATCGGGAGCGAAGTCCTCAGGGACAGCAAAAACGGGTTTGTTGGAGGATTCCATTGTCAGAAATAGAACGGTGTTAGGGTTGATAGGGCGGGAGGCGGTTCCAGTGCGAGGCGTCGAGTGGCGGAGTTTCTGACTTCGCCGTTTCGATAAAGCCGACCAGCGCCTCGCCCATTTCGATAAACAGTGATTCACCCCTCACGGCATCGCCGAGCGATGGCTTACCGGTGATCCCGTTTAGGCTCGTCTGCGCGACGGGGTAGCTGAAGACGGCGCCTTCGGTCCGATCAGGATCATCCTCGACGAGATCCATCCTCACGAGCTCAGGCGTGATGTGGAGAAGGAGGTCGGTCTCCGCTTTGTTGGCGTGGAGATCATCCGCATCCGAGATGAAGTAGCTCCAGATCTCGTCGGAAAGTTGGAAAGTGTTCTTCAGGCCAATCTGAAGTTGCCCGAGAAATTCGAGGCGGATTTTTTCAATCGCGACCCGCAGCGAGGCGTCGTTTCCAAAGTGACTGTTGACGAGGAGGAGCTTCGTCCATCCCGTCGCGACGGCCCAGGTCGCGATCTCCTGAATTGTCGCGATGAAGGTTTCATGGCGCAGCGAAAAGGTGCCGGGCCACTTCGAGGTGTGACCTGACGAAACTGTAAAAGCGAGCGACGGGAGGAGCGGGACCCCCGTCTTCGCTGCGGCATAAGTGCAGACCTGCTCCGCAATGATCGTGTCGCAACTGATCGGTAAATGCGGGCCGTGTTGCTCAGTCGCACCGATCGGGAGGATCAGAAATCCCCCGCAATGATCACGAACTTTCGCGACCTCGGGCCACGGCAATTCTTCCAGTCTGATCGCTGCTTCCATGAGTTCCTGCCCGTTCGGATCACTCGACGTCGTCCCCCAAAGTCGTCATTCGCGGGAAAGGGAGGGTGTCTCCGCCCCGTTCACTCTCGGGATGAATGAGCTGGTTGATGTGATGTTTCGTGGCGATAAACTCCGGCTCGATGAACTGGTCAAGGTTGCGCGGTCGGGGCACCGGGACCTCAAGGATTTCATCGACTTCGCCCGGATTCGCTTTCAGAACGAGAATCCGATCAGCGAGGTAAATCGCCTCATCGAGATCGTGGGTAATGAAGAGAATCGTGATGTCGAGGTTTCGCCAGATCTGGAGGAGATAGTTCTGCATCTGCGCCCGGGTCTGCGCGTCAAGAGCGCCGAAGGGCTCATCCATGAGGAGGATGCGGGGACGGTTCGCGAGGGCGCGGGCGATTGCGACGCGTTGCTTCATCCCGCCCGAGAGCTGGTGCGGGTAGGCATTTTCAAAATCGGAGAGTCCGACCAAGTCGATCCACTGCCTCGCATCCGCTTCTACGCTGGCCTCTTTGTGACCGGCCATCTTGGGGCCGAACATGACGTTTTGCTTCACGGTAAGCCACGGAAAGAGCGTGTAGGATTGGAAAACCATGCCACGGTCCGGTCCGGGGCCTGCGACAGGATTTCCATCGAGGAGGACTGATCCGCTCGTCTCAGTTTCGAGTCCGGCGAGGATGCGGATGAGGGTGGACTTTCCGCAACCGGAGGGTCCGATGACACACATGAACTCGCGTCGATAAACTTCAAAATCGACCGACTTCAGCGCGGTGACGTCTCCGTTTCGGGAAGGGAAGATCTTTGTGAGATCATTCACCGAGAGAACGACGGGGCGCTCTTTTAACTGGGCGAAGCGTTCACTCACTTCCGGAGCTTGCGCGTGGTAATCAATGGTTTCTGCAGGAGGGATCATGGTCAGAAAGTGGTTCCGTGTTAGGCTCGGTCGGGCTGTGGTTTCCCGGTGAGGCGCTTGATGAGTCGCGGGATAAAGAGGACGGCCTTGATAATCGGGTGAGAGGCCGCTTTCGGACCGTCTTCGGTGTAGGGAAAGATCAGCCCCTTGATGAGAGAGAGAATCTGATCTGTGAAAAACCCGATGAGGCCGATGAGGATGATGACCGGAAAGACGAGGTCAAAGTTCCGGAAGCGGCCCTGAGTTTCAATGAACTCCGTGAGGCCGCTTTTGACCCCGACGAGCTCAGCAATGACGAGCCAGGTCCAGGCCCAACCGAGGAGAATGCGGAGGTCGTCGTAGAGGCTCGGGAGAATTCCGGGGACGACCACCTTGGCGAGAAGCTGCCGTTGGCTCGCTCCGAGCGTTTGCGCCGCTTCGAGCAGGGGCATGTCGAGACGCCGCGTCGTGTTGGAGACGACGAGGACGAGTTGGAAAAAGGTGCCAATGAAAACGAGAGCGATCTTCGGCGCATCGTTCGCAAGAAAAATAGCGACTAACAAGGTGCTGAAAGTCGGGGCCGGCATGTAGCGGAAGAAGTCGGTGAAGGGCTCCACGAGCCGCGAGAAAAAGGGGTAGGTCCCGCAAACCACTCCAATGGGGACCCCGACGAGAGCAGCAAGAAGAAAGCCGCCGAAGACAATTTGAAGCGAGTGACCGACCCGTTGCAGCATGGAGGGTCGATCCCCTTGCGCCGGAATGTTGAAAATTTTGATCCCGGTCGTGAGGACCTCATCGGGTGCCGGGAGGTAATCCGGATTGGACGCCTTGCCCTGCGGGACGAGGCTGAGAAGGGGAACGGAGATGAAATTATCCGAATCATAGTTGGGCGCGATGGCACTCATCGCTTTCCAGTTTTCCTGAACGATCACGATATTTTCGTCGCTCAAAGGGGGACGTTTGAGAGCGTTTTCACCGGAGGCTATTTCACCCCATGCGTGGTAGATCGCTTCATCGTCGGTGTATTGATCGTCATTGATCCAACGGTTCTGATTGAGGAGCGGCGCTAAATGACGGAGCACCTTTTTGTTAGCGCGCCGTATCGTGCTTTCCGTCGCGCCGGCGAGTGGGTCACTGGAAGTCAGTTGCTCTTTGAGGGCTTCGTTTTGTTCTCGAACCGCTGACTGAAACTGGGGAAAGAAACCTTTGCTGACGCGGTCGCCGGCGACATAGACGGTCGCAACATCAGTGCGGTGGGCCGAGAGCTGAAGTTGGACATCAGGATGCCAAAGGAAGGGAAGGTAACTCACTGCTGACCAGATTAGGAGAGGCAGGGCGAACGAGATCACCGTGAGGATCGTAGAGCGTCTCGCCGAGAGCTCCCGTCGCACCGCAAACCACGGTTCGCGTGCATCTTTTCCTTTTCCTGACATGGCAACGTAAGCGGGTCGCTGGTAGGTCGGTAACACCGGGGCCATGAACGACCCCGATGTTGAACCAACTAAAAATATCTTACTCGGCGGCCATTTCCTCGAGCACTTCGAGAGTCAGGCTCGGGTCAAAATACTTGTCGATATCGAGTGCTTTTTCGTAAGCCTCGAACTCAACGTTGAAATCGTCGGAGATCTTGGTCGATCCATAGACAGAACCGAGTCCTTCCGCTTTTTCCCAGATCGGCTTCACTTCTTCTCCGGTGAGAATGTAGGTGCCGGCGAGGAATGGCTCATACTCTGCAGGGGACACGGAAACTCGTGAAGAGAGAATCTCAAGGGTCTCGTCGAGGTTGTCCTCGTCCTTGATGAAATCAACGATCTTATACCAGACCTTGATCACTTTCTTCCAATCGTCGCGTCGCTTTTCAAGGCTCTCAGGATCAACGAACATGATGTCGTAGATGATTCCCGGAGCATCAGCTGAGGTGAAGATTGGCTTCGATCCCGAAACAAGCTTGAGCGCCTCCCCGGAACTTGGCTGCCAGGCGGAGACCGCGTCCACCGCACCGGAGGAGAGCACCTGCGGAGTCTCGTTCGTCGGTGTGTTCACGGTCGTGATGTCGCCAGCCTCCATGCCGGCCATTTCCATTCCCTTAAGGAGGAGAAGATGAGGAACAAAGCCCTCTTCGAGACCGACCTTCATTCCTTTGAGATCCATAAGCGACTCGACACCCGGCTTCGCGACGATCATGTCGTTTCCGTTGGAAAAGTCGTTGATGAGAACGCCGACAGAAGGCTTTCCGGTGGCTCCGGTGACGAGAGCGTCGCCATTGGTCATTCCGACCGCATCGAGTTGGCCGGCCGCGTAGGCGTCCATCGAGCCGACGTAGTCATACCATTCGAAAGCGACTTCGACGCCCTCTTCTTCGAACCATCCCTTCTTGATACCGACTTCCCAGGCAACCCAGCCCGGCCAGTCACTGTATCCGATTTTAAGCGGCTCAGCCGAAAGGGGAGCCGTGAGAAGTGCACTGCCCGCGAGCATGGCACCGAATGTGAGGCACTTTTTCCAAGTGCGTGAAACTGCTGTGATCATAATTGGTTCAGTTGGTTTTCTGTTTGCTGATTAACATTTGTCAGATTCGTATTACGAAATTTTAGCGATCGTATTACTTTGACTGACAATGACTTACAAGAGCAGTTCCCGTGCCATCGCAGACGTTTCGGGGCCTTGAGGCGATTCTTTCAGCCGTGACTGGTTCGTAATCAGCGTGTCCGGTCGCGAAAAGATTTTTCGATTCCGGTCTCTGATCTCACAATATCGCGGCTTGCTTTCAGGGCTGTGGCTCGTTCAATAGCCGTCAGTAAGATGTTCATCACGCTCGCGACCTACGTTCACCATCTCGATCCTTTTGCGATCCAGTTCACCGAGACTTTCGGGATTCGTTGGTATGGACTGGCTTATGTGGCCGGATTCTTTTTTGCGTTTCTTTTGATTCGCTGGTTCGTGAAGCTGGGAGCGTCGGAGTTGAGGGAGGAGCAGGTCGGCGACTTCGTCACCATTGTCGCCTTATTAGGCACCATGCTCGGCGGGCGCCTCGGCTACATGTTGCTCTATAACTTCGGGGAGCTTGCGGCGAATCCCCTGAGCTTTTTCGATTTTCTCGGCGGCGGCATGTCGAGTCATGGCGGCATCGCCGGGATGTGCATCGTGGCGTGGTTTTACTCCCGCTATCAGAAAATTTCCTGGCTCGGCCTTGGGGATAATCTAGTCGTCGTCGCGCCGCTCGGGGTCTTCTTCGGGCGTCTTGCTAATTTTGTGAATGGTGAGCTTTTCGGTCGCGTGACGCAGCACCCCTGGGCGATGAAATTCCCTGACGAGCTGAATGACTTGGTTGATGCCCCCGGCGGCGGGCGCGACTGGGCATTTCCCACCACGATGCTGAGGGACCTTGCAGAAAAAGGGCAGGCGGCCATTCCCGGTTTTGTTGAAAAATTTGACCACGCCGTCTCTGCGGCCACCGCGAGCGGATACAACGCCCATTTTGCCGCCGTCGAACTCATTACCGAAGCCTCACGGGAGAACGAAACCTTCCGCGCCCTTCTCGGGGAAATCCTCACGCCGCGTCATCCTTCGCAGCTCTATGAAGCCGTCGTCGAGGGCCTCCTGCCGTTTTTCATCTTGCTCGTGATCCGCCTGAAGTGGAAAAATCTCTATCACGGGATGCTCACCGGAACCTTCTTCCTCGTCTACGCCGTCGGTCGCATTCTCGTGGAAAACTTCCGCGAACCCGACGCCGAGCACATCGGGGGTCTGACTCGCGGCCAGTTCTACTCGACCTTCATGATTGGACTTGGGATCGCGTTTCTTGCCTTCGCGCTCGTGAAGAAACAGCGAAATCGGGTGGTGGGGTGAAGAATATTTGGAGCTTGCAGCTATTTTACGCACGCCACTCTCCATCCGCGTTGTCCCCAACGCGGCTACGAGGCAAAAAGTAGCGGCATTCGGAAGAATGCCGACCGCGCTGGATTGACCTTTCACCCGCGCCTTCCCCTTTGACCCTCTCCCTCGCGGGTGCTACTTTCCGCGCCTTTCCCCCCTGCATTATTTATGAGCGATCAAGACGGCGCGACGAGCTACAAAGCGACCCTGAATCTTCCCGATACCGAGTTCCCGATGCGGGGCGATCTCGTGAAGCGCGAACCGGCGCGGCTTGAGGGTTGGGAAAAGAGCGATCTCTACGAAAAAATCATCGCGAAGCGGAAAGCGGCGGACGCTCCGCGTTACATCCTTCACGACGGGCCTCCTTTCGCCAACGGTGACGTCCACATGGGCACGGCGCTGAACAAGGTCCTCAAGGATCTTGTCATGAAGAGCAAATCGATGGCGGGCTACGAGTGCCCTTACATCCCGGGTTGGGACTGCCATGGTTTGCCGATCGAGTTCAAGGTCGTCAAAGAATCGAAAGGCCTCGAGCCGGCCGAGATCCGCCGTCGCTCCGAGGCCTTTGCCCGCGAGTACATCGACATTCAGCGGAAATCGTTTCGACGTCTTGGCGTCCTCGGGGACTGGGACAATCCCTATCTCACCCTCGCGCCGGAGTATGAGGCGGACATCATTCGTGTCTTCGCCACCCTCGTCGATAAAGGGCTCGTCTATCAATCGAAGAAGCCGGTGCAGTGGAGCTACGGTGCCCAAACCGCGCTCGCGGAAGCCGAAGTTGAGTATGAGGACGTGAAAGACATCGCGATCTTTGTGAAATTTCGTCTCCTCACCGGTGCCCACGCCGTCGACGCCTCGATGGTGATCTGGACAACGACTCCGTGGACACTTCCCGCGAACCTCGGGATCGCGGTGCACCCGCGTTTCACCTACTTGAAGGGCGAATTTACTCATGCGGAAAAAGGGATCACGGAGCGGTTTATCATTGTGAAAGAACTCGTCGAAGCCTTCGGGGCGAAGACTGGATTTTTGCCTTCCGGCGAAATGGAGGAGATCAAAGGCGAGGCCCTCGAAGGAGCGGAGGCGCAGCATCCATTCCTCGATCGCACTTCGAAAGTGATCCTCGCCGAGTTCGTCACGACCGAGACCGGAACCGGTGCGGTCCACATCGCGCCCGGCCATGGCGCCGACGATTACCTTGCCGGTCAGCAGAACGACCTCGGCCTTCTTTCCCCCGTCGATGACGAAGGTCGCTTTACGGACGAAGTCGGTGTGCCGGAGCTCGTTGGCCAGCACGTTCACGAGTCGAACATCCCGATCATCAAGATCCTTGCCGGAAAAGGGAACCTCGTTGGCAAAGAGAAATATCTTCACAGCTACCCGCATTGCTGGCGCTCAAAGACACCGATCATTTTCCGCTCGGTCCCGCAGTTTTTCATTCGCATCGATGAACTTCGTGAAACCGCGCTCGGCGAGATCGACCGCGTTGACTGGCTCCCGCACTGGGGGCGGAACCGCATCCACGGAACGGTCGAGTCGCGTCCGGACTGGTGCATCTCCCGTCAGCGCACCTGGGGCGTGCCGCTTCCGGTTTTCTATCCTCCCGGTCAGGAATTGCCGGACATCAATGCCGACCTTGCCCGCAAAGTCGCCGACCTCACCGAAAGCGGAGGCACGAATCTCTGGTTCGAGCACGACGATGCCTGGTGGGCGGAAAAGCTCGGCCTCCCTGAGGGGACCCGCCGCTGCACCGACACGCTCGATGTCTGGATCGATTCCGGTTCGAGTCACGTCGCGGTCATGGATCGCCACCCTGAGTTGAGTTGTCCCGCCGATCTCTACCTCGAAGCGACTGATCAGCACCGCGGCTGGTTTCAGAGTTCGCTCATGCTCAGTGTCGCGGTTCGTGATGCGGCGCCTTACAAGACGGTCATGACGCACGGCTTCGTCGTCGATCAGGACAAAAAGAAAATCTCCAAGTCCGCGGCGCAGAAAGCGGGCAAGCCGGTCGATGCCGCTTATTTCTACAACAAATACGGGGCCGATATTCTCCGCCTCTGGGTCAGCAGTGTCGATTGGCAGAATGAAGTGCCCTTCGGCGAAGACCTCTTCAAACAAACCGCCGAGCCCTATCGCCGTTTCCGGAACACCCTCCGCATTCTCCTCGCGAACCTCTATGATTTCGACGTCGCGAAAGATGCCGCGAGCGATGAGGCGCTCCCCCTCGTGGATCGCTGGATCATGGAACGTCTTACCACGGTCATCACCGAATGCGAAGCGGCCTATGAGGCTTTTGAATTCCGCAAAGTCTTCAACACGCTCAATCAGTTTTGCGCCGTCGATCTCAGCGCCTTCTACGTCGATATTACGAAGGACCGGATGTATTGCGACGCGCCCGATTCAGCCCGCCGCCGCGCGACCCAGACGACGATGCATCTTGTCTTCGAGTCGCTCGTGAAATTGATTGCGCCGGTATTGGCCTTTACGGCAGATGAGGCGTGGGAGTATGCGGGACACGACACCTCGATTCACCTCGAGACTTTTCCGCAGCCGAATCCGGCTTTCACCGGTAAAACCGCCACGGAAGCAGTTGCGCAACTCACTCGTCTCCGTGATCTCGCCCAGGTCGCGATCGATGCGGCGGTGAAAGGGGAGGCTTTTAAAAAACGCGAACGCGCGGCGGTGCAGTTCGCGCTTCCCTCCGATGATCCCGCAAGGTCGGTTCTCGCCAGCGAGCCGGCGGAGGCTCTCGAATTCCTCATGGTTTCCAAGTTCACAGTCGAAGATGCTGCAGGCGCTGCCGTTGCCAATGTCATCGTCACCGACGATGAGGAATGCCCGCGCTGCCGCCGCTCCGTTCCGGTTTCGACCGGGACCGGTCTCTGTCAGCGCTGTGACGAGGTCATGAAATCCCACTAAGCCTTTCCGATGAAGTTGCTTCTTTATCTCACCCTGCCCCTTTACATCCTCGATCAGGTCACGAAGGCGTGGATCCTGAATCGTTTTCCGGAGTATCCCTCCCGCGATTTCATCGAAGTGATCCCGGACTTCTTCAACCTCGTCCGCGTCCACAACACAGGCATGGCCTTCGGCATGTTCAACGGAAATCCCTACGCGAACTGGATCTTCGGGGCGATCGGAATTCTCGCGATCACCGGCATCATGACGCTGTGGAGAAAAAACGCTTTTCCGGACAAAATCTCGAAAGTGGCCGCTGCATTGCTCATTAGCGGCATCCTCGGAAACTTCACGGACCGCATTCTTCCCGGTCGTGGCTACGTCGTCGATTTTCTCGATTTTCGCCCGCCATTCTACGGGATGTTTTTCCCCGATACCGGGGGGCATTTCCCCTCCTTCAACGTCGCCGATTCCTGTATTTGCATCGCGGCAGCGCTCCTGATCATTTCCGCATTCCGCCAGCCGAACGAGGCCAAAAGCTAATGTTGGAGTGAGGCGTTCAGGTCTTGGCGGAGCCTCCCGATCGGTGCTTCGAAAATGGCTCAAGCCATCACACCAGTTGAACTCGTAATCAAAGGCATGGGAAAACGAGGTCTAATCGGGATGGTGGTCGTCTTCGCGATCGGTTTTATTTTGCTGGGAGTCACTAAGTGCGGCTACGACAAGATCGAGGAGCTGAAGGAGCAGGAAGCCGCCGCCGCCGCAGAGGCAGCCGCCACAGGGGTAGAAAGGTGATCGTCTTTTCCCTTTCGTTCCCGACGTTTCAATGGCAGTTTCGCTGCTCATGAACCGCTTTCTTTTTGCTGCTCTCTCCTTCTCTGCGGTCCTCTCGCTGGTCTCCTGTAAGACCAGCGAGCCGGATGAGGCCTCTCCAACCGTGCAACCCTCTGATCCCGGAAATCTTCAGTCAGGGGCAGCCATGGGAGCGGGTGCCCCTTCCCCGGCGGCCTCTACTGGAATGCAAACGACCTATTCCGGCTTGCAGTATCAGGTTCTGAAGCCCGGAAGCGGGGCGCGCCCCAGCACCTATAACAAGGTGAAAGTGCATTACCATGGAACTCTCACTAACGGTACCGTTTTCGACAGCAGCGTGCAGCGCGGTCAACCCGCCACTTTCGGCGTCACTCAGGTCATTGCCGGTTGGACCGAGGGCCTTCAGCTCATGCAGAAGGGGGCGAAATACAAATTTATCATTCCGCCGAATCTTGCTTATGGTCAGCGGGGGTCACCCCCGAAAATTGGCCCGAATGAGACTCTCGTCTTTGAGGTCGAGTTGCTCGATATCCTTTATTGAGCCTGTACGAGTCAGGACCGTCACCGACGATAAAAGATTGCGTCCGGCGCTGGATTATTCTATCTCGATAGAAGTCGAAATTTTTCTTCCGATGAAACAGAACCTGGTTTTTCTCCTCCTTGGCGTTTTCGCCCTTTCATTTACGACGACGACCGCGCAGGCTGGTCGTTTCAGCAAGTGCGCCTGCGTCGGCGACTATCAACCACCTCGCGGCGTCGTGAAGTGGTACACGGTGAAGAAAAAGAAAGAGTGGGAGACCCGTTACAACTGTCTTCCCTGCGGACGCAAGATTCCCTACGAAGTGCAGGTCATCACCTACGTAGACCGTTATTCCGATGGAACGAAGCGCACCTGGAAATGCGACGTCGCCGGTTCCGAAGTGACGAAGGGAAAATAGGTTCCCTGGTTTTTCTCGGTCCAAAAGTAGAACGAGTTGCCCTACCGTTTGCGGAGACTCCGTGGCGCATCTTGCGTCATCTGCGCTGGGTCGTGGAAAGACGGGTTAGGCAACCCATCCCACTTCTCGATTGCGCGCGTCGTTGCAGGCAGACATAAAAAACCCCGCCGTGGCGGGGTTTTGGTTCACTTAACAGGGTTAGGTCATCGACCTAACAGAGTTGAGTGGAGAAAGATTAAGCAGCTTTTGCGATGGAAGCAGCGGCGCGTCCTTTGATGCGGCTTGCGGTCTTCTTGTGCATCGTCCCTTTTTTGGCAGCTTTATCAGCAGCGGAAGCAAACTTGTTATAAGCCTCCTGAGCCTTCTTCGCATCGCCGGATTCAACGGCAGCGGCGACTTCCTTACGGAGAAGCTTCACGCGGGCCTTGAGAACACGGTTGCGTGAGGTCTCCTTTTTCGTTTTGCGGACGCGCTTAAGGGCTGATCTGGAGTTGGCCATTTGTTCGAATTGTTTCGGTCAATTAATAGGGCGCGGAACATACCCGTTTTGCCCGATGCGTCAAGGGCGAACTGCGAGGG
>CAZOUP010000147.1:0-11775 GCA_964583035.1 uncultured Akkermansia sp.
TGCTCCAGTGTCGTTCAACGCCACTGGGCCATCGTTCTGGCCAAGCACGGTGATCGTTACTGTTTCGGTCTGAGTTTCGAGACTCCCTCGCGAGCGAGCGGTGTATTCAAAAGTCGTGATCGCGCTCTCGCCGACGGCAAGACTTTCAAAGTTCGACCCGGGAGTGAATGTCACTTCGCTTCCCACAATGGCTGCGACCCCATCACTCGGATCAGCAGGTTGAGCCACCGAGGCGATCTCGAGGGGATTATCATCTCCGTCGGGATCGCTGTCATTTGCGAGCACTGAAATAGTAACCGGAGTCCCCTCGAGGGTAGACTCCGAGTCGGGATTTGTGACAAGAGCGTCATTTGCTCCGTTGATTGTCACAGTAGCTGTCGAGGTGGAGGTACCTCCATTACCATCAGAAATCGTGTAGGCGAACGAGTCAGTAATAACGTCACCTCCATCGAGAGCCTCAAACTTATCGTTTGGATCATAATCGACGGTCCCATTTGCATTCACAGTGACGAGGGCACCACTCACAAGTGTGATAGTCCCGCCTGCGGCGATCCCGTTTATCTCAGTAACGGTCAGACTGTCTCCGTCGACGTCGCTATCGGCAGCCGTCGAATCATCGATTCCCAATAAGTCAATATTCACGACGGAATCTTCATTCGTCGTTTCAACGTCATTGATCGCAACAGGATCATCGTTCAGTCCATTGACGGTAACGGTTACAGTTTCCACTTCACCCGTCGTCAGGGCGTATTCGAAAGTGACTGTCTCCGATTCCCCTATTGCGAGATCATTGAAATCACTCCCGGGGTCAAAGGTAATGGTCGTCCCATCTGTCGAAGTAGATCCCTTAGCCGGCGTCGAAACGGTATTGATCACGAGCACTTCACCGGTATCCGGATCGGTATCGTTATCGAGAACACTCAGTGTAATTGCTGTCTCTTCATCTGTTTCACCTTCGTCAGGCGCCGTATTCGTGAGATCCTCGACTCCAGTTACGGTAACAGTGATCGTGGCAACATCTGTTCCGCCATTCCCATCAGAGATGAAATAGTCGAAGCTCACAGTTTCATCAACTCCGTCATCGAGCGAGTCGAAATCATTTCCCGGATTGAAGACAATGCGGTTCTCGCTATTGATTGTGGCACTGCCCTTCGAAGGCTGATCGACTCCAGTTATCAAGAGAAGGTCACTGGTGTCGACATCTGTATCGTTCCCGACAGCATCGATCGTGATTGGAACATCCTGATCTGTCCTGATAGAATCATTGTTTGCCACTGGATTATCATTCACTCCGTGAATGGTGACCGTAACGGTTTCTACCTGCGTTGCGCCACTCCCGGCAGCCACGGCAGTGTACTCAAATGTCGTCGTAGCACTTTCTCCGAAAGCCAAAGAATCAAAATTTGATCCGGGGGTGAACGTCAGGTTATTTGTATTGTTAACTACGATCCCATCGTTAGCATTTATCGGTTGATCGACAGATTCGATAGTGAGCGAATCATTGTCATCCAAGTCCGAGTCATTTGCCAGAACATCAATAGTGACTGAAGTCTCTTCATCCGTCCGATCAAAGTCAGGATTTGTCACCGTTGCGTCGTCGACACCATTAACGGTAATGGAAACCGTCGCGGTATCAGTATTTCCATTCCCATCTGAAATATCGTACTGAAATGTGACCACTTCGCTCTGGCCTACGCCAAGATGGTCAAATTCGCCGCCGGGATCGAAGGTTACGTCTCCATCATTGTGAAGCACAAGCCCGGATGAAGGTTGGGTAACCCCCGTAATCGTCAGCGTATCGCTACCATCTGGATCAGTGTCATTCAGGATAGTATTGACAACTAGCTGGCTATTCTGGTCCGTCGAACCTGTATCATTGTTAGCTTCGGGCGCGTCATTTCTTCCCTCAACAACAAAAGTTACCGCACTGTTAGAAGTCGCACCCGCGTCGTCGGAAATCGTATATGCTACGATTACTGTCGCGGTTTCTCCAACCGCGAGATTCTCAAAGCTTCCATTGGGATCGTACGAAATACTATTGTCACCGTTTAAAGTAGCGACACCAGAAGGAGGAGCCGAAATCCCTGTCACAGTTAAAGTATCGCCAACATCAGGATCACTGTCGTTAGCGAGAACATCCACTGTAACCGGAGCATCCTCGCCTACGCTATACTTATCAGCAACAGCGTTTGGAGGATCGTTTACTCCCGTCACGCTGATGACGACTTGTGAAGTTGCTACGCTTCCGCTGGCATCAACTATCGAGTATTGAAAGGATTCTGTTCCGATTTCCCCAACACGCAATCCCTCAAACTTGGAGCCCGGTTCGACAGAGACATTCCCCGAGGCACCAACGACAACCACAGTGCCGCCGGGCAGAGTTACACGATCTCCTGGCGAAACGCCAACCCCGGCAATTGCCTGCAATGTCAGACCGCCGCCTACTGGATCAGCGTCATTCACAAGTAGATTAATGGCTATAGCCGGACCTCCGGCGATCCCGCTGCCTGAGTCTGATACTGCAGAGGGTAGGGGCCCACTTCCGTTCGTCGTTTGAATGATCGTTTGTTCAGCGATTTCCTGCTCATTTCGTTCACCACCGCCACCAGAGGATGCCGCGGCCTGGCTTCCCACCGGCAACACATTGCGGCTTAATTCGTCAATCTGTTCAACAAACTCAATATATTCGGTATTCGAAAATCGCATCAGGGTGAAAGACTTCGCATTCGGAAGATTCCCTGTTTGACTGTTGAATTCATACGCCTCAGAAACCGGCTCAATCGGGTTCAGGCTGATTGTAATCGGCTCCGCCCCTTCTTCCTGAGCATAGAAGTCTTCCAGGATTGCTTTCGACCCGTTCTCAAAAAGGATCTCCAAATCTTCGTTTTCCGGACGAAGGCTGACTTCGACAGGGTTCCCGGATTCGTCCATGACAACAATGTCATCACCGGGGCTAACATCGACATTCGTCACCTCGCCGATTGGGATGAGGCTTTCCTTTCCCTCTGAATCAGTGATTTGCAAAAAGTAGTTCATGAAATAGTGCGTTTTAGCTTAGGGAAAGCGATCACTTGAAGATTCGGATTCGAGAATTCTGCGGAGGCGTCATCCTGAAGAATTTGAAGACACCTCCTTTTGGTTTGGCGTCCGCCGATGGCTGAACAGGAAGTTGATTCCGTTCGACATAATATTCCTGTTCGAGTGAAGCGTAATCGGCCTCAGGTCCAGCGGTATCAAATCGACTATTCATGAGATGCCCCTGAGTCAGAGGAACCCGCGCATCCGGATCAGAGTATGTGAAGGAAGCCGCTTCAGTCTTTGGATCGATGACGGACTTGTCGTCCAATCCGCATCCTTCGCATCCATCTCCACCGAGGATAAACGAGGTTGCTAAACCCTGAATGCCGAGAATTCGATAGGATGAGGTGTCGAGATCAAAGTTGGCATCGAGAAGTCGGGATTTTGCGGTGTAGTATTCAGACTGAACATCGAGAATGTTGAGCAACTCTTGACGACCTACTTTGAACTGCTCACGATAATCATCTGTGACCAGGTTAAGCTCTTCTGCATAGACCTGTAGCGCATCAACAGAGGCCATAGACCCCTCCCTTTCCTGCCAGAGAACGCCAAGATTGTAATGGCGCTCCAGATCAGCAGTTCTGAGCAGTTCCTCATATTTGCCGACTTGAAAATGCTCCTTCTCTTTGGCCGCCCGGTTGTATCCTCCGGAGAATAGATCCCAACTTGCTACGACCAAACCGCTGACCTCATTATCCTCTCCTCGAACTCCTCCGAGGTCCCGCCCCACTGAAGCACCACCATCAAGATAGATGCGCGGGCGATCAAGCCCTTCTGAGGCGCGGGCACGGAACTGGGCTGCCTCAAGTGCTTCCGCTGAAGCAAGGTAACTGAAATTATTACTGAGGTCCACGGACTCCATCGACGAAGGAACCCCCGGGATATCGGGAATAGTGAGACTGTGGGGCGTCATTCCTGTGAGGCGCTCAAAACGATTGCTAGCCAGCCGAAATGCGAGCTTCGAAGTTGCCAGCGTATTGGTGGCAAGCCCAAGGCGCCCTTGAACAAGCGCGAGATCAGAACGAGCGCCGCCTGCGCGAGCTCGTTCTTCGAGCATGTCACGCATGCGTTCATGGTTTCGAACATTCAGTTCAGCCAATTCTATCTGACGCTTGGTTCGAGTCACTTCGAGATAAACTTCAGCAAGGTCGACAACTCTTTCCTCGATCATGCTCTTCTCAAGATACTGCTGAGCGAGAAACGCATTTCTCGAGGAGCGCGCCTGATTCACGGTGGTTCCTCCGTCATAGAGCAACTGACGAATCGAAAGTCCCGCCTGGCGTTGAAAGAGACTTTCTCCTGATTCGAAAAGCCCGTCTGTTGAACGGTCCCGCTCAGTTACTCCAGCTGACGAATTCAGAGAGAGTCTAGGAAAGAGGCCTGAGCGACTTAATTTCTGATCCTCACGACTGCTCAGTGTGTCATACTCAGCCGCATTAAGTTCCGGCTCAAACTCCAACATCCGACAAACCGCTTCCCGCAAAGTCTGAGACTGGGCCGAAGTTGGTAGAAATCCAAGAGTGACCGTCATAGTCACCCAAATTAGCGCAAATTTGGTGTAATTCATCATGAATTTTAATTATTACCATAAATATCATAATAAATTACGGAAATGCAAATAGAATTTTGTTCTTAATTATTCGATGCGCCGAAGAATAATATTAAGCCGTTGACCGGGAGCAATCAGCGAAACGGCCAGAAAACAGGGACAAGGAGCGATGCGACGCCCCAGAGGATGAGATTCAACGGGACCCCGACCTTGGGGAAGTCCGTGAATTTATAGCCCCCTGCCCCGTAGACGTAAGTGTTCGTCTGATAGCCGATCGGAGTGGCGAAGCTCGCGCTGCATCCGAACATCATCGCAACGATAAACGGGCGCGGATCGACGCCCATTTCGCCCTCGTAGACGACCTTCGACGCGATCCCGATCACGATCGGTGTGAGCAGCGCCGCGACCGCATTGTTGCTGATCAACTCCGTCAGCGTCGAGCTCAGTAGATAGACGACCGCCAAAATCACGAAGGGCGAAAAGTCGCCGAAGATCGCCATGATCCCACTCACAAGGAGCTGCGCCGCTCCGCTTTGATCCATCGCGAGGCCGAGCGCCAGCATCCCGAAAATCAGAAAAACAATGTTCCACTGCACCGCCTCGTAAGCTTGCTGAGCAGTGAGACAGCGCGAAATGATCATCCCGATCGCGGCGAGAATCGCCAGCGCCGGGATCCCGAGCACTTTGAACGAGGCCCCGAGGACAAACGCCATCGCGATCCCGACTCCGATCCAGACTTTCTTCTTATTCACCTTCAACTCCGGCGTGTCGGAAATGCTCACGAAGTCCTTCTGGCTCTGGAGGCGGCTCAAGGCATCCGGCGCGCCCTCCATGAAAAGCGTGTCGCCGAAAGCAAGGCGGACGGTGTTGAAGTCGGCCTTCAGGTTCACGCCCTGCCGGTGAATCGCGAGGACGTTGATGCCGTAATTCCGGCGAAAGCCAATCTGCTTCAGAGTTTTCCCAACCATGTCCGATCGCGGGCCGATGATGCCTTCGATCATTTTCAACTCACGCGTCTCCAGCTCGGTCAGGTTGAGCGGATCCTGCCCCTCAAAGCTCACCCCTCCCTTCTCTTTCAGCTCCTTAAACGCCTGACCATGAACCGTAATGAGGAGACGATCCTTTTCATGAATGATCAACTCATCCAGGTCCGTCGGGAGCGTCCGTCCCCGGCGACGGACCTCGAGGACCTGCGCCTTCGGGTAAGTTTTCAGCAAAGTCTCCACGAGCGTTTTCCCGACGAGCGGTGACCCCGGCTCGACTTGAAACTGCGTCAGGACTTCGCGCGTCACCTCGCTGTCGATCAGTTCCGAGAGGAGGCTGCGGTTCGGGAGCAGTTTCCGCCCGATGAAAATCAGGTAAAGGAATCCGACCACCGCGTAGAGGATCCCGAGCTTCGTCAGCTCAAACATTCCGAACGGAGTCTGCCCGTATTCCTGCGCGACCCCGTCGATGATGAGATTCGTCGACGATCCCGTCAGCGTGCAGGTGCCGCCAAGGATCGAGGCAAAGGAAAGCGGGATGAGAAGTCGCGACGCCCGCAGCCCCACGGCCCGCGCGTGAGCTAAAACGATGGGCAGAAAAACAACCACGATCGGCGTGTTGTTCACAAAAGCTGAGAGCACCGCGACCATCGTCATCATGACGAGGAGAACCCGCAACTCGCTCTCCCCCGCCACCTTGGAGAAGAATTTTCCCATCGCGTCGATCACGCCGGTTCGCTCCAATCCCGCGCTGAGAACAAACATGCAGGCAATCGTGATCGGGGCCCCGTTGCTGAACACCGTGAGTAGCCCCCGCTCAAGGATGACTCCATTTTCAACGACATCGGTGAGCGGGAGGATTCCGAAAAGCAGGACCGCTCCCATCGCGGAGAGCGCCACAATGTCCGGTGATCCCCACTCGCGGAAAAAGGCGAGGACGACCATCACGAGGATCACATAAATCGTGAGGACGGAGAGATTGATGCCCGGAAGCAGTGGCTGGAGGAAATCAATGATCACGGGCGCATTCTAAAGAGCAGCCCCGCGAATCCAAGTCAGCAATTGCGGAATCACCGCCTTTTCGCTACTTTCGCCCATCATGGAGACGCATCGACCGCCCACTGCCTTCGAGACCAAAGTCTACGACGCGCTGCAACTCATCCCGAAAGGCAAAGTGACGACCTATGGCCTTCTCGGAAAATACATCGATTGCGGCTCGCCTCGTGCCATCGGGCAGGCCCTGAAGCGAAACCCGTTTGCTCCCGACACCCCCTGCCATCGCGTCGTCAGTTCCGACCTGAAGATTGGCGGATTCTTTGGGCAAAGCGAAGGGGAGCCGATTCGCCGGAAACGACGCCTCCTCGAACATGAAGGCGTCATCTTTTCCGAAAACGGGACCATCAGCCCCGACTGCTGCTACCAGTTCGATGAGTGAAGAACTCGACCTCGCCGAGGCGATGAAACGGGAACTCGCCGATAATCTCGCCGATCTCGAAGTCTACCGCATGCCTTTCGGTCGCTATCAGCACCGCCATCTCCACACCCTCCCCTACGAATACCTCCACTGGTTCGTCGAGCGGCAAAACGGATTCCCCTCGGGACGACTCGGAGAGCTCATGGAATTTGTCTACCACACCAAAGCCGCCGGAGCCGAGATCGTCTTTTCAAAAATCGGAAAGAGATAGAGCGCGCAAGTAGGCCGGGTTACCAACCCTTCTCCGAAGACTCCGCCGCACATCCATCGCAACGACGGGTTAGGCAACCCATCCCACCTTCCCACCTTCCCACCTTCTCACCTTCTCACCTTCTCACTCCCCCCTACCTCGCCGTGGGATCGAGCACTTCGACCGTACCACCCACCGCTTTCAGCAAACGATCAATCCTCACCGGTTTCCGAATCACATCCTTTATCCGCACATCGCGGCTCAATTCCTCGGGGAGCCGTGGATCTTCTTCTTCGCGAATAAAGACGACTCCCGGAGCAAGGCGCTTCGGACCATGCTCGGTGACATACGCCTTGGAAATCAATTCATAGAGCAGCGGTCCGCTTAACTCCTCGAACTGCATCCCGAAAATAAAGACCCGATAAGATCGCTGCAAGGCCAACTCGAATCCCCTCAGCGGATTGGAAGTCGTCACGACCTCCGCACCCGTGAAATTCTCCAGCGCCTCACGAATCAGTCGCGTCGTCGAAGCCACCGGCAGAACGACAAGGACACGCTCCGGACTGTATTCCTCGGCGGGAAGTGCGATGATGCCGTCAACCACTCCCTCACTGTCAATGATGTCCTCCAAGGCCTCTTCTTTCTCCTCAGGCAGTTCCGGAGTATCTTCAAAATCAACACCCTCGATCTCATCGAGATTCGTCTCGACCACAGCAATCCCAGACTCCTCTTGCGGAGAGCCGATTTGCCTTAATGTTTTCCATTTCCGTTCCGAACGACTTTCCATCTATGGGCGATAACGCTGTGATCAAAATTCAGGGAGCCCGACAGCATAACCTGAAAAACCTCAATTTGGAAATCCCGAGAAATCAGTTCGTGGTCATCACGGGCGTTTCCGGATCGGGTAAATCCTCGCTCGCCTTCGACACGCTCTACGCCGAAGGGCAGCGACGCTATGTCGAATCCCTCTCCGCCTACGCCCGGCAATTCCTCGATCAGCTCGAGAAACCCGAGGTCGATTTCATCGAGGGACTCACCCCGGCGATCGCGATTGAGCAGCGCAGTTCCCAGCCGAATCCACGCTCCACGATCGCGACCGCGACGGAAATTTACGACTACCTCCGCATCCTCTACGCCGCCCTCGGCCAACCGCACGATCCCGAGACCGGCGTCCCCCTTGTCCGCCACACCGTCAAAGATATCGTCGATGCGCTGACCTCATTTGCCGAGCGCACCAAGATCGTTCTCCTCGCTCCGCTCAAGGTTGAAAAAGGCGAAACCCTCAAGGATGTCCTCGAACGCTATCGCGCTCAGGGCTTTCTCCGCGCCCGCCTCAACGGCGAAATTGTCGAGATCGAGGAGGTGGGAGAAAAGCCGAAAGCGAAGCAGTCCGAGATCGTGATCGACCGCCTCGTCATCCGCGAAGACATCCGGAGCCGACTCGCCGACTCACTCGAGATCGCGCAAAAGCTTTCCGAGAACCACGTCTCCGCCCTCGTCCAGTCACCGGAGAGCGAAACCTGGGAGCAATACGATTTCACCTTTCAGTTCACCAACCCCGAAACCGGATTCAGCCTCCCGAAACTGACGCCGAAACATTTTTCCTTCAACAGTCACCTCGGAGCCTGCCCCGCTTGTCACGGCCTCGGGAGCCGCCTCGTTCCCGATGGCGAACTGATCGTTCCCAATCCTGACAAAAGCATCACCGAAGGCGGCATCAAGACCTGGTGGACCGGTTCGAAAACCCGGAAAGGATTCCATCAACGCGCCATCGAAGACCTCGCGAAAACCTACGCCGCCGATCTCGATGACCCCATCAAAGACCTCCCGCTCGATTTCAAAAAAGCACTCCTCTACGGCAACGACGACTTCGAGGGGCTCGCGACTCAGGCCCTCCGCCTCCTCGAAACGAGCAAGAGCGAGGTGACGAAACGAAACGTCCGCCGCTTCATGAGCGCGAAGCCCTGCCCGACCTGCGAAGGGAAACGGCTCAAGGACGAGATTCTTTCGATCACCCTGAATCATCACCTCACGCCGCTTTCGATCGAAGGCTTTACCTCTCTCGGCATCACCCAGGCGCTCGACTGGCTCAACGATGTCATCCTGACCGATACCCAGGCGACCTACGCCACCGAAGTTCTCAGCGAAGTCCGGAAGCGCCTCGCTTTCCTCAACACCGTTGGACTCGGCTACCTCTCTCTCGACCGGCAAAGCGGCACCCTCTCCGGAGGCGAAAGCCAGCGCATCCGCCTCGCGACGCAACTCGGAGCCGGCCTCGCCGGAGTGCTCTACGTCCTCGACGAGCCGAGCATCGGACTCCACCAGGCCGACAACGAGCGGCTCATCGCGACCCTCAAAAATCTCCGTGACATGGGGAATTCCGTCATCGTCGTCGAGCATGACGAAGACACAATCCGTGCCGCCGATCACCTCCTCGACCTCGGCCCCGAAGCCGGGGAAAATGGAGGTCAGCTCCTCGCTCAGGGAACGCCCGACGAAGTCATCGCCCACCCCGACTCCGTCACCGGTGCGTATTTGTCAGGACGAATCAAAATCGAGCCACAACCGCCGATCCTCTTCGACACCGAACCGCGCGAACTCACGGTCCGGGGCGCCCGCGAGCACAATCTCAAGAACATCGACGTGAGCTTTCCGATCGGACAATTCGTCTGCGTGACCGGCCTTTCCGGCAGCGGAAAATCCACCCTCGTCGATGACATTTTGCGCCGCGCCCTCTTCCGGCATCTTCACCAAAGCAAAGAGAAGCCCGGTCAACACGACAGTATCGAGGGGATCGAACACCTCGACAAAGTCATCGTCATCGATCAAGCCCCGATTGGTCGCAGTCCCCGCTCCAACCCCGCCACCTACATCGGAGTCTTCGGCCCGATCCGTGACCT
The DNA here is from genome assembly GCA_964583035.1 of uncultured Akkermansia sp. GTDB lineage: Bacteria > Verrucomicrobiota > Verrucomicrobiia > Verrucomicrobiales > DEV007 > Arctic95D-9. Next base: position 10,175 of record CAZOUP010000147.1, read on the forward strand.
TTTCTCAAAGCTCCCCGCCTCCCGCGCTCGCGGCTACGAGCCGGGACGCTTCAGCTTCAACGTCACCGGAGGGCGCTGCGAAGCCTGCCAGGGTGACGGCCTCATCAAGATCGACATGCACTTTCTCAGCGACGTTTACGTCACCTGCGAATCCTGCAGCGGCCGCCGCTACAATCGCGAAACTCTCGACGTCACCTACCGAGGCAAGAGCATCGCCGATGTCCTCGAAATGACCGTCGATGACGCCGTGACCTTCTTTCAGAAAATCCCCAAGATCAGCCAACAACTCCGCGCCCTCCGCGACGTCGGCCTCGGCTACGTCCGCCTCGGCCAATCCGCGACAACCCTTTCCGGAGGCGAAGCCCAGCGCATCAAACTCGCCGCCGAGCTCGGCAAAACCGCGACCGGCAACACCCTCTACCTCCTCGACGAACCCACGACCGGCCTCCATTTTGCGGACATCGCCACGCTCCTCGAAGTCTTCTATCGACTCCGCGACCAGGGCAACACCCTCATCGTCATCGAGCACAACTTAGACGTCATCAAATGCGCCGACTGGGTCATCGACATGGGTCCCGGCGGCGGCGAAGAAGGCGGCGAAGTCATCGCGACCGGTACCCCGAAGGCGATCGCAGCGGCAAGAGATTCCCTCACCGGAAAATATTTGAAACGGTATTTTTAAGAAAGAGCAGTCCCATGAAATCAGACACTTCTCCTGAAGGACATTGATCAGAAAGCCTCTTCATCCGTGACAATTCGTGTCGATTTGCCTTCGGCTTTCTCCACTTCGTTCCGAATGTGGTTCTAAAACCGACCGGACCTGAGCAACAACGTAGCGAAAGATGTCACCGGTTTCTGCAGCCCTTACCGGAATCCATGAAATCAAGGTTCCATCCGTTAAAATCCATGATTCCTCTAATCTGTACATGGATTGAACATGGATTTTAAGGATTTACATGGATTAAGAATTCGAACTCAGCTTTCGCAACGCACGCTCGCCACGCCGGGACCCGCAAACATCAGCGCCGAAAAAAAACGCAACCATTCGCCGCCGCGCAGGTTCACTCCGGCATGAAGCGAATCCTCCTCCTCACTTTTCTCAGCTCCACCCTCATCGGCTCGTCTTTCGGCCAGGGCGCTCGACCAACTGACATAGCCGCCTCACCTCAAGCCGTGGGCAATGCCGGCATCATGTGGTATACCACCTGGGACACCGCGATCGAGGAAGCGGAACGCTCCAACCGTCCGATCTTCTTTATGGCTGCAGCCGCGACCTGCTCGGGGATTCCCGGAGTCTTCTGACCCGGTTACACCCAAACGCAGAACAGTTTGTTCTCGACTAAAGAATTTATTGAAGCCTCCCGTGAGTTTGTTTGTGTTCGTCTCGAAACTTTCGAAAACAAAGAACATGAAGCAATTGTCCGCCGAATCCTCGACGGCCGCTTTGCTAACACTGCCTTCTGCATCCTCGCTCCGGACGGCGAGACGCAACTGACCCGATCCAGCCGCGGCCCACAAAGCATTCTCGGCACCACAGGTCGTGGTCCTTCTGCAGAGAAAGGATCGACCGACGATGTCATTGCGGCGATGAAAGAAATCTC
>CAZOUP010000148.1:0-11571 GCA_964583035.1 uncultured Akkermansia sp.
GTGCCAGACGGGTGGAATGAGGATTTGCCGGGGAGCGGTCGGGATCCCTTTTTCATTCTGCATGAGCTGAGCGACGACGAGATCGACGGCGGCAGCAGCGACGTGCTCGCGGCGGTGATCGATCCCGGCGAAGTCTTTCATCGCCGGAGTCCAGTCGTGGATGACGAGCCCGATATCCTGCGGGATGCGATGGCCGGATTCGATTAGCCAATCCGGCACTCCCTGATCGAAGCTGATGAGGGCGTCCGGCTTCTTTCGTTCGATCCATTGGAGAAAACGATCTTTGTCGCTGACGAGATCGTCGCTCGCAAAGAGGAACGGCGGCACCCGGAGTTTTGCAGCGATGCTCTGCTGGTAAAACAACATCGCTGCGGAGTAGGCATTCTCAGCGCGGGCCTCGACCCAGCGGGAGAGGGCCAGTCCGATGCGCCGGTAGCCGCGGGCAGCGAGCTCGGCGGTGGCGAGATGAATCGCGAGGGTCATGTTCCCGGCGGAACGATGCAGGGAGGGCTCGCGCAGCCCGTAGCCGAAGGTCGCAGCGGCGAGCTCGGTGTAGTCGAGCTCCGCCACGGGCATGAGCGTTGATTGCGGGGATACAATAACACCGCGAATGTTTCGGGCACGGAGGATTTCGTTCATACGTGCGGCGGTCATGCCATCGACGCCTAGCCAGAATTCCTCCGCCTCGTAGCCGTAGCGCTCGGCCCGCGTTTTGACACTTTCAAAGGGCACATACTGGTAGGTCGGGCTGGGAAGGTCAGCTCCGGTCTGCGCTTCGCGGATCACGGCGATGACTTCGCGAGGAGCCGTGCGCCGCCGCTCCTGAAGCTGGGTCATGATCCGCGAGAGCTGCGGGTCGGGACGGTAGCCCATCGTGTCCGCGATGCGGAGAATGCGTTCCCGCGTTTCCGCCGAAACACGCGGCTCATTGCGCAGTGCGCGTGAAACCGTCATCGCCGAAACGCCTGCTTCTTTGGCAATGGCGGCAAGTGAGAGATGGGAGCGAGGCATGGTTCCGGGTCGATTCAATAGGGTAAGGTCAGGCATTCAACCCTATTGAATCGCGATGGGCAAGATTGTTTGCGTTACGGTAACGCGCCGGAGGTTTAAATGGATCGCTTTTCAAGTCGCACCATTCGATTGAAACCCGTCTTCTTGCGCAAATGCGAACGAAGCATTATCTTTTGGGACGCGATGAGCACGATCGAACAAATGATAGAGGAGTTGCAGCATTCTCCAAGATTGCCGCAAATTGTTTCTACTCTGAAATCCGGCCTAAAAGCTGAGGAAAGTCGCCGTCGCCAATTTTATGAAGAAATGACGCCCGAAGAAAAAGTGGAGTTCATTGATGGCGAGGTGGTTTTGCACTCACCGGCGAGGAATCGGCATCTCGATGCGACGATGAATATTGCCACGTTGTTGAGGTCTTTTGTCGAAATTCACGAGCTTGGTGAGTTAAAGATCGAAAAGTGCCTCGTTGTTTTTCCTCGCAACGATTATGAACCCGATATCGTGTTTTTCGATAATTCCAAGGCGGCCTCTCTGCAGCCTGATACCATGAAATTTCCGGTCCCGGATTTTGTCGTAGAAGTCCTTTCGGAATCGACCGAAACCCGCGACAGGGGAGTCAAGTTTGAGGATTTCGAAACCAACGGAGTGGCTGAGTATTGGATCGTCGATACCGATGATGAAACGCTTGAGCAATACCTTTTGCAGGACGGGCACTACAAATTGGCGATGAAGTCCGCTTCCGGCACCGTCAGCAGTCAGGTCATTTCCGGGTTCAGTGTCGAGGTTGAGGCATTTTTTGATCGTGGCAAAAACCTCGCAGCACTGAAGTCCTTGATGGCTTGAGCCGGTTTGAGGACCGCTCTTATGATCCACAAGAGCGTGTGTCATCACGCTTTTCCCGCTCCCGAGATTCGAACCATGATCCGCGAAAGCTGAAGGCATCTTTACGTAGAAAATTCTCCAAGCGCCGGGACGGTTTCGCCGGAACGGTCTGTGTCTTTCCGTTCCGTGTATCGATGATTGTTCCCATTTCATACCGATTTCCCGCATTGCTCCTCGCGATCACACTGGTTCATTTTCCAGCAGTGGCCGATGAGGAAGAAGAGTTACCCTTCTCAGGCGAGGTGATCAGCCGCGTCAGCCTCGACGAGGTGCCCCGTTCTTTGGCGATCTGCCAGAATAAGTCAGTTTGGCTTGGCTATTCACTTGACGACGGATTGCCATTTCGCGTCTGGAAGGCGCAGCCGGGAAAACTCGCTCTAGTCGAAGAGGGAAGGGCAACTCGATCCGAAGGTTCCATGGTTTTTTATCGTGAGCCGGGAGAGTCGTGGACGCTGAAACGGAAGGGGAACGTCTTGCCATCCCGTTTGCGCTATCTCGAATGCTCCCACCTCGAGGGTCGAGTGGTTTTATCCTGGGCAGTCATTCACGGGGCAACTTCGATCCGCATTCAGGAAACGATACCACTGAGGCCGAAGCTTGAGTCACCGGCAGCCTTTCGTGAGATTGAGATTTCGGGTCTTCCGGCGAGTGATGTCTTGTCACTGCCGACTGGTGACTTGGAGAAGTGGTCGCTGCGCGATCTCGACGGCCAAGTCCTCACTGAAATCGCGATCAATGGCCGCTATCAACTCGTCCTGCCATGATGACTCATTTTTGGCGTGGTCTTGTTGTTTTTGTGGCTTCGGCGATGATGGCTCCCATCGTTGTTGCGGAGCCTGGCGCGTCTCTTGACCTCCCTGTCGGAGCGATCGTGAGTCCCGGTCCGAATACCTACAAGGGAGATGTCCTGGAAATCGTGAAGGGTCGTGGTGCAACGATTGCCTGGTATATCGAAGCGAAGGTGGAGGACAGGGTTCGGGTTGTGGCCGAGTATTCCTGCGAAGCCCCTTTGAATCAGGATTATCAACTTTCCTTCGATGGGGAGAATCAGTTTTGGAAAGTGGTTCCGACGGCGCTGGAGTCCTCGTCCCGCATCGAACTCGGCACGTTTGACATGCGAAAAGGGCTCCCGATTCTGGTCCAGTTAGTCCCGCCGGCCGGCACTAAGTATCCACATCCCGTAAAGCTAAAGCGACTGATTTTGGAAGGGAGCGTTGCGGGGAATCTTCGCCTCATTGATCACGCGACGGAAAATCTTCCCCCGCCGGCTCCGGTTGGTTCTCCGGGGTTTGGGGCAAAGCTCACGAAGACTCATCCGGCGCTCGATTTTCGCGACCTGCGGGATGAGTCACTCACCCTGACGATCAGCGGCCTCGCGCTGAAAGGCGAAAATGAATTGCTGCTAACGACGTGGGAAGGCGATCTCTTTTCTCTCGATCTCAGCGCTTCGGTCGATCGTGAGGCACCCCGTTTTCAGAAAATTGCTCAGGGACTCTCCGAACCAATGGGGCTGGTTATCGATGGAGACCGCATTTTTGTGACGGAGAAGAATCAGGCGACTGAACTTCTGGATCGCGATGGCGACGGGGCCTACGAAACTTATCGATGTCTCTCTCAGGACTGGCCCGCGACGATGGACTATCACGAATATCTGTTCGGTGCCGTTGTCCGTGATGGCGGTCTTTATTTTTGCTCCAGTGTCGGGATGGCGCGGAGAGGCATTGACAACTATCAGGCTCCGCTGAGGGGCAGCGTCATCCGGGTGGATCTTGAAAGTGGTGAAACCGAAATTCTCGCGGGAGGGTTGCGCACTCCCGACGGAGTGGGGAAAGGACCCGGCGAGTCGCTCCTCATCCTCGATAATCAGGGCGAGTGGCTCCCCGCGAACAAACTGATCGTTTTTCAAAAAGAATCCTTTTACGGATTTCGCAGTATTCCGCCGCGGCATCCGATGGATTTGGGCGAAGAAATGCCGCCTGCGATCTGGTTGCCACAGGGCGAAATCGCGGCTTCGCCGACGCAGCCAGTCACGCTCCCGGCGAGCTGGGGACCCTATCAAGGCCATATTTTGTTTGGTGATGCCACTTATGGTGGTTTGCAGCGGGCCTTTGTCGAAGAGGTTGAAGGCATTTCGCAGGGTGCGGTGTTTCGTTTTTCACAGGGTTTTCGCCATCTCTTTCATCGTCTCGCGCTGACGCCGGAGGGCGAACTCTATGCCGGCGGTATCGCCCGTGGAAAGGATCAGGAATTTATCCACCGGGTCAGCGGGCTGACCCATCTCCGTTTTACCGGGGAGATGGTTTTCGAACCGCTCGCGGCGCGAATCAAATCAAACGGCCTTGAGTTGGAGTTCACCGAACCTCTTGCAACCGGCACGGGCTGGAGTCCGGGTGCTTACTACGTGACTCGCTGGGGCTACCAGCCGACCCAGACTTATGGGGGACAGAAAATTCGACATCGTCGGGCGGAGGTGCTTTCCGCTTCGGTCTCTCCGGATCGTCGCCGTGTTTTTCTGGAGATTCCCGATCTCGTCGAGAATGAGGTGGTGAAGGTGAGGCTTCCTCATTCTTTTGTTTCCGAGGCGGGGCATCCGCTCTGGTCGGGCGATCTCTGGTATACAATCAATCGCCTCCCTGCACAGTCGGAAGGCGACGTTCTCGATCCGCCGGAAACGAATCAGACCACTGCGATTCCGTTCTTCACATTCGAAAAAGGCAATCTCGGTGAGACGGTCTATCGCACCTATTGCGCGGCCTGTCACAGTAGCGATGCGACGCCGCTGGCTGGCCCTACCTTTGCCGGAATCGGTGCTTCGAAACGTCAGGTCCGCTCTGCCCCCGGGGCTGCTCCGAAGACGATTGAGGCAACGCGAGACTATCTTCGGCAATCGATCCTCGACCCGAACGCGCTGCTCGTCGATGGCTATGATCCGAACCTGATGCCTCCGCTCGCAGGTCTCCTTTCCACTGAGGAGGTGGAAGCCGTGATCGACTACATCCTTACCTTGAAGAAAACTTTATGAAGCAGAATCGTCCCTCCCAACTCGTCCTGATTGCCGCGTTCTTTACTCTATCACCTGCTCAGAGTGAGGAAGGCAAGTTCACCCCGCTCCACGATGGCAAGACCTTCGACGGCTGGGAGCAATCGGGAAACTGGATCATTGAGGATGGCGCTTTTTATCGGAGCAAAAAGGGGGGTTCTCTCACCTACACGGCGGCAACGGTGCCGGATGATTTTGAGCTGCGTTTCGAGTGGAAGGTGTCGAAAGGTTGTAACTCGGGGGTCTATTACCGGCCCGGTCAGGTCGAGTATCAGATCCTCGACAATGCCGGGAGTCCCTACGGCGAGAATGCGAGGCAAGCAGCCGGTTCGATCTTTTTCTGCATGGCTCCTCGCGAAGACGCGACTCGGCCGGCTGGCGAATGGAACACCGGTCGCATCATCTGTGACGAGAGCGTGATCGAGCATTGGATCAACGGGAAGCGAGTTCTCTCCTTCGACTACAAAGATCCGAAGTGGGCGGAATATGTAAAGTTGTTAGGTGTGCGCGGAGGAGATCTCACCGGTCGGGGCGGTAAGCTCTGGCTGCAGGATCACGGACAGGATGTCTGGTTTCGGAATATGCGGTGGCGGGAACTTGACGAGGACGAGGTCATCAAACCGGACCCAACCTTCGAACCGCTTCCAGTCACCGGAGCGGCTCTTGAGAAGGAAGAAGCCCGAGTGAGGAAGATGCTGGCTCGATAGAAAACTACCGCGAATTTACCTCGGTCGCTGGCTGAACTTTACCCATTCGGGCGCGGGCCTAACAGGGTGAGGCATTCAACCCTATTGAATCGCGCTGGGCAAGACGGTTTGCGTTACGGTAACGCGTCGGTGGTGTCGATTTCTCGCGGAAGTTGAGAGAAAAGTAAAGTTATCCAATGAACGCTCTCCTCAGCAGCCTGACGCGGCACTATCCATTTTGGTTGGTGGGCACGGCGGTGCTCGGATTTCTCGCGCCGTCGACGCTGGTTTGGTTTTCGGGGCCGTGGATCTTTTGGGGGCTGGCCTGCGTCATGCTCGGGATGGGGCTGTCGCTGAAGCCGACGGATTTTTCGGGGATTGTCAGGATGCCACGCTGGACGCTGATGGGGCTCGGGTTTCAGTTTCTTCTCATGCCCCTGACGGGTTGGCTCGTGGCGCGGATTATGGGGCTGAGCACGGATCTGACACTCGGGCTGATGATTTTGGCGAGTTGTCCCGGCGGCACCGCCTCGAATATGGTCGCCTATCTGGCGCGGGCGAATGTGGCTTTGTCAGTCGTCATGACGATGACTTCAACGCTGTGCTCCTTCGTCATGACGCCGCTCTGGTGTGAATGGCTCGCGGGTCGCTATGTGCCGGTGGACGGGGTGGGGATCGCGCTCTCGACTTTGAAGATGGTGATCGCGCCGGTCTTGATCGGGGTGCTCTGCAACTGGCGCTTCCCGCGGGTTGTCGCGAAAATCGAGCGCTTTGGTCCGCCGGTCGCAGTGGTCGCGCTTTGTCTCATCACCGGAGGCATCGTTGCGGCGAGTGCGGAGACGATTGCTGAGTTCGCACTTCAGCTCACACTGGCGGTGACGCTCCTGCACGGGGTGGGGTTTGCGCTGGGTTACTTTGCTTCAAAACTGATGCGTTTTCCGGAGCAGGTCGCACGCACCGTCTCGATTGAGGTGGGCATGCAAAATGGCGGGATGGCGGCGGTGCTCGCGAAGACCCATTTCGCGGCGAATCCTATGGCAGCAGTGCCGATGGTTTTCAGCGCAGTGATGCAAAATGTGATCGGGTCTCTCATCGGTGGCTGGTGGGCAAAGCGAACGAGTGAGGAGACGGAAGGAGCGAAGCAATGAGCCGCGAATCGATCTACTATTGGAAGTGTGATCGGGCATCGGCGTTCCGCCCGCAACTGGCGCACGACCCCGGAGAGATCGAGACCGAGTTGCGCGATGCGATTCGGGCTCGGCTCGGGGATGATAGTGCGCGGCTCGCTCCTTTTCATTCCCAGGGAAATCACGCGGCCTGGCTCGTGCATCATGGCGGCGGAACGCGGACCTCTTTTCTCCGCGTCGAGACCGGACCGGAGCAGGATGACTACATGGAGGTGGAGTCGCATTTGCTCGATCAAGTGCGTTCCGAACTGGCTCCCACCCCCGGGTTGGTGGCCTGCGACGCGACCCGTGAGACAGTGCCGTTTGCCTGGCAGCTCATCGAGTATCTCGATCAACCGAGCCTGCAGAATTGGCACAAAAATGGACAACTTGATCTAGAGAAAGTGAGTTGGCAGATCGGCCGCGCGATCGCGGATTTTCAAACCGTGGCGGTGTCAGGGTTTGGTCCTTTCCAAACCTCGGAGTTGAGGGCGAGCGGCACCCTGCGTGGCTACCACAACACCTACCGCGATTACTTTTTTCTCAACTTCGAGGAGCATTTGGAGGCGCTTTCGGCGGGCGGCTTCCTCAGTGCGGCGGAGCGGGATCGCATCGCTCATCAGTGCCACGACCTCGGCGGTCTCCTCGCGCTGGAGAAGCCCTGTCTCGTTCACAAAGACATGGCGCTCTGGAATCTCCTCGGCACGGAGGATCGCCTCACCGGGATCATCGACTGGGACGATGCCATTGCCGGGGATCCGGTTGATGACCTCGCGTTGCTCGGTTGTTTCTTCGATGCGTCGGTGCTCGAGCCGGCTCTCGCCGGATATGAAACGATCCGTCCGCGACCGGAGAATTTTGAGCCACGGTTCTGGTTGCATGTTCTTCGCAATCTCATTTTCAAAGCGGTGATCCGGCTGCGGGGAGGTTACTTCGACCGGGGCGACGATTTCTTTCTCATCGCGGCGGGAGCGGACGGGGAATCGTTTCGGGAGGAAACGCGGCATCGCCTTCTCAACGCCCTGACAGAACTCGAATCACCCACCCTTTCGACAACCCTTTCATGAAAAACGATCTTCACCTCGGAACCTGGATCTCCACCGGCTCGGCGGCGATTGTCGAACTCGCGGCGGAGTGTGGAATGGATTGGGTCCTCCTCGATCTGGAGCACGGGGAGTTTGGAGAAGAACAAATCGCACCGCTGCTGCGCGCTTTGAAAGGAAGTCGCACGAAAGGGATCGTGCGTGTCCCGACGCTGGCGTCGGATCTCATCGGTCGGGTTCTCGATCGCGGAGCGGATGGGATCATGGTGCCGCATGTCCGCTCGGCGGTGGAAGCGGCGCAGGTCGTGGAGGCGATGCGCTATCCTCCCCACGGGAGTCGCGGTGTCTCGCGCACGGTGCGTGCCTGGCGCTACGGAATGCGGGAGTTCGCCGACGGGCCGGTCGAAGCGCCCGTCTTTCTGGCCCAGATTGAAGATCCCGAAGGCGTTGCCAGTGCCGCAGAAATTGCGTTGGTGGACGGGGTCACCGCGCTCTTCGTCGGGCCTGCTGACTTGCAGCACAGTCTCGGGCACGCGACCTCCGCGCCCGGATACGATGACTGCCTCGCGAGCGTTGTTTCGGCCGCCTCGGACGCAGGCATTGCAAGCGGTATCCTCACTCGCGACACGACGACTCTTTCCTCGCTCGCAGAATCCGGATTCCGATGGATCGCCGTCGGCAGTGACCTCGGATTTTTGCGAACCTCCTATCAAAAGCTAACGAGCCAACTCGGGAGAAAATCATGAAACGAATCATTACGCTACTCATTCTGCTTTCAAACCCTCTTCATGCCGAAGAGAAAAAGGTGGAGACATCCGAAAAGCCCTGGGGCGAAAATACAGGCGAGGTGCTCTACAATGGGATCACGTTGCCAAAGGTTTGGCCGCCCCGTCACTTTGACCCTGCTTCTGACGAGCCGATGCCGGTGCCTTATCTCGATTCGCCTCCGACGGTTCTTCCCATCGATGTCGGACGACAGCTTTTCGTGGATGACTTTTTGATTGAGGGCACCTCCCTAAAGCGGGTTTTCCATCAAGCGGAGAAATTCTCGGAGAATCCGGTCTTTAAGGCAGAGACACCGACCGAAGTCGAGAAAGGGTCGGTCGTCTATCTCGGGCAGGGCGGCGTTTTTTATGATCCGGCAGAAAGTCATTTCAAGATGTTCTACACCGCCGGTTGGAGAGGCCCGCTCGCGATGGCGACGAGTCCCGATTTGGAAACCTGGACGCGACCGGCGCTCACGCCGGAAGGAACCAACCACCTTCTTCCAACCGGGGTCCAATGGGAAGGTCCGGAGACGGTTGTGGCGGGTTCGGACAATGCGGTTTGGTTCGATGCCAATGCGGTCGATCCCAAGGAGCGCATCAAATTCCTGACTTGCTGGATGCATGTGAAGCCGGAGCTACGTCCTGAAGGATTCTCTCACACCTTGCAGACTTCCGATGGCACCAACTGGACGACCCCGCGCCCCACTGGTGAGGCGGAAGACTACGGCTCGTTTTTCTACAATCCCTTCCGTGAGAAGTGGGTGCAAAGTATCAAGCAAGGCGGGCCGCGCGGTCGCTCACGGTGGTATGTCGAGAACGACGAATTCCTCGCCAGCGCCGACTGGTCTGACTCGGTTTATTGGACCAATGCCGACCGACTCGATGCACCGGAACCCGAAGAGACGTATCCCGGTCCTCCAACAACGCCCCAACTCTACAGTCTCGCCGCCGTCGCCTACGAGAGCCTCATCGTGGGTATGAATCAAATTCATCGCGGGCCTGACAACAGAACCTGCGCGGAAGGCGGTCACCCCAAACTCACGGATCTCGAACTCGGTTTCAGTCGCGACGGTTTCCACTGGCACCGTCCCGACCGCCGTGGATTCATCCGGGGAGAGCGGACCGAAGGTGCCTGGGATCGGGCCTACCTTCACACGACCACCGGCGTGTTTTCCATCCTCAATGATCAACTCGTCTTTCCCTACTGTGCCTACTCAGGAATCGATGCCGCAGGTGCGCCCGGATTGTATAGGGGTGGTGCGATCGGGTTGGCAACGCTCCGGCGCGATGGCTTTGCTTCCATGAATGCCGGCAAAGAAGCCGGATCGCTGACAACAAGACCGCTCACGTTTTCCGGGAAGCACCTCTTTGTGAATGTCGATTGTCCGAAGGGGGAACTCCGGGTCGAAATTCTCAACCGCGAGGGGGAACCGATCGCTCCCTTCACGCAAGCCCGTTGCCAGCCGATCGAGGAGGATGCCACTCTCATTCGGGTTGATTGGGACACGGGAGACGACCTCGCGGCACTCATTGGCCAGCAGGTGCGATTCAGATTCACGCTGCGTCAGGGAGCCCTGTATTCCTTCTGGGTCAGCCCCGACGAAAGCGGTCGCAGCGAAGGCTACGTCGCCGCTGGCGGCCCCGGCTATCCCGGCACGCGCGATACGGTGGGACGGGCCGCACTGAAGAAGAATGAGCCCTAACCTATCAACAAGACTCACCATGATCATTCACCGATATCTATTCGCTTTCCTGAGCCTGGCGCTGACGAGCACCTCCGCCGACGACCTGCTCAGTCCTGAGGAGAAAGCCTTGACTGTTCTCACGCCGGAAGAGGCTGCTGCTCACGAGCGGCAGGTCCTTCGGCAAGTTGCGGACCTCGCTCTGCTCCCGCCACGGCTCAACACGAATCCGCTGCCGGAGTATGCTGTCGCGAATCTCGACTACGGCATGACCATCGGGATCGAGAGCTCACCGAAAGGTCGCCTCTTTGCCGCCTGGATCGGGGGCGGTGACAACCCCGAGGCGCATATGCTAGTCGCGAAAAGTGACGATGACGGGGTTACCTGGTCGGAACCGATCCTCGTGATCGATTCGCGGGCGAACCACATGCCGATTCAGCGCACGGTCATTGTGGGGAATCTGTGGACCGACCCGCTCGGCCGACTTTGGCTGTTCTTCGATCAAACGATGAACCACTTCGACGGTCGCGGCGGACTCTGGTTCACCCGTTGCGACGAACCCGATGCGGCGGCCCTGACCTGGACGGCACCGGAACGAATCTGGCATGGGTCCGCCCTTAACAAGCCCATCGTCCACAGCAACGGCGACTGGCTCCTTTTCGCGCAGCTGCTTCAGGCACCGGGGATCGGTCCCTTTGGGGTCGGCGTGTTTCCGGAACTTGATCCTTTGCGCGGAGCCAACGTGCTTGTCTCCAGCGATAAAGGAGGGACATGGACACCGCGAGGGCGGGTGAAGTTTCCCCATCACAACTGGCCGGAGCATCGCGCGGTCGAGAGGAAAGATGGATCGCTCTGGATGCTGGGCCGCACCAAAAAAGGTCCTATGCTCAGCACTTCCACTGACGTCGGAAAGACCTGGTCGGCACCCGTGTTTCCGCCGCAAATCAAGCACCCGGCCGCCCGGTGTCATCTCCAGAAACTCGCCTCAGGACGGTGGCTGCTCATCAAACACGGCGAGGCGATTGATTCCCAAACCGGCCGCAGCCACCTCACGGCCTGGTTATCCGAAGACGAGGGGAAGGCGTGGAAGGGCGGCTTGGTGCTCGATGAGCGCACGGGCGTCAGTTACCCAGACGGCTTTCAGTCACCGGACGGCTCGATCTACATTTCCTACGATTGGCAGAGGTCAAAGAAAGGTCACATCCTCTTCGCCAAATTCCGTGAGGAAGACATCCTCGCCGGTAAACTGGTTTCAAAAAACTCACGCCTTCAACAGCCGATTATGAAGCCGGGG
>CAZOUP010000149.1:0-11459 GCA_964583035.1 uncultured Akkermansia sp.
GGACGGATTGGTGGTCCTGGCCCGTGATCCTCGGGTGGATGGCGCTGCTCTCGGTCGTCTCGATTATCGGCATCGTCCGCGCCGGGAAAAAGCCCGACCTCCGCACTCTCGCGAAACAGGTTGAGGAAAGTCACCCCGATCTTCAGGCTGCTTTGCTCGCGGCGATGGATCAAAAAGTCGAGCCCGGCGGAGAACTCTCCTTCCTGCAGCGACGCCTCATGGCCGACGTCTCAGAGCATGCCGTGAAACATCAGTGGGCCCGTCAGGTTTCCGCAAAACGTCTCGCCCTCACGGGTTGGGGCCAGCTCGCTTCCGTCATCGGCTTCTGCCTTTCGATCTGGTTCCTCCTCGGTCAGGTTCCCGGCGCAAAACGAATTACTCAGGTCGATCCCGGGGAGCTCAATCCGATCACGAAAAAACTCGCTGACCTCACCATTTCGGTTTTGCCGGGCGACGTCGAAATTGAAAAAGGTTCGCGACTCGTGATCGAAGCGAGCTTCCCCAATCGGGCACCGGCCACGGCGATGCTGGTGGTGAACAATGCCGACGGCGAGCAAAAGATCCCCATGACCGTTGGTCTCGACGACACCGTTTTTTCAGCGCTTCTCCCCAAGGTCATCCTCGAAAGCGAATACGAAATCCGCTTCGAAGATAAAGCCTCAGACGAGTTCACGATCGAGGTCTTTGAGTTCCCCGTCCTCGTTCAGTCAGACGCACTCATCTCGCCGCCCGCCTACCTGAATCGTGAACCGGAGCAAAAGCTCGACACGCAGAAAATCACCGTAATGGAAGACTCCCGCGTCGATTGGAGCATCCGGGTCAACAAACCGCTCGCCGCCGCCGAGCTCTTCGGGGAGGACGAGACCTCGATCACACTCGTCCCCGACCCCGACGACCCAACCCTCTTGACGGCGACACACAACCCTCTTGAGTCGCAGCGCTACCGGCTCCACCTCGTCGATGCCCAGGACCGGGGAAACAAGCGGCCGCCCTGGATCACGGTGAATGTGAAACGCAACGAGCCGCCCGAGCTGAAGCTCACTTTTCCGGGACGGGACTTTGAGGTTTCCGCCGTCCAGGAACTCCCCATCGAAGGTGAGGCCTGGGACGATGTTCAGATCGAGCGGGTCGGTTTTGCGTATCAGTTAGGGGAAGAGGAAATTGAGATCGTCCTCTCCGAAGAGGCGCTTTCCGGCGAAGAGACTCACGAGCTTGCCACCTTCATCGACGTCGAGGCACTCAAGGCTGTCCCGCGTGATCTCATCACCTACTACTTTTGGGCTGAAGACCTCGACCGCGAAGGCAAGATCCGTCGCACCACGAGCGATATGTTTTTTGCGGAGGTCCGTTTCTTCGAAGAAATCATTCGCGAAGGCCAACCACAATCCGGACAGCCCGGCGAGCAACAGGGAGGCGCCAATGAGCTTCTCAAACTCCAGAAAGATGTCATCAACGCCGCGTGGAAACTCCGTCGTTATCACGAACTAAACCGTCCTTTCGAATCGATCGCCGGTGACCTCGATGTTGTTCAGGAATCGCAGCTCGTCGTTCTTTCGATGGTCGAACCGGTCCTCGCGAAGGCGGAGGATCCCGAGCTCAAAGAAATCTACGAGGCCGCGAAGGTGCTCATGCAGCAGGCTTCTCAGGAATTCCTCCTCGCGGCGAATGAGCGGAAAGGTGAAATGATTGACCCTGCTCACCAAACCGCCCGGGCCGTTTTTGCGAAGCTCATCGAAGCGCGTCAGCGCGAGTCCGAAATCTCGATGTCAAAAGAGCCGAGTCAGGGGCAGGGCTCGCAGCAGGAGCAACAGAACATGAACCTTGAGCTCAAGCAAAATGAACTCAAATACGAAGAGAAATCCGAGGCGATGCAGGAACAGGAAACTGCCGAGCAAAAAGAAAACCTCGCGGTCCTCAACCGGCTCAAAGAACTCGCGCGGCGGCAGGAGGCCATCGCCGAAAAAATCAAGGAACTTGAGGAGCAACTCCAGAATGCAAGCCGTGAGGAGCGCGCCGAGATCGAGCGTCAGTTGAAGCGATTGCAGGAGGAACAGCGGGAACTCCTCCGCGAAGTCGACGACCTCGCCGAGCGCATGGACTCCGACGAGAACCGCGCCAACATGAGCGAAGAACGCGAGAAGCTCGAAGAGACCCGCGAGAACATTCAGGACACTGCCGAAAAACTTGAGGAGGGCGACCTCGCCGACGCGGCCAACTCCGCGACCCGCGCCGAAGAGGAACTCAAGCAGATGGAGGAAGAGTTCCGCGAACGAACTTCCCGTAAATTTTCCGACGAACTGCGCGGACTGCGCCAGCGCGCGCGGGACCTCGCCGAAAATCAGGAAAACATCAGCGAGACAATGGACGAACTCACCGCGCCCGATGCCGAAGACTCCCTCTCGACTGAGAGTCAACTCCGGCGGAGCCAACTCGCTCAAGAAATCAGCAATCAGGCGAACGAACTCAACGAGATCATCGAAGAAATAAAAACGCTCAGTGAACAAGCCGAGTCATCCGAACCGATTCTCTCAGACTCGCTCTACGAGGCGGTCCGGAACACCATGATGAACGGCGTTCAGGAATCGCTCGAAGAGGCGCGCGACTACACTTTTTACAACCGCCCGACTCAGGCAATCGGACCGCAGGAAGCGGCGACCCGCGGAATCGAGGAACTCAAGGAGAACGTCGAGGCTGCCGCCGAAAAAATCCTGGGCAACGAAGGCGACGCCCTCCGCCTCGCCCGCTCGGAACTCGACCGGCTCATCGAAGAAAGCAAAGAAGAAGCGCAGCAGCTCGCACAGAACGAAGCCAATCCAGCCCGCGAAGGTGAAGGGGAAGGTGAAGGTGAAGCACCAGCCGGGGGCCAGCCCATTCCGGGCGAGAGTCAAGGCGAGCCACAGGAAGAAGGCGGCGAAAGCCAGCAAGCCTCGAACGAGCCAGGGGAAGGCAAACCCGGAAATGGGGAAGAACCCGGCGAAGAACCCGGACAGGGCAAAGGGAAAGGAGAGGAAAAGGGCAAGATGGCCGGCAAGGGCGACACTCCCGGAGAAGGCGAAGGTCAAGGTGAACAACCCGGCAAAGGAAAAGGTAAGGGTGAAGGTGAGGGCTCTCTCGCTGAAGGCGGACAACCCACTCCGGGCGAGGGGAATGCGGAAGTGCCCGGAGAAGGCGGCGAGAAAGGTAAGGGCAAAGGAAAAGGGCAGGGCGAAAGCGAAAGCGAAAGCGAAAGCGAAAGCAACGAACCCTCGGACGGCGGAAGCATGGCCGAAAGCGGTTCAGGCGGCGGCGGATCGCTCAGTCAAAACGGAGATGATCGCGGGAGCAGCCCCCCTGACGGAAACACCAAAACGGCAGGCCCGCTCTTTTTTAACCAACCCTCCGAACAACGCCAACCCGGTCCCATCACCGGGGAAGGCTACAAAGAATTTCGCGACCGCCTCGGCAACATCGAAGAGATGATCCCGCAGGAAGACCTGCGGAACCAGGCCGCCCGCGTCGCTGACGATGCCCGCGAGATGCGGGTTGATTTCAGTCGTGATAATCTTCCACCCGAAGCCGCCGCGATTGATCAACGCATCACCCAGCCACTCATCGAATTGCGGCAGCGTCTCAGCGAGGAGATCGCAAAACTGAATCGGGAGAATCCAATCTCCCCGATTGATCGCGATCCGGTCCCCTCAGAATTCCGCGATCTTGTGCGGCGCTACTACGAAGAACTTGGTTCAGGCAACTAATTCGCTCAGACTGCTCCACCGTCCCGACCATGCCCGATCTTTTCCCCATGCTGTCCCCTCTCCCGCCACTCGCCTCCATCGCGTTCGCGAATGAGTCATGGGCGTGGGTCGCGATTGCCCTCGGCGGCGGGTCTCTTCTCGTCCTCTTTTTGAGCTATCGAAATTCCCCGCTACGCGGCGGGACGAAATGGTTCGCGCTCGCGTTGAAAACAGTGGGTCTCCTCCTTCTTTCACTGGCGTTGATGGAACCCGTCCATCTCGAAGAGCAGCCGAAAAAGAACGCCAACGACCTCGTTATTCTTGCCGACAATTCATCGGGACTCGCGATCCCGCTTTCACCGGACGAAGCGCTTTCGTCCACCCAATTGAAAGAAGCCGTCACGACTGAAGATCCGGTCCTCTTTCCTCCCTGGATCGAATCTCTCGCCGACACCTTCAGACTCCAGACCTTCCTCTTTGACCGGACCCTGCGTCGCACGACTGACTTTCACGACCTCGAGTTTGACCGCCCCAATTCTCAACTCGGCAATGCCCTCACCGGCATCAAGCAACGCTTCCAGAACCGCCCCCTCGCCGCGACCGTGGTCCTCACCGACGGCAACGCAACTGATGCTGCCGCGCTGGAGGAATGGCTCAAAGGGCTGAAGGAAAGCAGCGACGAAATCATACCCGTCTATCCGATCTTGATCGGTAAACTCAACCCTGCCGCTCACGACCTCGCGCTCGGTCAGATCGATGTCGAGACAAGCCCGTTTGAAGACGCCCGCGTTTCCCTCACCGTCGCAGCGCGCTCGATCGGACAGGCCGGCACCACCGCAGCTGTGGTCGTTAGTAATGAAAACGATCAGGAACTCGGACGGAAGGAAGTGGTCTTCCCCAAAGAGATCGGAGACCAATCACTTCCGGTTCGACTGCGCCTCGCCGCGATTCCTCCCGGCGTTTCTTTTCTCAGGGTCAGAATTGAAGACACCGCCGCTGAGCCGAAGGCGGAACTCACCGACCGAAACAACTCACAGGAAGTCATCGTCAACCAAGGCGCGGGGCCCTATCGGATTCTCTATGTGAGCGGTCGCCCCAACTGGGAATACAAATTTCTTCGCCGCGCTCTCTCACAAGATGCTGAAATTGACCTCGTCGGCCTCATTCGCATCGCAAAGCGCGAACCGAAGTTCGAATGGCGCGGACGCACCGGCGAGAGCAGCAACCCGCTTTTCCGGGGCTTTCAAAGCGACATCCCTGAAGAAACCCAGCGCTATGATGAGCCGGTCTTCGTCCGTCTCAACACCTCCGGACCGGAGGAGCTGAGAAACGGATTTCCCAAAGCGGAAGAGGATCTCTTTCCCCACTACCGCGCCATCATTTTCGACGACGTCGAGGCTACGCAATTCACGCGGGAACAACAGGAACTCGTGGATCGTTTTGTCGCGCGACGCGGCGGAACGGTGATCATGTTAGGAGGTCAGGAATCCTTTCAGGCCGGCGGTTGGGAAAACACTCCGATCGGTAGCATTCTCCCCGTTTACCTCGAAACCCCCGGACGCGGGGCGCCCTCGCTTGAAGCCGCTTTTAATCTCACGCGCGAAGGCTGGCTTGAATCCTGGATGCGGCTCCGGACGAGCCAGGAAGAGGAATACAACCGCCTCGCCTACATGACGCCGTTTTTTGCGATCAATCAAATCCGGGCGATCAAACCCGGTGCGAGCGTCCTCGCGACCGTGACCGATAGCGAAGAGCGCTCCCTCCCGGCGATCGTGACCCAACGCTACGGCGAGGGAAAGACGGCGGCAGTCACGATCGGAGATTTCTGGCGATGGGGCATGAAAGACGCCGAGCAGCAGGAAGCGCTCGGGAAAACGTGGCGTCAACTTCTGCGGTGGGGCGTCACCGAAGTCCCCGCTCGCGTCAGTCTCGAGAAAGAGGAAATCGATCCCGGCGGAATCCCCCTGACAAAACTTTCCGTCCGCGTCAGAGAAAAGAACTTTGCACCACAGGACAACGCCACCGTCCTGCTCAAGGTGACCGAACGCGAAGGCGACAGCACCCTCATCACCGCCGAGCCATCCCTGGACGAGCCGGGCCTGTTCACCGCCGACTACGCGTCCGAAGAGAGCAGCGGCTACCGCATCGAAGCGACTGTCCTCGACGGAGACGGCGTCGAAATCGGACGCGACGAAGTCGCCCGTGCCCTCAACCCCGAGGCCAACGAATTCGCCCGCCTCGGGCCCAATCTCACCCGGCTGCAGGAAATCGCAGACCTCACCGGCGGAAAGCTCCTCGAACTGACCGAGGTCGATCAACTCCCCGCCCTTCTCGAAAAACTCGACCTCCCCGTTTCCGAAGTCCGCCAGCATCCCCTCTGGCATACTCCATGGCTCTTTCTTTTGGCACTCGCGTTCTTCATCGGCGAATGGGCCGTGCGACGGAGGCAGGGGGTTTTGTGAGAAAGGAAACACTCCCCTTTTTTCCTCCCCGACCCGGATTGACTCCCCGAATCGAAATCCCTACACTCTCATCAAAGGCGAATCCGATTTTAACGATGAGCGCAAAAGGCTACCTCCCTCACCAAACCATCAAGGCATTTGTATTCTGGTTGCTTTGCTTTTGCCTTGCCGTGGCGACTGTCTCCGGAATCCTCTGTCAGTGGGGAGTCATTGATGAAATTTCCGCCAACCGATGCCTCTGGACCGTACTCATCCTCGCTCTTGGAAGCATCGCCTTCCTCTGCCTCAACCTCGTCTTCGGAGATCTCGGGCAAAGTATTTTCAATCAGAAAAACGAACCTTCGAATCTCGACCCGGCTTTCTCTGATCGGCTCCGGAAAGCCAAAGCAGGGAATCAGAGTGGGAACCCTCCCCCAAACGTAGGCGAGTAAATTGAGTCGAATTCCGACCGCAACGCCCCGGCCATTCGACGTCTGAACGTTGACACGTTCAGCTACACTCCGATTCCCTGCTGGTAGCGGCCGGCGTCAGCCTTCCGACCTGCGATGCCCCTGTCCTGTCGGTTTCACCTTACGTCATTGACTCCGGCGCGGGATCTCAGGAAACGCGCCGAAATTTTGCGTGTTCCCGGGCCTTGGTCGAGTCTATTGTCCTGCCGGAACTCATGATTCGTCTCTTCGTCATTCTTCTCGCTTTTGCCTGCTGCCTCACCGCCGCTGCGGAAGAGCCGTCGCTCCGCATCATCACCGTGGTCGGAACGAGTGGCACCGATTCCTTCGAGAAAATCTTCGCGGAATCCGCAGAACGCTGGAAAAAAGCGGCCGATCTTGGAGGGGCGGAGTTTGTCCTCATCGGAACCGGGGAAGAGATCGCCGGGACCACGGATCATGATCTTTTGAAAGATGCCATTGCAACGGCGAACTCACCGGAGCTTTGGATCGTTCTCATCGGGCACGGGAGCTTTGACAGCCGGACCGTGAAGTTCAATCTCCGCGGCCCGGATTTCACCGACAAAGATCTCGCCGCGTGGGTCAAAAGCTACCCCGGAGATCTTGCCGTGATCAACACCGCCTCATCGAGCGGGTCATTCATCCGCACCCTCTCCGCACCGAAACGCACGATCATCACGGCGACGAAAAACGAGGCCGAGGTTTTCTACACGCGCTTCGGAAATTACTTTTCAACCGCCGTGGGAGGACTCACCGAAGCCGACCTCGACAACGACAATCAAGTCTCTCTTCTCGAAAGCTTTCTTTATGCCTCTCATGAAACCGCCAAATTTTATGAAGATGCCGGCCGTCTTGCGACCGAGCATGCCATGATCGACGACAACGGTGACACCCTTGGATCGCGGATGGAATGGTTCGACGGCACCACCGCGATTCAGCTTGCCGCGAAAGAAGCGAAACCTGACGGCGACCTCGCCTCCCAGAAGGTGCTCGTCAGAAATGAATTCGAACGACGCCTCACCCCCGAACAACGCGCCGAACGTGACAAACTTGAACGGGCCGTGAAAACGCTTCGGCGGGAAAAAGATTCCCTCGACGAAAACGCCTATTATGAGGAGCTCGAACCCCTCCTCCTACAATTGGCGAAACTGTATCGCGAAGCCGGCAAGAGCTGACCCACGTTCGACCACGCGGACTCATGTCTGACTCTCCTTCCAAACCGCCCGCGCTCCTGAAGCGCTCACAGCTCAGTCGCGGTGGCAGGCTCGTCGCCGGACTCGGATTCACGACGATCGCGGTGGCAGTCTTTTTTGCCCAGATCGAACCACACTGGATGAAGTGGCTCGTCTGGCTCATGAGCTTAACCGGCCTCATGGTGATCACTTTCTGGCGCGCGCCGGAAGAACCGAAGCGCGGCGATGACGAACTCATCGAAGTCGCCCGTCAGGCGCTCAAAAACGAAGCGAACCGGCTCGACAGTAAGCGGGCCAACCTGGAAAAAGTCCTCATGTCCTATGGCGAGTGGATGGAGTTCCCCGACTACCAAATGCTTCAGACGATCGACTGGGCCGACGAAAATCATGCCGTCATGGACGAAAGGGTTGCCGCCCTCCTCGACTCCGAAGCCGACTTGATGCTTCAGCGTTTCTCCAGCGGCGTCTACTGGACCGATGGAAAATTCGAAGGCCGTCAACTCCTCCTCGATCTCGTCAGCTTCACCGAAGCAATCGCCCGCGTCTATCAACCGGACTCCGACCGGCCTCTTCTCGAACTGAACCTTGAGAGCCTTCTCAAAGCACTCAACCGTGCCTCGATCCAGATCATTCTCCTCCTCGAAGAGCTCCCCATCGTCGAGGTCAAGCAGATGAATCTCCGCAAGATGTCCGACAACATCCGGAAGGCGAGCACGGTCTATAAAAAATACGAAGAGCTCCAGCCCTACCTGAAGCCGGTGCGCTATCTCTGGCAGGGCAGCAAAATGCTCCTCACCGCGAACCCGCTCCTCGCCGCCGGATGGATCGCTGGATCCGAGATCATTTGGAAAGGCGGCAAGCACCTCGGCAAGAAGGCGATGGATGCCTACCTCCTCAGCCTCGTCCGCCAGACCATGGGCATCATCGCGTGGGAGACCGCCGGCATTTACGATCCGACGCACCGCTACCGCAGTCCCGACTGGCTCTACGGCGTCGAGATCGCGCATCTCCTCAGCAAGTTCGACGCGACCCAGGAAGTCCTCCGCGAATCGTTCCGCGAGCTGGGACGACTTCCGCTCAAAAGCAGCTACGACCGAATTTTTCTTTACCGATGCATCGCGCAGAACGCGAGCCCGAAGCCGCAGCATTTCGCGCAGCCGGAGTTGCTCTCGCTCGAGGTGCGCGAGCAGTTGATGAAGCAACTCATCGAGTTCTACGAAAAGAACATCTCAGCGAATGCCAATGCCGCGAACGACGAAACCGTGAAGTGGCGGGCGGGACTGAAGGAGAGGCTGGGGCTGGAAAAGTAGCGGCATCGGGAACTATGCCGAGCAGGGCTTTCGCACCGGGGAGACACGCCTTTGTTCTCCACTGAGCCTCTCAGAAAAGGAAAAGGAGGAAGTCGCCGTTTCCTTAGAGCCGGGCCAGCAACTCCGCCTTCTTCGCATCGAACTCCTCATCGGTGAGAATGCCGCTCTGGTGCAAACTCCCGAGCTTTTCAAGAAGCGCGAAGATCTCGTCGGAATTTCCTGCCGGTGAAGCCACTGCGGGAGCAGGAACCTCCTGAACTGGAGCAGCAGGCGCGGGCGCTTCCGCAAAATTCGTCGGACGTGCCTCGCCCTGAAGAGCCGGCCCGGAGAGCAGAGGGAGATCGAGCGTGGAGACCGTCCCGAACTGACTCGAAAAGGTGAGCGAAGTTCCGCCGCCCTGCTGCTGGCTCACGCCACCGATCTGATGATTCTGTGTATCAAAGAGTGAGACCTGACCGTCCCGCTCAACCGCAAGTCGGCGCGCCTGAGGGAAGTAGGCATAACGGACGTTATTCTGCCCGCCGCTACTCGAAGGATTCCCCAGATCGCCGGGCCACCAGTTGTTGCCGCCGGAACCTGGCTTCGCCGGGGGAAACATCTGGTTATTCGCCAGTGCATTCGAGAGTTCGCCACAGAGATTATTCACCGTCGCCTTGAGCCCGTGATTAAACATATCGCTCACCATCGTCATCCCGCCGCGCATCCACTGACCGCTCCCCAGCTCCGGACAACTGAACTGAGCCATTGAGCCGTTACCCCGATTCACCGCCACCAACATCGCCACGGCTGAGTTGAAACTCAGGTTATAACGCTGTGCGATATCATTGATGATATCCTGACCTTGAGGAGTGAGTTCTTGCATGAGGGGGGAGGAGTTCGGATTCGAATGGGCGGGTTACCTGCTACGGGCGATTCGCCAATTTTCAACCGGAAGTAGAATGGGTTGCCCAACCCGTTTGATGAGACCCCGCTAAACTCCACCGGCACACTCTCATTCCCGTCCCTCCTTTTCCTTTTCATCATCCTTCACTTCCACTCTGGAAACCGGTAGGATCGACCCCATGGCAAAGATCGAATCTGACTCGCGAAGCGGATTTTTCGGCATCCGGCCGTGGGTCTGGATTGTCACCCTCGCCAGCGTCGTCGCGGTCATGGCGCTGGTCTGGACGCTCCCTCGCGAACCTGTCCCTGCGGTGACCGACGTGCCTGCCCTCGAAACACCGGGATCCGACCCACCCATTGAGGATCACGAGCCTCTCTTCCCTTCCGACCCAGCTGAGGAAACGGAACCCCGAAAAAAGGCACCACCGTCCGGCAATGAAATGCCTTACGCAATACCCACCTTCATCGATCCGCTCACCGTGACCCTTGCGGCTCACCCTGAGTTGGGGCCGATCTCCGTCGAGCGCTACAACAGCGAAGGAAACCCCACCGGCGAACCCCTGGCCCAAGGCACCCGGGTCCAAATCCCGAACCCGAATCGTCCGGGTGAGAAAATCTATTTCAAAGTGCCTTGAGTCGGCCTTTACAACGCAGCTACTCTAGCTGAGCAGCCATTTCTTTGGCCACTTCCGGATAATCCGCGGCCAGATTCTGAGTTTCGTTTGGGTCGGCCATTTGATCGTAGAGCTCCTCAGCTTCGACGCCGCCTTTTTTATTCGTCCAACGCACGTAGCGGTAATCGTGATTTTTCACGGCCTGGCCGAAGTAACGGCCTTTGTATCGTTGGTAGCTGTGGAAGACTTCGGATTTCACGGAGGCCCTGGCATCTGCCACGATGGGAGTGAGAACATCCCCTGCGAGGTGCGATGGGACTTCAACTCCGGCGAGGTCACACAAGGTTGGGTAGACATCGACGAGCTCGGCGAACGACTCCGTGCGGCCCGGAGCTTTCCCCGGAGCGGAAATTAAAAAAGGAACGCGGGTTCCGATTTCGTAGTTGGTCATTTTTCCCCAGGCTCCCATTTCGCCGAGATGCCAGCCGTGGTCAGACCAGAAAATGATGATCGTGTTTTCGCGGAGACCACTTTCATCGAGCTGCTGCATGAGCCGCCCGATCTGGGCATCGACGTAGGAAATGCAGGCGGCGTAGTGCGCGAGCAGGTCGAACTGGAGGTCCTCCGAAAGCGGCCCCTCGCAGGGAACGCCAAGGTAGCTCCGCATCTCAAATCCGTTAAAAGCCATCGCCGCTTCCGGAGTCATCTTGTCTGGCATGGGTTCGCCAAGCGCTTTCGCCATGCCGACGTAACCATCGGAATTAAACCAGGGGAAAAACGGAACGCCGACCGGAGCGTCCGGATTGGGCGCGAGCCAGGAAGCATCCGGGGTGTAA
>CAZOUP010000150.1:0-11132 GCA_964583035.1 uncultured Akkermansia sp.
GTCGCAGCCAGTATGGAAGGCTCAGCCTCATCGCCCCGGACGAAGCGCCGACCGCTGAGGAAGCCGCGACCATCGTCACTTTCAAGGACAGCGAAGGGAAAGATCTGCATTCCCTCTGGCTCGGCAAACTCTTCGAACGTTCCGAAGGGCGACCCGATCCTTTCAGCGGCGGCATGGCCACGAGCGAAGCCGGTCGTTATGTGAAAACCGGGAGCAGCAACTCGGTCTTTCTCGTTGGCGAGACCTTCGCCGATGTAGCCCTCGAGCCTTCCGAGTGGATCGATAAAACGTTTTTCCGCGTTGAAGAAATTCAGTCCATCGAGATCGTCTCCGGAGACAAACCCGAAGACTGGAAGCTGACCCGCAAAGAAGGCGAAGCAGACTTTGCCCTCGCCGGAGCAAAGGAAAACGAAAAGCTCGACCAGCCTAAAGTTTCCAGTATGAAGAGCGCTTTCTCTAACGCGCAGATGGAGGACGTCTTCATTGGGGATGATCTGAAAGAGAACAAGCCGGAAGAAACGACATTCAAAATCACGACCTTCGAAGGCTTCAACTACGAGATTTCCGTCGGTGAGAAAAACGATCTCAACGAGTTGCCGCTCGCGATCAAAGTCTCAGGCAAATTCGATGAAAAGCGCGTGGAAGGAGAAGAAGAGAGTGACGAGGAAAAGGCGCGCTTCGACAAGATTTTTGCCGACGCCCTGGCGAAACTCAATGAGAAGCTCACCGCTGAGAAAGCCCTCGAAGGCCATGTCTTCAAGGTGAGAAGCTATATCGTGGACTCAATCATCAAAAAGCGTTCCGAACTTCTTGCCGAGGAAGAGCCCGCGGCCCCTGCCCCTTCCGGCGAAGAAGTTGCTCCGGGAGTGACGCTCCCCTGATTCCGTCGATCACCTGACATTCCGCGGAACCGATCAGTAAACCCGGAATTAGATTTCGAAAGACCGAAGAGGCCTGAAGCCCCTCGGTCTTTTTCGTTAGAATCAAAGCTTTAAGGGTCACCTCAAAAATCAGTAAATTATAATTTTAATAATTTCAATTAAAGTGATACATTAGAACTCGTGAAGGAATCGCCGTTCAACTTTGGCCAATCATCTCGGGATCAATTGATCGAGACGGCAAGCCCGCGTCCCTCGCTAAAGACCGTTGAAAACGGATCTCAGCTCCACGCCGTTCCGCCACGGAAGAAAGATCTCCCATTCCCTGTTCTCAAGCCGGAAGGCGATCGGCAACGGTGGCTTTCAAGAGTCCGTGACTTCCTCAGCGTCGAGAGCGTCACGCTGACAACGGTACATTCTCACACTTCCGGGTCGCGTGATCCCCACTCCAGCTTGGAGTCAAAAACTGACATTGCCTCTCTCGTGAAATTCGTCCTCGGAAAACTGAATCTCGAGAAAATCTCCGACACCTCGTCCTCTCAGTGGATCGAAAGCCCGCTCGATCCCCGCTACCTCCTTACCTTTCTGATTCCAGCCCCCGAAGCCGATAAGGCTTCGCTTGTGATTGTCGGGCTGTCCGAAATCGCAACGGGTGCTCGACTGGAAAAACTCTCGCTCACGGCAGCTCTGACCGCTAAAGAGGCGCGACTCGTGCAGGAAACCGAGCGCCGCGTCTCAGCCGAAGAAATGTTCTACCATTCACAGAAGCTAAGTTGCATGGGACAACTCGCCGGCGGCATCGCCCACGATTTTAACAATCTACTCACGGTCATTCAGGGACATACCGGATTTGTCGAGACGGCAGCAAGTTCCTGGAATGATCCAAAAGTATTCGAATCGATTGAACTAATTCAGAATGCGACCGCTCAATCGGTCGGCCTCGTGAAACAGCTTCTCCTTTTCAGCAGCGAACAGAAGGCCAGCTTTGAGACCCTGGATCTCAACATCGTGATCGCTGACTTCGAAAAAATGATCCGTCGTATGGTTGAGGAAACAATTGGACTGCGCCTTAACCTGGACCACGAGGCGGACTGCATCCGGGCGGACAAAGGAATGCTAAGCCAGATCCTCATGAATCTAGTCGTGAACGCGAGAGATGCGATGACGGACGGAGGCGAGATCGTCATCACCACATCACAGCGACCTGCTGCAGAAGAATCCTCTCATTCTCCCTGTGTGCTGTTGACGATTAGTGACACTGGTTGCGGAATCCCGACCGACAAACTCGCGAAAGTCTTCGACCCCTTTTACACGACCAAACCAAAGGGTACCGGCCTCGGACTTGCCAATGTCGCAGGTCTCGTGCGTCAACACAGCGGGGTTATCGACATTTCAAGCGAACCGGGAAAAGGAACGAAAGTTGAGATTCTCTTTCCTGCCGTGAAAGCTTCTGTGTCCAATCGCCCTAAGCTTTCACCTCCGGAAATTCTTCCCGGCGAGGAGCATAGCATTCGCGGGTCACGGGTCTTGCTGGTTGAAGATGAATCCGCTGTTCGAAAATTGGTTCGAAAGCTTCTTGAAATGCACGGCTGCATCGTCATTGAAGCGAAATCCGGGAAGCAAGCACTGGAACTTTGGCCCGAGATTTGTGACGAAATTTCAGTCGTCGTCAGTGACGTCGTGATGCCCGAGGGCGTTTCCGGTTGGGATTTAGCAAAGCAGCTTCACGAATTGCGACCTGAACTGGGCATTCTTCTCACGAGCGGCTATAACGAAAAGCCCGCCGACCACGGACTCGGTGACGCTCCCAATATCGCATTTCTACAAAAGCCTTACGAAGCGACTATGCTGAAGAGCAATCTCTTCAACCTCATCGAAGAGCGTGAGGTGCAGTAAGACCTGCCGTTTTCGCAGACTCTAAAACAACTCGAAGTCGATCAAGTCGTCACCGACCTCCGGCTTCTGGACTGTCTCATTGTCCCGATTCGTGACGAGGACGGCGATCGATTGATTTTCCTGAACTTCATCGACTTTGATCCAACCGAGAATGTCAGCACCGCGCCGCACCGCAAAGCGCTGATCTTTCCTCACGTTTTGAGTAGCTCCCGCATTAAAAGTGACGATTCCCCAATCGTTATCAAAACCGGTCACTCTCGCGAGCGATGGCGCTTGAATCACTTGATCCCGCATCCGGGCAAGACGCTCTTCGACTTCGGGATTGCCACCCGGAGGATTCTCAACCGCATCACGGAGAAAATCGGGAAGCTCTTCGGTGATTTCCTGAGCTTGCGACGTCCCGGCATCGAGGCGGGATTCCATGTTTCCGGTGATATCGAGAAACTGCTCTTCGGTTCGCCGCGACTGCTCACGCACCTGCTCCAGTGAATTGCGAATCGAATCGATTTCCGGATCAACCGGCTGCGGCAATGAGGACTCAATCTGCATATTCGCCGCATTTTGCACCAGTGCAGGATTCACCGCCGGTGCCTGTTGGACCTGAGGCTGAGATTGCTGGACCTGCTGCTGGACAGGATTTCCCTGAACTTGCTGTGGCTGCTGGAGATTCGGCATTTGCCCCTGAATTGCCTGTTGCCCGTTCGTCGTGAAAGGAGCGACCTGATAGCCGTGACGCGCGAGAAGCTGTCGCTCTTTCTCTGCATACTCCTTTTCGTAACTTGTTCTCACGAAGTCACGGTAACTCATTGCCCCAACAATCAGCAGCAGCAGAGCGGCTATCCCAAGCGCAATGGTCGGGGTGTGATTTACCTGCCGACGTTCTCCTAAGTCCTCGTGATCCATCATGATAAGTGGAATTATACCTTAGAGTTAACGTTCGGCCAATGACCGTCTTAGAAATTACGATCTCGTTTTCCGGGCTCTTTTCCTTTTAATAGAGAAGATAAGGGCGGTTGTAGGGCAGCCGGTAAGTCGTCACGCCGAAAGGACGCGGAGCCAATCCAGTCGTGATGAGAAAGTCGTCGATCGCCGCGGATCGACACGCCGGAATCGCCAGCGGCAAGACCGGATGATATCGCGGCCAGTGCATCGGCCAGGCCCGTCGGTAGGCGGCACAGTGTTGCGTGTAGCTGGGAAAGGGCACCGTGACACGGTTGCGCGCCGTGAGCGTTAAGTCGGCTGTTTTGCCGATCACTCCCAATTCGCTGAGGAGAGAATCCCCTTCCGAAGGATCGGCCTGCGCCTCTACCGGCCCTTCTTCAACGGGCTCATAGAGCATCCTCAAATTCATCGAAAGTTGAGCGTAATCGAGCTTTGCGATTCCTTTTGCATGGCGGAAGAGCAAGCCGTGCTGATCGGAGTCGAGAATCAGAATGTCGCGGTAGGTCCTGCCATTCTCCGTTTTGATCCGATCCAAATCAAAGGTGACATCACTCGCCACAAGCCAGCATGAGCTACAACAACCCAACAAGAGAATCGCGAATTTAAGAACCTTCATAATAGTGAGATTTATATTTGCGAATCACGACGAAATAAAGGCAAAACTTCATCAATTCTCGATCGTGGCAGATCCAGGCCTGTCCCCTTCCCTGTCGGTATCGTAATGTTCTGAAACGGAAACCGTCTTAATCACTATGTCAGATTCCCTTGAAGACCTGAAAAAGCGCCTCACTACGGATCAGTATCACATCGCCTGCGAAGGCGGGACTGAGCCTCCCTTTAACAATGCCTACTGGGATCACAAGGAGGAAGGCGTCTATGTCGATGTCATTTCAGGAAAGCCCCTCTTCTCATCAGACGCGAAATTCGACAGCGGCACCGGCTGGCCCAGTTTTTTTGCGCCTGCTGATCCGGAGGAAGTTGTCGAAATCGTCGATACCAGTTATGGGATGAGGCGCGTCGAAGTCCGCTCGAAAACCGGCAACGCCCACCTCGGGCACGTCTTCTCCGACGGCCCCGAGCCGACCGGCTTGCGGTATTGCATCAACTCCGCCGCTTTGCGTTTCGTGCCGAAAGGCGAAGAAACTTAAAGGCTTTGGCGTGCGGCAGGGCTCACCCGGCGCAATACTCACGCCCGCGGGTGTGTTTTATCGTAAACCGTCTTCATCCGTTCGATCGAGACGTGCGTGTAAATCTGCGTCGTCGATAAACTCGCGTGTCCCAGGAGCGTTTGCACACTTCTCAGATCGGCCCCGTGATCGAGAAGGTGGGTCGCGAAACTGTGCCGCAATTTATGCGGGCTCACGTTCACAGGAATGCTGGAAAGGGCGTGGTATTTTTTAAACACATCCGAAATTGCCCGGGTCGAAAGACGCCGCCGCAACTTGCTGATGAAAAGCGGCCCCTCCATGACCCGCGCCTGGTTTCGATAGGCATGAATTGCCTCCGCCGCCATCGAGCCAACCGGGCAAATCCGCTCTTTGCTCCCCTTACCAAAGACGCGGACACATTCCTGGTGAAAATCGAAATCGTCAATATTCAGAGCCGCCAACTCGGCAAGTCGCACCCCTGAGCTGTAAAAAAGCTCCAGAATCGCCGTATCGCGCGAGGCCGTCCACTCGGGAGCCTGCTTCGGTTGCTCGGCCTTGAACGGCATTTCGAGAAGCTCCGTTACCTGAGCCTGGGTCAAGACAACCGGAAGCTTCTTTTCAGATTTCGGAAGCTGGACCTCGATCACCGGATTCACCGCGAGCCCTTCACGCCGGGTAAGGAATTTATAAAAGCTGCGCAGAGCCGCGAAATGAAGGCGGATCGTGGAGCGGGCGAACTCCGCCTTCATGCAGTCGTAGAGGTAATCGCGAAAGTCATCCGGCTGGACTTTGAGCCACCCCGGAAACGAAGAATGCCACGCCCGAAAGCGGGACATGGCATGAGCGTAATTAGTGAGGGTGCGGTGGGAGGAATTTTTCTCCACCGAAAGATATTCCAGAAACGAATCGACGAGTGAGTCACTCGCTTCCCCGCTGGCGGATGCCTCAATCACCTTGATCGCAGCTTAGTTCACGGAGGAACCGTAGCCTTTCGGCCAGAAATGAGAGCCGCGGAAACTCATCGAGCTGCTCATCGCACCGACCGACGAATTGGGGTAATTCGGAAGCTTGATCGACTGCTCAAAAATCGGGCGAAACCCGTGAGTATCGGTCCAGCCGAGAGCGACCGTGTATTCCCGATCATCAGCGAGAAGCGGAACGATGAAATGACCGGACTCACGATGGAGGATGATCGTTTCTTCCGCATCAGACTCCTTGCCGTTGATCTGGAGACAAAGTCGGACCTTCGAGGAAAAAGGCTGCCTCTCACTTGTAAGATTCCAGTATACCACCGCCGTGTCGCAGTTTCTCGGGATGACGGTGAATGAGTCATCAAAAAAGGATTCCGAAGAGGAAAGTTCAACTGCTGCAGCTTCCATAGCGATTAAAAAAATTACCTAAGAAAACTTAACCATTAATCGTTCCTAATTACCAGAACTTTTGTGAAAATTATTCAAATTTTTTTCACTCATCTCTGAGCAGGAACGATTTGCGCTGCTATCTTGCCTCATGCTGACCAAGCGAATCATCCCCTGTCTCGATGTTACAGACGGCCGTGTCGTCAAAGGGACCAACTTTGTAAACCTCCGTGACGCCGGCGATCCTGTCGATTGTGCCGTCGAGTACAACCGCCAGGGAGCCGATGAGCTGGTCTTTCTCGACATCACCGCTTCGTCAGATGAAAGGAAGACGATGATCGATGTGGTGAGAAAGACGGCAGAGCGCTGTTTCATGCCTGTGACCGTCGGAGGAGGAATCCGCACGGTTGAGGACATGCGGGAGATGCTCATGGCCGGCGCCGACAAGGTCGGAGTGAACACCGCAGCGGTGAACGATCCCGGAGTCGTCTCGGCCGGATCGAAAGCGTTCGGTGCCCAATGCATCGTCGTCGCGATCGATGCGAAGCGCCGCACCGGAGATCCGAAAGATGGCTGGGAAGTCTTCACCCACGGAGGGCGCACTTCCACCGGACGCGACGCCATCGAGTGGGCCCGCGAAGTGTACGAGCGCGGCGCCGGCGAAATTCTGCTGACAAGCATGGACGCCGACGGGACCGGTGCGGGTTACGATATTGAACTGACCGCCGCGATTAGCGAAGCCATCACTATTCCGGTCATCGCCAGCGGCGGGGCCGGGAAAGACCTCAGCCACATGGTTGACGTGTTAGACAAAGGAAAAGCCGACGCCGTCCTCGCCGCGAGCATTTTCCACTTCGGGGATTACACCGTCGGTGACGTGAAGGAGTATCTCGGCCGACATGGTGTGCCGGTGAGGCCCCTCGTTTCGTGCTCTTGATCCTACCCTGATCGTGATCTTACTCCCCGCCCACAGGCAGGGCCTGCGCTGTACGAGTGATTTTAGTCGCCCTCGATTCGCATGAGCACTGCCGCTGGGCTTGCCGGACGCGAGGGCATCGCCCTCTAACACCGAAACATATCCTCACCCGCCGTCGCGCCTTCTTCACGCGAGCAAAATGCATTCCCTGCGAGGTGATTGAGACAGTGATAGACCGCTTCGATATCCGCCTCGCCCAGATTCGACGCCATTTGCTCCGCGGTCACACCGGAAGAACCGGTCTCGGCGAGATGGCCTTTGACGCGCCCTAACAAGTCGAGAAAATCTCCCGCCGCCTTCTTGCCTGCTTCGACGCCGGGCTGGTGATAGGCATTCACATTCACGAGGCTGGCGTAAAACGAGACCGCCCGCTCATAGAGCGCGATCAGCATCCCGACTGAAAACGCATTGATTCGATCGAGAGAGATCGTCATCGAGTGACGACCGCTTTCGTAAAGAGCGCCGCGCGTTCCCCTGAGGAATCCCTGGAGAAAGTCTTCCGCCGTCGATCCCAGTTCATCCATTCCCATAGACTGCCCTTCCCGCGTCGAACGCACTTCGATGAAGGTCACGAAGAAATTGGCGAGACCGTCACGGAGTTGCTGCACATAAGCATGTTGGTCGGTCGATCCTTTGTTGCCATAAACCGCGATGCCCTGATTCACGACTTTGCCGTCGAGATCGAGTTCCTTGCCGAGAGATTCCATCACGAGCTGCTGCAGGTATTTGCTCATGAGGTCAAGCCGGTCGCTGTAGGGAAGAATGACCATGTCCTTTTTCCCGACTCCGTCTCCGGCGTGGTGCCACATTAGCGCGAGCTGCATTGCGGCATTCGAGTCGATCTCATCGACCCGGGTCTTTTCATCCATCGCTTTGGCACCGGCGAGGAACTCATCGATGTTGATTCCCAACAGCGCGGCAGGGAGAAGTCCGACCGCGCTCATGATCGAAGTGCGCCCGCCGATCCAGTCGGACATAGGAACCTGAGTGATCCAACCCTTTTCCTCCGCATATTTCCCGAGCTTACTCCCCTCACCGGTCACGGCGATAGCCTGCTTTGGGAAATCGAGACCCCGTGCCGCAAAAGCAGCCTCGGTTTCCAACATCCCGTTCCGCGTCTCGGCAGTGCCGCCGGATTTAGAAATCACGACGACGAGCGTTTCGGCAAGCCCGGCTCCGAGTTGGTCGAAAGCAAAATCCATCCCGCCCGGATCCGTGTTGTCGAGAAAGTGAATATCGACCGGCGCATTCGGCGGCAGGAGCGCTTTCGAAACGAGCTGGGGGCCGAGCGCCGATCCACCGATCCCGACGAGGAGGACATGGCGAAAGCTGTTGCCGTTCGGAGCCTGAATTTCCCCGCCGAGAACCTGTCGCGCGATCTGCTTCACCTGAGCGAGGACATCGGTGATCCACTTTCCCTCCTCAGCCGGAGCGAGGGCTGGGTTGCGGAGCCAGTAATGTCCCACGGCGCGGCCCTCGTCCGGATTCATGATCTCTCCCGCTTCAGTCGCGGCCCGATCGGCAAAGGCACGCGCGATTTTCGACTGCATTTCTTCCGACCAGGTTTCGGGCGCATCCATCCGACTCGTGTCGAGAGCAAAGCCAAGTTCAGGGTATCGGAGAAGGGATTGTTGAAAGGTCTGCCAGTTACTCATGAATGACATTTATGTTCGACAGAACCGATCTTTAAGCAAAAGGTTTCGAGATGAAATTTCTTCACCTCCTCGCCCTGTTCTTTTCATTTTCCCTCTTCGCCGTTCCGGTCATGGCCGAGGAACCTCCCTTCCGCCACGCCGTCTTTTTCCAGTTCAAAGACACCGCCAGCGACGATCAAATCGACCTCATCATCCAGGAGTTCATCGCCCTGAAAGACAAGATCGACACCATCGTCGATCTCGAGTGGGGCACGTCTGAAAGCGTTGAAGGTTTGAACGATGGTTTCACGCACGCCTTTTTCGTGACTTTCGAGGATAAAGCGGGGCTGGAGGTTTACCTCCCGCACCCCGACCACAAAGCCTTCGTCGAAATCCTGAAGCCTTCTCTCGAAAAAGTCTTCGTCTTTGACTACACGGCAGGTAAATGATCCCTTTCCCCCGGGCCGCACCCTAACCGATTTCTAAATCTCATGTATCAAAACGGACAACGCGTCGTCTGCATCGACGACTCTTTCGAACCCTGGGTCTTTGATCTTTTCAAATCGCTCCCGAAGAAAAATTCCGTCTACACCGTTCGCGCGGTGAAGTCGGGCCGGTCGAATCCTCAGTTCGTGGTCGATAAAGACGCGAACCTCTCGATTGGTGCCGCTGATTTTGACATTCTCATTCTCCTCGAAGAACTTCCGAACCCCAACGATCCGCATTCCAGCATCGAGCAGGAACTCGGTTTTCGCGCGGAGCGCTTTGCGCCCTTGCAGGAAGATCTCGAAGAAAACGAAGAGGTCGCCCTCGTCGGCATCGGAGAGGAATCCAAGAATCCTTTCTCGACCGAAGACTGAGTTCCAATCATGGATTCCCTCACTCAGGCTGCCCTCGGAGCCGTCGTCGGTGAGCGTCTCCTCGGCTCGCGCCTCGGGAAAAGTGCCCTCGCGTGGGGCGCTCTCGTCGGGACTCTGCCCGATCTCGATATTCTCGCCTATCCCTGGCTCGACACGATTGCTGAGCTTTACTGGCATCGAGGCTTCTCTCATTCCCTCGTCGGCGTCCTTGTCGGCACTCCGATTGTCGCATGGATTCTCTGGCGATGGTGGAACCGCCGATCCCGAATCGGGGCGGGAGAAAATCCCCGCATCCCTTTCACGCTCGTAGCGCTCTTCGTTTTCCTAAATTTCGCCTCTCACATCCTCATCGATTGCTTCACCGGCTATGGCACGCAGTTGCTCGAACCGTTTTCGGATCAACGCTTCGGGCTGAATATTTTCTTCATCATTGATCCACTCTTCACCCTCCCCCTACTCGTCTGGATTGCCGCCGCGCTCATGCGAAAAGCACAACCCGGGGTCGCCGCGCGGCCTTGGGCTTTCGGGTGCGCGGTGGCCGTGATCGGCTACGTCGCCTTCAGTTTCAGCGCGCAAAGTATCGCGAGCAATCGTTTCGAGCGCGAGCTCGCCGATCGCGGGATCGAGCCGCTCCGGGGTCAGGTTTCCGCCGCGCCCTTCACGACCCTGATTTGGCGCGGACTCTACGAAACCGACGACGCTTTCTGGATCAGCTACTGGGCCGTGACCGATGCCGACGAACGGCTAAGCTTCGCCAAAGTGCCCCGGCAAACCACTTTTCTCGATCCCTACCGCGGTGATCGAGCCATCGACTGCGCCCTCTGGTTCAGCGAAGAGTATCTCCTCGTCGAACCTTCCGCAGACGGAGCGAGCTTTGAGACAACCGATCTGAGATTCACCGAATTCTGGCCGGACGATACCAACGGCATGCCTCGAACCTTTTTCTCGTGGCGAATCGCTCCCGAAACCGCAGATTTGCCCGCCATCTTTGAGCCGATCCGAAGCACCAATCGCGATCTTGCCGGGCTCTTCGAAAAATTACGGGAACGCCTCAGCGGAAATCAGACCGCTCTTTTGCCTGCCGAAACAAAGTAGGATGGGTTGCCTAACCCGTCCCACGAAGCCCACCGCGAATCCTTGAAGCCCATCGGCAAAGGACACGCCGTCTCAAGACCCTTATTGCAATATTTTTGCATTTAAGTCTTGCGACTCAATTTTGATATGCTTTCTTTCCGCCCCTGTTTTCAACCGGCCAATCTGTCTAATGGACATCGCCAGCGATATCTCTCCTCTCATTCCTAATCTCGTCGCGGTGCTCCCCGATGGGAAGCGTTCGCCAGTGGCTGATGGAGAATTTCGCTCGCTCGAGGGAAAGCTGCTTTTCGTCCGCCGGGGCGATCGCCTCGAGATCCGTTGCCCGCGGAGTAAGGCGCTTTATTT
>CAZOUP010000151.1:0-11113 GCA_964583035.1 uncultured Akkermansia sp.
GAATGAGGATCCGTTTGAGGGTGACGAGTTCGAGTGATCGGTGATCAGTCCGGCTGAGCGTGGGCAATGTCCGTTCGAGCCGCGGACGAAAGACTGACGTCGTTCGCTACGGGGAGCCGCGGGATCGGGAGCACAAGGAGGGGTGACATTCCTGTCGCCCGGCAAGCCCTGCTGCGATGCCCGTGGATCACGCTGCCGTCTTTTTCCCGAGCGGAATCAAGACTCCGATGAGGAATATGAGCCCGAAAAGCGCGAAGGCGAAAAAGGGAGGAGTCCAGGTCAAGGTGACGCGGAAGGCGACGACGGAGAGTCCAAAAAAGGCGAGTCCGGAAAGAGCCCAAAGCGGCACGAAACGACTGCGGGGCATTGCAAAAAGAACCGCCGCAATCCCTCCGATGAGAAGAATTGACGCCCAGCGAACCCAGCCGGGCCACCAGCCGATGAAACGACCGCTCTGAATCGTGGCGATAGCGCGGGAGAGCATGAGGGTTTCGGAAAGCGATTCCCCTCTCGCCGTTTCGATGCGGCGGTCAGCGGAACGATCAAACCCAACGACGACGAGGTTCTCGCTGATGGAAGCAAATTTTCCCTGAAAACTCGCGAGGATTCTTTTGGCGACTTCGTCATCCTGACCTCCGGTGTAGGCGAGCTCCTCAACGGTAAGTGAAGTGAAGTGATGGATTTCTTTGATTTCACCCTCTGCTGTTTTGGTGAAACTTTTCATGCCTCGCTGAATTCCGGAGTGCTGCGGAAGGATAAAGGTTCCGTCGCTGAGAATTGGAACCTCGCGAAAGTCGCCGATACGAATTTTGGGCGATCCGGTGAGATCGAGAATGATTTCGTCGGGGGCGACACCGGCATGGTGGGCGACTGCTTTGAGGACGAGTGAGGGAACGATTTGCCCTTTGTATTCCGCGACGAGGGGAATCCGGATTTCGTTTTCGGAAATGAGATCGCGGGCTGACTCGATCGATTTGAAGGCAGGGTCCGCATTCGCAAGGATCTGCGGATCGGGACGTCGCACCGTCCGGGTGAACGAAAGAATTGTGGCAGGATCGCCTTCCACGGTGATCGCAGGGTAGGTGAGCGGTTTTTCATCCTTCGCCTGATCCCCGTCGTTTGAGACGTTGGCGGCAACGGTGAGGCGAGGGAGCTGCATCGCCGCGTCTTTGAGCGGAACGATGTCGGTCTGGTTGAGGACGAGACTTTCGTCGAAACTCGGGGTGGGGAGGAAAGCGACCGACTTGGGATCCAGCTTGGCGATGAAACCGAGGATCGTCGCGTAATCGAGGCGGGACAGTTTTCCCTCGGAGGCAGCGGGATTTTCCTCACCGAGGGTAAGTGGCTCGTAGCTGTCATTGATCCTCACAATCGTGACGGCGGGATCAGAAATTTTGTCCCCCGAGTTTCCGATACAGAATTCGAGCCAGAAATCGCTGAGCGAATTGAGCGGGGCGAGTTTCCGGCTGTGCACGTTCCACTCTGCAAGGAGCACAAGAATGAGGCCGAAAACGACGAAGGGGATAAAGCGTTGACGCATTTTGGGGGTTGGGTTCCTGAAATGCAAAGAACGCCGAAACGCGGGGGCGTTGGTTTACGACTTCTCTACCACAAACAGGTGGACTGGCTTCGTGCGCGGGTCAAGAGCCACGAAATTGGTGGATTCACGCCATGTGTAGACCTCCTCGTAGATCAAATCGCGTACCGTGAATGCGGAACCGGGTTCAATTCCCATCGCTTCGAGCGGGAGATGAATGTTTGATTCCTGCTTCAAATGCGGGTCGAGATTGATGACGACAAGGACGAGGTTGTTGTGATCGTCGGACCACTTGTAGAAAGCGATCATCTGATCGTTGTCACAGGGAATGAACTCGATGTTCGCGTAGGATTGCAGGGCCGGGCTGCTCTGGCGGGCTTTGTTCACCCGGGTGATGAAGGGCTTGATGTTCCCCGGTTTGTCCCAGTCGCGGGTCTTGAGCTGATACTTTTCGCTGTCGAGATACTCCTCGCGACCATGGAGACCCTTGTTTTCGCAAAGCTCGTAGCCGGAATAAATTCCCCACGAGGAGGAAAGGGTCGCCGCGAGGACGGCCCTGATTTTGAACGCCGACGGCGGTGCGTCGTGGAGGTGAAAGGGGAGAATGTCGGGCGTGTTCGGCCAGAAGTTAGCGCGGTAGTAGTCCCGCATTTCACCTTTCGTGAGTTCGGTGACATAATCGATGAGTTCTGCCCGCGTTTCCCGCCAGGTGAAGTAAGTGTAGCTCTGGGTGAATCCCGCCTTCGCGAGGGTTTGCATCATTTTCGGACGCGTGAAGGCTTCGCTGAGAAAAATGATTGTGGGATCGACGGCGTGGACCTCGGCGATGAGCCACTCCCAGAAAACGACCGGCTTAGTGTGTGGATTGTCGACGCGGAAGATTTTGACGCCCTTATCGACCCAGAAAAGAACGACATCACAGAGTTCCTGCCAGAGTTCGCGCCACTCGTCGCAGTGAAAGTTGAGCGGATAAATATCCTGATATTTTTTCGGCGGGTTCTCCGCGTATTTGATCGAGCCATCGGGCCGGTGATAGAACCACTCGGGATGTTCCTCGACGTAGGGGTGGTCCGGCGAGCAGTTGATCGCGAAGTCGATCGCGATCGTCATGTCGATCTTGCGTGCCTCTTTGAGGAGCCAGATAAAGTCATCGATCGTGCCGAGGGCGGGCTCGACGGAGCGGTGGCCGCCGTTTTTGTTTCCGATCGCCCAGGGGGAGCCGACATCGCCGGGTTCCGCAGAGACGGTGTTGTTCTTCCCTTTCCGGTGGGACTCGCCGATGGGGTGGATCGGGGGGAAATAGATGATATCGAAGCCCATCGCTTTGGCGTCTTCGATGCGCGGGAGGCCGTCGCGAAAGGTGGAGTGACGATCTTTGACCCCTTCTGCGCAGCGGGGGAAAAATTCATACCACGCTGAGTAGGACGACTGCTTCGTTTCGACAAGGAGTTTGATGAGTTCCTCCGAAGTTGTCGCAAGGCTGCGATCCGGCCATCGGGCGAGGAGGGCGAGAACCTCTGGGTGTTTCATGAGCGCAGGCACCGCCGGTCCCTTGGATTTCATGAGCTCGGTGGTGAGGTCTTCGATGGCCTCGGCGTCGTCATGGGATTTTCCGCGTGCCGCGCGCAGGGCGGCGTGGTTCAGGATGACGCGTCCTTCTTCGATCTCGGTTGAAAAATCTTCCTGAGCGCCAGTGAGGCGTCGCTCGAAGTCGTGGAGCCAGGTGAGAAAATCGTCGGCCCAGGCGGTGACGACGATTTCATAATCGCCAATTTCGGAGAAAGCGAGGGCGGCACCCCAGCGGTCATTGTCGAGCGCGGACATGGGGATTTCGATCCATGTTTTGTCGCTCTGCTTCCGCCATGCGGCGACAGCGACGACGACATCGTGTCCGTCTTTGAAGATATCGGCCTCGACGGTGAGAGGCTCATTTTCGACCCGCTTTGCAGGGTAGCGTCCCCCCTCGATGACCGGGGAGAGATTGGAAATGACAACCGAAGCGAGCCGGTCGTTGGCGGGGAGTTTTTTCAGGGATCCCATAGAGGTGATAATAGGCAGGTTCGAATCACTATCGGCCTTTCACCGCGCCCGCCAAGTCGGATTTTGTGGCTCCTTTGTGGGATTTGGATAGCGCGGTGGAGTCTCCTCAGACTCTCTCGTGTAGCGAGGGCATTCCTGCCCTTGTTCCACGAGTCCTGTCCGCTCGCGTTCCCGAGGCATTGAAACGACGGCAGGAATCCCGTCGCTACCGGATTCTGTCGGCGGGAGTCTTCGTCTTCATCCTAATCTTCTTCTTACTCTCTCACCCTGCGTGGGAGAGTAAGAAGAAGATGAAGAGTAAGAAGAAGAGATGAATCGGGAAGGGGCGTCCCTGGGAGGGCGACCGCCCATCAATCGCCGACGCGACCGCGGAGTTGCTTCTTATTTTTCCGGAGCTCTTTGGTTCTTCGACGCCTTGCCTTTTCCGCGCGTGAAGGCTTTCGCTTTTGGTAGCGCTTTTTGGCCCGTTCTTTGGCGAGGAGAAGCTGCTCGCGCTTTGCCTTTTCTTCAAAGTGATCACAGAGGCGCTCGCGGGCGATCTCGCGGTTGCGTTCGCGGAAGCGGGTTTCCTGACAGCTCACCTCGACGCCGGTGGGGAGGTGCTTCAAGTAAACGCAGGATGAAGTCTTGTTGATCTTCTGCCCCCCGGCTCCGGATCCGAGCACGAAGCGTTCCTCCAGATCCTCTTCGAGGATCTTCCAGTGCTTCAGGCGCTGTTCGAGCGTGCTCATGTTGAAAAACGAAGCTGATCCTCGACGGAAAAGCCGTTGCCCTTAAGGAGGAAACAGGGTTGACTCAGGGACTATACCCTATTGAATAGCAAAATTCTATGAAAGCCGAACTAACCGACCTCGAAAAGGGCTACATGGCCTACACGCGGCGCAGTCTCGCTTTCTATGACTGGTGGGTCCTTGGCGTTTCCAACAAGATGATCTGGAAATGTCCGACCGGGGAGATTTTAGATCTCTATCGGGAGCACCTTTCGGATAATCACCTCGAGGTCGGGGTGGGGACGGGTTATTTTTTGGAAAGGACCCTGCCGCAGGGCAAACCTCGCGTCGCGCTCCTCGATATTAACCGCGACTGTCTCGAGGTCGCGGCCGCGAGAATCAGTGACTACCGCCCCGAGATACATCAGGAGAATGTTCTGGAGCCTCTGAAACTGCAGGGAGCGGGGTATGATTCTATCGCCCTCAATTATCTGCTCCACTGTCTCCCCGGAAATCTTGAGATCAAGGCGGGTAAGGTTCTCGACCATCTCGCCCCGTATTTGCATGAGAAGGGAACTGTTTTTGGCTCGACGATTCTCGGAGCGGATATCAAGCGCCCTGTTCTTGCGAAAATCCTCATGAATCGCTACAATAAATCCGGGATTTTCTCAAACCGACAGGATTCTCTCGGTGCGGTGATGGAGGCACTTTCGACGAGGTTTAAAACCTTTAATGTCGAAGTTCACGGCTGTGTCGTGCTTTTCTCAGGGAAAGGTCTCCGTGATTCTTATCGTGAGAAAATGTATCGCTGATTGTCCCCGTTTGCCCGCCATGGAAAACGTGGCGGGAGCGTGCGTTTCAAAAACTCCGTTAGATTCGTTAATCCATGGAAACCCGAAAATCCATGTTCAATCCATGCATGGATTTTAACGGATGGAACCTGGATTTTATGGATTCAAATAGCTTTTGCAACGGGCTCATGCGCGTGCCGAGATTAAGGGCAGGTGAGGGCCTGACCGTTATTCCCATGTCCCAGCGCATCGAGAAAGGGGACGGCTCGCTTCGCCCAATCTTCCGGACCGGGGTAGTGAGCGGATTCTTCGCCGAAGCAGCTTTGGAGCATGTCGGTGTTGATGACGCCGGGATTGAAGGCGACGGCGGCGACTCCGTGCGGGAGTTCCTGAGCGAGGGCCTGGGTGAGTCCTTCGATGCCCCATTTGCTCGCGCAATAGGGCGCGACGTCGGGGGCGGTCGAGCGACCCCATCCGCTTGAGAAATTCACGATGACACCGTTGCCCTGCTCAATTATCGCCGGGGTGAAATGACGGATCACGCGTGCGGTTCCACTGAGGTTGATGTCGATCAGTTCGGAGAATTCGGCCTCGTCGATTTCCCAGAGCGGCGCGGTCCGATTAATGATCGCGGCGTTGTTGATGAGGAGATCGGGTGTCCCGAATTCGGCGAGGACTTGGGCTGACCAGAGTCGCACCGCTTCATCGCTGCTGAGATCGACCGTGGCGTAATAGTGGCCGTTTCCGCTCAGCCCGGACGGGGCGGATTCGCTGCGGGCGCATCCGGCGATGAGATGACCCCGCTCGATAAATCCGCGCGCCATCGCGAGACCCAGTCCGCGCGAGAGACCGGTGATGAGAATGCGTTTGGGATCACTCATGGGGAGACTGGTAGCGGCGAGTGTCCCGCTCGCTGGGGGGGGAGGTGGGATCGCGCGCTTATTTGCGTGGGTTTTTCTTCGTCGCCGCCTTTTTGGCCGGGGCTTTCTTGGCGGCCTGTTTCGTTGTCGGCGCTTTTTTCACGGCAACTTTCTTTCCCGCGACTTTTTTAACAGCGGGTGCCTTCTTTGCGGGAACTTTTTCCGCGGGAGCCGCTTCGACCGTCGTGGGTGGAGGTGACTCGCCGCCTCCGATTTCCTCCTGCTCGGCTTTCGAAATTCGGGAAACCCGATCGACCTGGTTCTTGGTGAGGATATTTCCTCTCACGCCGCGCCCTTTCACGCCGATATCGGCAAAGCGGAAATCGATCTGAAGTTTTCTCAAGCCGAGTTCGGATTTGAGATGAACGCGCACGATGATGTTCGCCTCCTCTTCGGTGTTGTGTTCGCTGAGCCAGAGGACTCGGGTCCCGGCATTTCCGGCAGTGAGGTCGTAGAGTTTTTCACGCGTCACGCCGCTGACTTGAAATCGCTTCACCATGGCGCGACCACCGCGCCCGTCGCGGTAGATCATGTTGTAGACTTTTGGCTCTTCCTTGTTGAAAACATGAACAAGGAGATTGTCTTTTCCGATGAAGACTTTGTCCGCGACTTTCACGACGCGCATCGTGCCGTCGCGGGAGAAAGCGATGATGTCGTCAAGGCGGGAGCACTTTTCGACGGCTTCGTCCCGTTTCATGCCGTAGCCGGCCATGCCTTCTTTCCTGTTCACGTAGAGAGTGTCGTTGGCGACGACGACCTGCTTCGCTTCGACGCGGTCAAAAGAGGAAATTTCGGTCTTCCGCTCGCGTCCTTTTCCGTAGCGTTCCTTGATGCTCTTATACCAGTCGATGGTGTATTGGGTGAGCCGTTTGAGATCGCGTTTTGTCTCTTTGATCTGATCTTCGAGACCGCGAATGAGTTCGTCGGCTTTAAAGGAGTCGAACTTTGAAATCCGCTTAATCCGGATCTCGGTGAGGCGGACGATATCGTCCTCGGTCACCTCCCTGACAAACATCGAAAGGTAGGGGCGAAGCCCCTCCCAGATTTCGGCGATGACAGCTTCCCAGGTTTTGCATTCCTCGATGCGGCGGTAGATGCGCTTTTCGATGAAGATTTTTTCGAGACTGGAGAAGTGCCATTTTTCCTCCAACTCACCGAGTTTGATTTCCAGCTCCTGTTTGAGGAGGGTGCGGGTCTGTCTCGCGGTGTGGCGAAGGATTTCCGAGACGCCGAGGAATTTCGGTTTGTCGTCCTGAATGACACAGGAGTTCGGTGAGATGCTGACTTCGCAATCGGTGAAGGCGTAGAGTGCCTGGAGGGTTTGATCAGTATCGACGCCTGCGGGGAGAAAGACGTGGATCTCGACGAACTCGGCGGTGCAGTCTTCGATTTTTGAAATACGGACTTTTCCCTGCTCGTTCGCTTTGAGAATGGAGTCGGTCAGGCTCGTTGCGGTGGTGCCGAAGGGGACTTCCCGAATGATAAGGTGGCGCGCTTTGGCGCGTTCGATCCTTGCCCGAACGCGGATGCGACCGCCGCGAAGGCCGTCGTTGTAATCCGCCATGTCAGCGATGCCGCCCTGAAGGAAATCGGGGTAGAGGGTGAACTCCTCTTTTTTCAGGACCGCGATGCAGGCATCGATCAGTTCGTTGAAATTGTGCGGCAGGATTTTACAGGCAAGTCCCACCGCGATTCCTTCCGCACCGTGGACGAGGACGAGGGGGAATTTGGAAGGGAGGGTGACGGGTTCTTTGTTCCTGCCGTCGTAGCTTGCTGCCCAGGTCGTGGTTTTATGATTGAAGAGAACTTCGTTCGCGAACTTTGAGAGGCGGGTCTCGATGTAGCGCGCGGCGGCGGCCGAATCACCGGTGAGAATGTTGCCCCAGTTTCCCTGGGTATCGACGACGACTTCCTTTTGGCCCATGTTCACGAGCGCATCCCCGATCGACTGATCACCGTGCGGGTGATACTGCATCGTGTGGCCGATGATGTTCGCGACTTTGTTGAAGCGCCCGTCGTCTTTTTCTTTGAGCGAGTGGAGGATGCGTCGCTGGACCGGCTTCAGGCCATCGTTGATGTGCGGGACGGCGCGCTCAAGAATGACGTAGCTCGCATAGTCGAGGAACCAGTCGGAGTACATGCCCTTGAGAGGCTGCTGTGGTGTTGTGTCAGACATAGTTCTTAACTCTTCTTCTTACTCTTCATCTTCTTCTTACTCTCCATCTTGATCATTCCCTGTCCGATAAAACTCACCTTCCTCCTGAACGCCTCGAAACCTTCCGAAGTCTCTCTCTGGATCATTCGCTTTGATGAGTCCGACAAGCATCCGCATGATCTCAGCTAACATTCGTTT
Source organism: uncultured Akkermansia sp. (assembly GCA_964583035.1). Lineage (GTDB taxonomy): Bacteria > Verrucomicrobiota > Verrucomicrobiia > Verrucomicrobiales > DEV007 > Arctic95D-9. Next base: position 8,352 of record CAZOUP010000151.1, read on the forward strand.
AGGTTTCATTGAGGATTTCGAATCAATAAAATTGCGAGCTACTGCTATGTCGATGGCGGCAGCACACTCCAGCGTTGAACCACATGCGATATCGAAAAATCGACAGCGGTCTTTCACGGAGCATTTTCCATTTCCTTCAGCGATGTTTAGAGGGATGGAGATAGAAGCCCGATCAAGCTGGCTCCAAAGTGAAGAGCTTTTCGGGAGCTGATCAAGAAGGCCGGTCGCCTCTGCGCAAAATTCGAGTGCGCGCTGATACACTTCCAGTTTTTCGTGATCGAAGAGGGGAGGCATGGTGCTCGTGGAGAGTAAGAAGAAGATGAAGAGTAGGAAGAAGAGTGTGCTACGCAGCCTCCGCGTCGGACTCTGCCTCAACAATGTCAGCTGCCTCTTCCTCAACAATATCCGTCTCCACCTTCAGATTCTTAATGATAAATTCCTGGCGATCCGGGGTGTTTTTGCCCATGTAAAAGGCGAGCAAATCTTGAATGATTTTCGGCTTTGCCGGAAACTCGACGGGGGCCAATCTCACGTTATCTCCGATGAAATGCTTAAACTCATCCGGTGAAATTTCCCCGAGTCCTTTAAATCGTGTGATCTCGGGGTTCTTCACTTCGGCAAGGGCAGACTGTCTCTCCTCTTCGGTGTAACAATAGCGGGTTTCTTTTTTATTCCTCACGCGGAAGAGAGGCGTCTCCAAAATGTAGAGGTGGCCTTCGCGGATCAAGTCGGGGAAGAACTGGAGGAAAAAGGTCATCGCGAGGAGGCGGATGTGCATCCCGTCAACGTCGGCGTCCGTTGCGAGGACGACCTTGTTGTAGCGGAGGTCTTCGATGCCTTCTTCGATTCCGAGGGCGGCCTGGAGAAGGTTGAACTCTTCGTTCTGATACACGACCTTGCGCGACATTCCGTAGGAGTTGAGCGGTTTTCCGCGGAGCGAAAAGACGGCCTGGGTGTCGACGCTACGGGCCTTCGTGATCGAGCCGCTCGCGGAGTCTCCTTCAGTGATGAAGAGGGTCGATTCGAGTTTCAGCTTGTGGTTCGAGTTCAGGTGCGCGCGGCAGTCGCGGAGCTTTTTGTTGTGAACTTTGGATTGCTTGGCACGGTCGCGGGCGAGCTTTTTGATCCCTTTAAGTTCCTTTCGCTCGTGCTCGGAGCGGAGAATTTTTTCAACCATGGCGTCGGCGACCTCCTTCTTGCGATGGAGATGGTTGTCGAGGTGGAGGCCGACGAAGTTCCCGACGAAAGTCCGGATCGATTCGCCGCCGGGGCCCATGAGGGTGGAGCCGAGCTTCGTCTTCGTCTGCGATTCGAAAATGGGATCCTCCACCTTTACGCTGATCGCGGCGACGATACCGGAGCGGACGTCGGGGGCGTCGTATTGCTTTTTAAAGTGAGTCCGCACCGTTGTCACGATCGCTTCACGGAAGGCGGCGAGGTGGTTGCCGCCCATCGTCGTGTGCTGGCCATTGACAAAGCTGTAGTATTCCTCGCCGCTCTGCTCGGTGTGGGTGAAGGCGATCTCGATGTCCGTATCGGCGAGGTGAATGATCGGGTAAATCGGCTTTTCGTTGCCTTCGAGATTCTCGGTGAGGAGATCGAGAAGACCGTTCTTCGATTTAAATTTTTTGCCGTTCAGCGCGAGGGTAAGGCCGGTGTTGAGATAGGCGTAATTCCTCAGCATCGTTTCCACGAAATCGAAATTCCACGTGTACTCGCCGAAGATCTCACGGTCCGGCTCGAATGAGACCATGGTGCCGGAGTGTTCCGCCGACTTTACGGGTTTCTTCATTTCTTCGGTGATGAAGCCATGGGCAAAGGTGATGCCTTTCGTCTGCTTGTCGCGAAAAGCGGCAATCTCGAAAAACTCCGAGAGAAAGTTCACCGCCTTGATCCCGACTCCGTTGAGGCCGACCGATTTTTTAAAGGCTTCGCTGTCGTATTTGGCCCCCGTATTGATGATCGAGGCGCAGTCTTTCAGTTTTCCGAGCGGGATGCCGCGCCCATAGTCGCGCACGCGGACGAAGGTTTCTTCGATCTCGATGTCGATCTGCTTGCCGTTGCCCATGACGAATTCGTCGATGCAGTTGTCGATGACCTCTTTGAGCAAAATGTAAATGCCGTCATCCTGCGAGGTGCCGTCGCCGAGTTTGCCAATGTACATCCCGGGGCGGAGCCGGATGTGCTCGCGAGGTTCGAGTGAGCGGATGTGCTCTTCGTTGTAATCAGCAGCCATGAAGTTAAAGAAGTTAGAATTACTTCAGTATTTAAGATTTCTGAAGTAAATTCAACCACGGAGTGCTGAAATCCGTTGTAAGCAAAGATCCCTGAAAGCGGGGCCTTTTCAGAGCTTCGGCAGCTTTGCGAGACCCTGATCTTCCTCTTCCGGGTCGATGTATCGCAGTAGCTTTTGATCGCTGGCGGTGAATTCGACAAGTCCGGTCTCATGCGTCACCTTGATCATGAACCCGCGATAGCGGACCTGCGTGCCACGGCTTTCCTTTGCGTTGATTCCGTCGATCTCGTCGGCGCGCTTTTTGTAGGAGCCACGAGATTTCGAGTGGATGTCGAAGTTGCGGACTTCACCAGCTCTCAGTTTCAGATCGTGGGTCGAATTGATCATAACAAAATACCTTCGTTCCTTTTCGGTGTAACCGATAAGCCAAACCTCTGCCTTCACCTCAGTGGGGAACTGGGAGATTTTCGTGAATTCGAAAGCGACTCTCCAGCGGTCCCCGGTCATGTGAGAGGGGCTTGCTGTC
>CAZOUP010000152.1:0-11057 GCA_964583035.1 uncultured Akkermansia sp.
GTTTTGAAAATGATTGGGTTGAAGGAGTTTATCGGGCCGCGATGCGCTTGCGTCGGGTGATCGCGAGTCCAATTCCGAAGAGGATCACGATGGCAGGCATGATGAGCGCATTGCCGAACTTGTAGGTTGCGAGCTTACGTCGGAATTCTTTGGTGACTTCCTTCTGGAGTTCCCGCTCGCGGCGGCGGAATTCGACTTCCTGCTCCTGGAGTTTGCGCATTTCATCCTGCACTTCGGGGGACAGGAGCGCCTGATCGATATTCTCCGGCGTCTGGGAAAGGATTTCGTTGAGACGGGCTTCCACTTCCCCGGCTTTTTCGGAGAAGTTCGCGACCTCGACCGCATACTTTTCCTGAGCCTCGCGATACCACTCGTTCTGACGGGTGAAGGGCCGGCGGACGGTCGTGCGGCTGCGGACGTTGATGAGATCAGGATCGCCCGAGAGTTGCTCGGCGGCGTTCTGCACGAGGGTGAGGTTCTCGTTGAGCATTTCCGGAATGACGATGTTTAGTCCGGGGATCTGGCTCCGGCGCACGACGTTGGCGTCGTAGATGAAATCGACGTCGGAGACAATGATGACCCGGCCCGGGGCGGTCGCGACCTTGAGAGAATCGTCGGCTTCTTCCGCTTTCTCCTCTGCGGGTTCCCCTTCAGCGGTCTCAGGTGTTTCAGCGGCGTCTTCAGGAGTTTCCTCTTCTTCAGCGGCTTTCGAAGGATCCCCCTCCGGGAACGCTGTTTTGAATTCGCCGGAGAGGCGGGCGACGAGGACACGGCGTTTTCCGTAAGGCTCAAAGTCTTCGCGGATTCGATCTGCGCCACCTTCCTGAGTCGGGTCAGCGTCAAAAGAGCCAACGAGCTGATTCATCTCGGAGGTGAGAACGAGACGATCCACTTCGATGCCGGCGGGCGGATCGATTTCGAACGCTCCGGGGGTAAGCATGTTGAGCTGATTCAGCATCTGTGTCATCGGGTCGCTCAGGCCGGGGTCGGACGGCTCAGACCCGAGCGCCTGGCGATCCAGCGTGAGGAACGTGGGCGAGAAGTTTCCACGGCGAATGATCTCCGATCCGAAGCTCAAGTCAGCGAGGACACGGTTCGAATCGTAGCTGACGCCCCAGGCTTTGAAGAGCTTGTCGAGATCCGAGGTAGGGGCCGGTCCGCCCTGCTGAGGCATCCCCGGCATTTGCGGCTGGTCCTGCGCCATGGCGCGGGCGTAGAAGAAGTTCGGGTCGACAAAGGCGAGGACGTTTCCGCCTTTAAGGAGGTACTGATCGATCGCAAACTGCCCGTCGTCGGTGATGTCATGCGGATGGATCACGAGGAGCGTCGTCGTGCCTTCCGGGATCTCGGTCGCGTTCGAGGGAATGACCTCGACTTCGTAGTCGCGGACGAGCTGTTCGTAGAGCATCCAGGGCTGTTGGGGCGGAGCCTGGAAATTGCCGCCGAAGCCGCCACCGACCGGCATCCCGGTCATCATGACGATTTTCTTGGTCTTGCCGCCGTGAACGGTCGAAACGGCGCGGGCGAGATCGTATTCCAGCATCGTCTCCGGACGTGCCGGGATGAAGGGGATCGCTTCGTTCGCATCGAGGCTTTGCACCGCGATACCGAAGTAAAGCGCGTTGCCTGTTTCACCGGAAGAACCTTCCTGAAGCCCATCAATGATCGCTGAATCCTCCGCGTCCGTGTTCGGCTCTGGATTCAGCTTTTTCACGGTGAGCATTTTGATCCGCTTCGTTTCAAATTCACCCTCAGCGTTGGCGATTTCGACTTCCTTGATCGGAGACGCCTGCACGAATTCTTTGAGTAAATCCTCGACGCGGCGGGCGCTGGAACGCTCGCTCGGGCTCATGATCTTGCTGTCGTCGGTGACGTAGTAACGAATCTCCACGGGGGTTTCGAGACGTCCGAGGATGTTCTCGGTGCCTTCGGAAAGGGTGAAGGTTTTATACTCGGTCAAGTCGGCGCGGAAACTCATTTTTCCGGCGAGGAAGTTGACGAGGAGAACGATGACAAAGACGACCGCGAGGCCGATCAGAGCGGTGCTCGTTCGGTTTAATTTATGACTGGAAGCCTGGTTCGATTCACTCATGGGATGATCGTAAGCAGTTGAGTTGGAAAAAATGGAAAGGATTAAGCTCTGCGGAGGCGGATCGCGACGGAGGTCGCAAAGAGGCAGAAAGTGATAAAGGTGAGGAAGAATACAATGTCGCGGAATCCGAGGACCCCTTTCGCGAGTTCGGAGAAATGCGGCATCAGTCCGACAACATTGATGAGTTTGACGATGGGCCAGAAGACGAGCCATCCGCCCTTCATGTTCATGAGGAGTTCGCTGATGTTCGGAAGGCCTCCGAGCCAGAGAACCATGCAGAGCGCGACCGAGACGAGGAGCGCAACGAGCTGACTGCGTGTCAGCGCGGAGACCGCCGAGGTCACCGCGAGGAAGCAAAGGGCGACGAAGAAAGTCGCGACGAAGCCCGCCATGATCACTCCATTATCCGGATCGCCAAGGTAGTTGATCGTCCAGACGATGGGGAAAGAGAGCACCAGCATCGCGAAGAGGACGACTGCTGCCGCGAGATACTTTCCAAGGATCGCATGCCATGGCGCAATCGGCATCGTGAGGAGTAATTCCATCGTCCCGAGGCGCTGCTCTTCCGACCAGAGGCGCATCCCGACCGCCGGGGCGATGAGGACGAGATACCAGGGGAGATACTGGAAGTAGGGGAGGAAAAGATCGGCCTCGCCGCCTTCGAGGATTCCCGTGAAGAAGAACGAGAGCGTGTTCGAAATGCCGAGGAAGACGACAAAGAGCACATAGGCAATCGGGGAGGCGAAGTAGCTTTTCAGCTCCCGTTTGAAGATCGTGCGCACTTCCCGGGGAAGAGCGAACATGAGAATGGCAATGAAAATCGCGGAGACCACGAGGGTCGGAATCGCGAATTCCAAAATCAAAGTAATGAGGGCGTCCATCATAGCTTTAGAAAAATAGGTAGGTCAGTGAAAGAGGGGCGATCCGCTCAGGCTTCGGAGTCGGTCTTGGTGATTTCGCGGAAGAGCTCATCGAGTCGTCCCTCGTCGATGCGGAGTTCGGAGACGTTGAGGTTTTTCTCCCGACAGAGATTGTAGATCGCGGAACTCAGCTCGCTCGCTTTCCCCTTCGCGGGAAGAACGCGCGCCTTGAGGCGGTCGTCGTTGGAATCAATGATCTCCACCGAGGCGGCTTCGCTGAGCTTTTCCAACTCCGCTTTGATGCCGCTGCCGGCGAGTCCGGAAACGGTCAGCAGGGTCGAACCGGCGTTTTTAGATTTGGCCTTCAACTCGTCCGGCGTGCCATCCGCGATGATGCGGCCGCGGTCGATGATGATTGCCCGGGTGCAGGAGGCTTCGACCTCTTCAAGAATGTGGGTCGAGAAAATGATCGCTTTCGTTTCCCCCATCCGCTTGATGAGTTGGCGGACCTCATGCTTCTGGTTCGGATCAAGGCCGTCGGTCGGCTCGTCGAGAATGAGGACTTCCGGATCGTGAATGATCGACTGCGCGAAGCAGGTCCGGTGGCGATAGCCTTTTGAAAGCGTATCGACGCTCTGATGGCGGACCGGCTCAAGGGAGGTTGTCGCGATCGCCTTGTCGACCGCTGCGTTCAGCTCGGACGAGGGGACGCCACGAAGCTCGGCAGAAAATCGGAGGAAATCCTCCACCGTCATGTCCGAGTAAAGCGGAGCGGCTTCAGGGAGGTATCCGATCATGGCCTTCGCCGCGATCTCGTTTTCCTCGATGTCGGCTCCTCCGATGGAAATCCTGCCCTGGGTGGGAGGGAGGAAACCGGTCACCATGCGCATCGTGGTCGACTTGCCTGCTCCGTTCGGACCGAGAAATCCGAGGACTTCCCCTTTCTTCACCGTGAAGGAAACTCCATCGACGGCGACCTTGGCACCAAAGTGCTTGTGTAGATTTTCGACTTCTATCATTGCTGAAACCAGTGAGGTATGGACATGGAAGCGAACCGGGTTCGCTGATTTGTTTGAAAAAAATCGCAAAAGACTCGCGGCTGTAATTTGCCTCTCGTCGGGGGTTTTTGCGTCCCGTCTATCTCAGCGCGATAAAGGGATTCGCAAGAAAAACCTTTTACATAGTAAAGCCAGAGCGTAAGCCCTTGGAACGACAAAAATGGCGATGAAATTGATCAGTTGGAATGTGAACGGAATCCGCGCGGTGCTGAAGAAAAACTTTCTGGAGTTTCTCGATGAGCACGATCCCGACGTGCTTTTGCTGCAAGAGGTCAAAGCGGAGCGGGATCAAGTCGAGGAGCCTTTTGAAGAAAATGGCTGGCACGTGAGCTGGAATCACGCCGTGAAGAAGGGTTACTCCGGCGTCGCGGTTCTCAGCAAAGTCGAGCCGCTCTCAGTGACGCCGGGAATTGGCCTCAACGAGCACGATCAGGAAGGTCGCGTTTTGACCCTCGAGTTCGACGACTTTTTCGTCGTCAACGTTTACACCCCGAACTCTCAGAATGAGCTCCGCCGCCTGCCCTACCGGATGGAGTGGAACGCCGCCTTTCTCGATCACGTTAAAAGTCTCGAAAAATCGAAGCCCGTCGTTTTTGCCGGAGACCTCAACGTCGCGCATCAGGAAATCGATCTCGCCCGCCCGAAGAACAATCGCAAAAGCGCCGGGTTCTCGGACGAAGAGCGCGCCGGGTTCGATGACATCGTCGCGGCCGGCTTCGTCGATACCTTCCGCCATTTTCACCCCGACGAGCCCGACCATTACAGCTGGTGGAGTTACCGCGGCGGAGCGAGAGGGAAGAACGTCGGCTGGCGCATTGATTACTTTTGCGTTTCCGCACCCTTCATGGACCGCGTGACCTCAGCGAAGATTCTCCCCGACGTCATGGGATCGGATCACTGTCCGGTGCAGATTGAACTGAGCTAAAGAACGTTCAACGTCCAACTTTGAACCTTCAACGTTGAAAGTTGAGGGAGGACTGAATTTTCAGCCAACTCAGCTTCGTTTTCGCGAAGCGGTGAGGAAAACGTAGCGGATGCGAGCGAAACCGGACGCATCTTTTGGATTGCCAGCATTCGCACGCTCTCTACCATGACGCGACCGTTCTCATGTCCGACCCGTTTTTCGAACAGCCCATCCTGAACTCGCCCTACGAATATCCAGGTAAGCACTGGATTCTCGACGGAAACGGACAGCCCACCGGAAATGTCGAGGGCGCGCGACGCGAGTGCTCTTACATCACCCCGATTCCCAAGTCGAAGAAACAGAAAAAGCAGAGCGACGAGGCTCCCGATCTCTTTTCCGAAGGGGGCATCACCGTCGATGGACAGCTCTACGATCCCATGTCGATCGTCAACGAAGTCCGCTCCTACGTGGACCAGTGGCGCACCCTGCCGCAAAGTCAGTGGCAGGTGACCCCGGAGACGGCTCGTCTTTTGCATCACTGGAGAAGCCATGCCTTCTCTTCGATCCGCCCGTTTTTCTGCCAGATCGAAGCCGTCGAAACCGCAATCTGGCTCGCCGAAGTCGCCCCGAAACAGGGTGAGCGGGGGAAGAAATTCATCAAATATCTCGGAGCCGCGAACGCCGAGGCGAATCCTCTCCTCTTCCGGATCGCGCTGAAACTCGCGACCGGTGCGGGAAAGACCATGGTCATGTCGATGCTCATCGCGTGGCAGACCGTCAATGCCGTGCGCCGTCCGAACAGTAAAAACTACTCCCGCGCTTTTCTCATCGTCGCGCCAGGCATCACGATCCGTGATCGACTCCGGGTGCTCCTTCCCAACGACGCCGACAGCTACTACGAAAAGCGCGAAATCCTTCCCCGGGACATGATGCCCGATATCGGAAAGGCGAAAATCGTGATCACGAACTACCACGCCTTTCAGCTTCGTGAAAAAGTGCAAATCTCGGCCGGTGGCAAAAAGCTTCTCAAAGGACGCGGCCCCGAACTCCAGACGAAGGAGACCGAAGGCGAAATGGTTCGCCGCGTCATGGGAGATCTCATGGGGCTGAAAAATATCGTCGTGATCAATGACGAAGCCCACCACTGCTATCGGGAAAAGCAGGGAGCACAGGCGCTCGACACGATCGACGATCTTAAAGGCGATGAAAAGAAAGAGGCCAAAAAGCAAAACGAATACGCCCGCCTCTGGATTTCAGGCCTCGAAGCGGTGAAGCGAAAACTGGGCATCGGCGCCGTCTACGACCTCTCGGCGACACCCTTTTTTCTCGCCGGTTCCGGCTACCGCGAGGGGACTCTCTTTCCCTGGGTCATGTCTGATTTCTCGCTCATGGATGCGATCGAATGCGGCATCGTGAAACTTCCCCGTGTCCCCATCGCAGACAACATTGCCGACTCCGCCGACACGATGCCGAAGCTGCGGAACCTCTGGGAGCACATTGGCAAAAAGATGCCCAAAAAAGGGCGCGGATCATCCGGGGAACTCGATCCCCAAAGTCTCCCCACGCTTCTCAAAACCGCTCTCGAAGCCCTCTACGGTCACTACGCGAAAACCTTCGATCTCTGGAACGATCGCGGCATCGCCGTCCCGCCCGTTTTTATCGTCGTCTGCAACAACACCACCAGTTCCAAGCTCGTCCACGATTACATCGCGGGGTGGGAGGAGGAAAACGAAGACGGAAGCACGACCACTCATCAGGGGCATTTCGAGCTCTTTCGCAACTACGACGAAAACTTGCTGCGCACCCCGAAGCCACGGACTCTCCTCATCGACTCCGAGCAGTTGGAATCCGGCGACGCCCTCGACAAGGATTTCCGAAAAGCAGCCGCGCCGGAGATCGAAAGATTCCGCCGCGAGATCGTTGCGCGGACCGGCAATAGTGAAGCCGGAAAATCGATCACCGATCAGGAGATTCTCCGGGAAGTCATGAATACCGTCGGGAACGTCGGCCAGCTCGGCGAGTCGATCCGCTGCGTCGTTTCCGTCTCGATGCTCACCGAGGGGTGGGACGCCAACACCGTGACCCACATTCTCGGCGTTCGCGCCTTCGGGACCCAGCTCCTCTGCGAGCAAGTCGTGGGGCGCGGCCTTCGCCGCCAGTCCTACGAGCTCAATGCCGACGGCCTCTTCGACGTTGAGTATTCCGATGTCCTCGGCATTCCCTTCGACTTCACCGCGAAACCCATCGTCGCTCCGCCGAAGCCACCACCAAAGACGACCCGGATTAAGGCCGTCCGCCCCGATCGCGATCACCTCGAGATTCGCTTTCCGCGCGTCGAAGGCTACCGCACCGAGTTTCCTGGAAAACGTCTCACCGCCAAGTTCGGCGACGACCACACCTTCGTCCTCACCCCTGACCTGATTGGCCCGTCAAAAACCGTCATTTCAGGGATCGTCGGAAAAACCGAAGAGCTGAACGTCGAGCATCTTGAAAAAGAGCGCCAATCCACAATCCTCTTCAAGCTGACGACTTATCTCATCGCGACCCATTACCGCGATGACGATGGCCAACCTCAGCTCCACCTTTTCGGCCAACTCAAGCGCATCGTGCGCGAATGGCTCGCGAACCACCTTGAGTGCAAGGGCAGCACCTTCCCGGCCCAGATCCTCGTCCGGGAAATGTCCGACCGCGCCTGCGACCGCATCATGGATGGAATCAATGCTACCGACGAAGCCGGTCGCGAGATCCTCGCCGTCCTCGATCCCTACAACCCCTTTGGAACGTCCTCCTTCGTCAACTTCACGACCTCGAAAGAACTCCTCTGGGAAACCAGTCCGGAGAAAAGCCATATCAACTACGTCGTCGGCGACTCCGAGTGGGAACTCCAGTTTGCCCGCGCCGTCGAGCAGCATCCCAAAGTCGTGCGTTACCTCAAAAACCAGGGCCTCAGCTTCGAGATTCCCTACCGCATCGGAGGCGACCCACGCCGTTACATTCCCGACTTCATCGCCTGCATCGACGACGGTCACGGCGAGGACGACCTCCTCCACCTCGTCGTCGAGGTCAAAGGCTACCGGCGCGAAGACGAGAAGGACAAACAAAACACGATGAAGACCTTCTGGATCCCCGGAGTCAACCACCTCGGGACCTGCGGACGCTGGGCCTTTGCCGAGTTTACGGATGTCTGGGAGATGGATGATAAACTCGCCGCACTCATCGATGCGAAGGTGGCTGAGATGATCGAAAATGCAGGCAGCCACTCCGATTGAAGAAGCGCCGAACCTCTAAGCAATTGCCTCCATCGTGCAAATGAAGAACAACGAAATAATCTCGATTCTTAATAACCTGATCAAAGGTTGGGAAAACGAGTGCGTTGAATTCAAGGAGGCCAACGACAACTTTTCTCTGGCTGATATAGGAAAATATTTTTCCGCACTCAGCAATGAGGCAAACCTTCATGGCAAGCCTTCTTCCTGGTTAGTCTTCGGAGTGAAGAACTCTGATCGCTCCGTCGTTGGAAGCACTTATCGGGAAAACACCGCGAGACTTCAGAGCCTAAAGAAACAATTGACCGATGGAACAGACCCATCGACGACCCTGAAAGAGATTCACGAAGTGTTTTTTGAAGGGAAGCGGGTCATCCTTCTCGAAATTCCGGCGGCCCCGCAGGGCATGCCTATCGGCTGGAGTGGTCACTTCTACGCAAGGGCGGGAGATAGCCTCGTTCCCCTGGATCTGGCAAAACTGGATGAGATTCGCGGGCAGGGGCCATCTGCCGATTGGTCTGCAGAGATCTGTGCGGACGCGACTCTTGAAGACCTCGATCCTGAAGCGATTTTTTCAGCTCGCTATACATTTAGCCAAAAGTTCTCCGGGAGAATCGATGCTGGGCAAATCGCATCATGGGATGACGCCACCTTTCTCGATAAGGCGCGAGTCACGATCAACGGAGCGATCACACGGAGCGCCATTCTGCTGCTAGGCAAACCGGAAAGCGCCCATCACCTCCTTCCTTTTGTCGCGGAGATGACATGGAAACTCGAGGGAGAAGAAACGGACTACGAACACTTTCATCCACCCTTTTTCAAAACGAGCTCTCTTTTGTTTCAGCGGATTCGAAACCTCAAACTCTCTTTCCTCCCTGGAGGACAACTCATCCCGATCGAAATCTGGAAATACGATCAGCCCATCGTTCTTGAGGCACTTCACAATTGCATTGCTCACCAGGACTATTCGAAGTGCGAAAGAATTCTCGTCATCGAAAAGGCATCGGGACTCACCTTTCAAAATGCAGGAGCGTTTTTCGACGGGGCGCCTTCCGACTACTTCCTCGGGCAAAAAACGCCGACCCGGTACCGAAATCGCTTCCTGACTCAGGCAATGGTGAACTTGCGGATGATTGACTCCATGGGATTCGGAATTCGCGAGGTCATGTTCCGAGGCCAAGTGCGGCGCTTCCTTCCCCTTCCTGAATACCACGCCGCTGGAGGAAACCATGTTATCATGGAGCTGCCCGGTCGATTTATGGACGAAAATTACAGCCGTGCCCTGCTCTCTGAATCAGAGTTGAGTTGGGTGGAGATTCTCGCACTGGATCGGATCCAAAAAAGCCAACCGCCGAATCCGGAGGTTGCAAAATTGCTAAAAAGGCACGGATTGATCGAAGGACGAAAACCGAATTGGAGGATCGCTTCAAACCTGATCTCAGATTCAGAAGATCGGGCCGCCTACATCCAGCACCGCGCGTTCGACGATGACTACTACGGTGAACTCGTGATCAAGTATCTTGAGGAGTTCAAGGAAGCTAGTCGCACCGACATTGACCGCCTCCTCATGGATAAGCTCTCTTCAGCACTCGATGAGAAACAGAAAAAAAACAAGGTCATGAACATCCTCAGTAAAATGCGTCGCGAAGGTAGAATTGGCAGAGACGGACCTCCTGCCGCCGCTGTCTGGAGCCTCATCGACGGTGATTCGAAGTCTCATTTATGAGACATTATGAGACATTTATGAATGATTTATGAATGATTTATGAGACATGACAGAGCCTTGAATCCTGCTTAACCCGCTCATTTTAAACGGATAAGGAATAAAATCCACTCTCATAAACCCTCTTAGATCCCTGACCTAACCCTGTTTGATCGCCCTTCGCCGCACGATTCCGACACGCCTGAACGGTAACCGGAGCGGTCGCCCTACAAGCCTCCCCACCTTCTTACCTTTTACCTTTCACTTTTTACCTTTCACGCGCCCCGCCTTCGCGGGGCGCTCCCTCCCCATGGCCAAGAAAAAGACTACGAAATCCCCGAAAACGGTCGCCTCCTTCAAACACGATGAGGCGACGCGGAAAAACATCCCCCCGGCGGAGATGCAGTCGGTCGTGCGGGCGGAGATAAAAGAGTCGCTCAAAGTCGCCTACGAGCGGCGGAATCCGGATCTCGATCCTCAGCTCGTTTGGCGGGGGAAGGACGATGGCCCGATGGAGGTGAACGCGCCTCCGCTCTACATTCAGGAAAAGGTCCATCCGAAAGCCCTGGTCGATGATCTCCTCCGCCAGACAAAGCAGCGCGAGGGCACGGGGGAGGAAGGCTACCACGAGCCCGATCTCTTCGCCGATTTCAACGGGCTGCCGGAAGAAGCGCGCTCGACCGATTTCTATCGGCACGAAGGCCATTGGAGCAATCGCATGATCCTCGGGGACGGGCTCCAGGTCATGGCGAGTTTGGCGGAGCGCGAAGGGCTGCGCGGCAAGGTCCAGTGCATCTACCTCGACCCGCCGTATGGGATCAAGTTCAACAGCAACTTCCAGTGGTCGACGACGAGCCGGGATGTGAAGGACGGAAAGACCGATCACATTTCACGCGAGCCGGAGCAGGTGAAGGCGTTTCGCGATACGTGGCGGGACGGGATTCATTCGTATCTAACTTACCTCCGGGATCGCTTGATCGTGGCGCGGGATTTGTTGACCGAGAGCGGGAGTGTCTTTGTGCAGATTGGGGATGAGAATGTGCACCGGGTGAGGGCGGTGATGGATGAGGTGTTTGGGGAGGAGAATTTTGGCAGCCTAATTTCGATTCAAACGACCAGTGGATTTGAGGCAGCTAAGTTCCTTGGTAACATGTCTGATTTTGTCCTTTGGTATG
>CAZOUP010000153.1:0-10987 GCA_964583035.1 uncultured Akkermansia sp.
CAGCATCGGCTTGGGATCGAAAGTGTCGATATGCGACGGTCCTCCTTTCATGAAAAGAAAGATGACTCGCTTCGCCCGGGCCGGAAAGTGGGGACGCGGAACACTCTCCGATGCGAGAAGCGACTGGAACGCGACCTGACCGAAGCCGAGGGCGGCAGCTCCGAGAAATTCACGACGCTGGAGGAGAGGGCTCAATGAAGATAAACAAACTGGTTCGAGGCGAGAAGGCTCTGGCAGAAGAGTGACCACTGCCGGGTTGAGTCGGGGGCCTCACTGAGGAATTCAGCGGACATTGCCATTTCCTCAGCGGTGGGCGTGGTCCCGAAAGCAAGTTGCCATGCCCGCGTGATGCGATCATGAAGAGTTTTTTCCTCTTTCATGACCCGTGAGGCAAAGGCGGTGGAGCTGTCGATCATGAGCGTGGAATTCATGAGGAGAAGCGCCTGTGGTGCGATCACGGTAGAGGGGCGGTTTCCCGTCGGCATCGTCGGATCGGGGTAATCGAAGAGGTGCAGCCAGTCATAGACGTGGTTGCGAACGACGGGCAGGAAAGCGGTCCGCCGCAGCGAATCGTAGGAGGTGTGATCTTCCGAAGTGTGGTTAAAGACCATCTGACGATTGCGAAGCGGGATCGTCTTTCCACCCATCTCAGGGTCGAGGCGTCCGGTGACATGAAGGATGGAGTCGCGAATCGCCTCCGCCTCAAGTCGGCGGATCGGAAAAAAGCTGAGGAGCCGGTTTTCAGGATCGACCTCAGGATCCCGGGACGGCAGCGGCTCCGAGTCGCAGCTATAGCTTTCTGAAAGGAGAATGAGGCGATTGAGTTTTTTGATGCTCCAACCGTTCTCGACGAACGAGGTCGCGAGGTAGTCGAGCAATTCGGGGTGACTCGGGCGCTCTCCGAGGACGCCGAAATTCTCCGTCGTCGAGACGAGGCCCTGCCCGAAATGCCAGCGCCAGAGGCGGTTTACGATGACTCGGGCGGTGAGGGGATGATCCGGGCGGGCCATCCAGTGAGCGAGTTCGAGCCGGCCGCTCGAGGAGTCGGGAAAGGAAATGTCTGCATCTCCAAAGACAGCAGGCACGGCCCGCGGCACGGCTTCGCCGAGGCTAAAATGATTCCCGCGAATGTGAATCGGGAGCGTGTCTTCGATTTCATCATGATCTGTCAGGCCCATCGCGGCGGGGAAATCCGGAGACTGGCTTTCGAGCACTCGTGCCTCATCGGAGAGGCGATGATACCCGGCAAGGTCAGCTTTCGAAAAGGCATGTTCAGGTTTGGCCGGCACCGCGAGAAATCCCGAGGCATCGAAGAGCGCGGCACGAAACGCTTCGAGAGTTTCGTCCGGGATCACCTTGGCCTTCGGGTCCTCTTTTTGAATCTCAGAAAAAGTGAGGACGGCGCTGCTGAACTTCTCTTCGTAGAAAGCCGCCATGCCGACGCGATCATTCGCTTCGCGAAATTGCCACCATGGTCCGAAAACCGTAGAGTTCACATAATTGTCGAGGTGCCGCCGCGAATGGTAAAGGATGCGGGGGTGAAGTTCGGCTTTCGCGGCAATTTCAGAAACGGTCTTCAGAGAATCATCGGCGGTGAATTCAAAACAGGCCTCAAGGTAGGCCACCGCTTTGCTGCGGGCCTCGCCGCGCAGACGAACCGCGACATCGCTTTTGTGTTTGGACGCCTTCTTTTTCGCCTCATTGATCGCGGCATCGATTTCTTTGTATTTCTCCTGCTCCGCTTCGGTGGAGAAATCGTGCTCATACCAGTGCTTAATCGCACCGGTGTTCGTTTCGCCGAAGCTTTCCGAGTTCTTAAAAATCGCGGCGAGTGAGTAGTAGTCCGCGTGAAGGATCGGATCGAATTTGTGATCGTGGCATCTCGCGCACCCGAGGGTCAAACCCATGAATGCTTTGCCTGTCGTGTCGAGCTGTTCATCGATGACGTCCATGGTGAGCTTTTCCCGATCCGGTTCGGCGAGAACGCGGGCACCGAGCGCGAGGAACCCTGTTGCGATCAGTGATTCCTCCGTCGGATTTTTAATGAGATCGCCGGCCAGCTGCTCGACCAGAAATTGATCGAAAGGCTTGTCCTGATTGAATGCGGCAATGACGTAGTCGCGATACTTCCACGCATTGGCAAACGCGAGATTTTCATCCAGTCCGTTAGAGTCCGCATAGCGGGCGACGTCGAGCCAGTGGCGACCCCAGCGGACTCCGTAATCCTCCGAGGCGAGGAGACGATCAATGACTCTCGTTTTCGCCTCCGGTGACTGATCGGCTAGAAAATGTTCGAGTTCCTCTGGAGTCGAAGGCAGGCCGGTCAGATCAAAGGTGACGCGACGAAGCCAGATCTCTTTCGAGGCCGGAGCTGCTGCGAGGAGGCCGCTCTTTTTCAGAGCCGCATTGATGAAAAAATCGACAGGATTTATCCCTGCGGGAACTTCCGATTTTTCCCGCGGCCGGAAAGACCAAAACTTCCGACCGGTCTCGGGGTCCATCCCGGTGGGGGCGGGCGCGGCATCATCAAGTTCCGGACGAGGGTCCGGTGCACCCATCTCGATCCACGTCTCCAGATCGCGGATCCCGTCGTCCGAGAGAGGGGACTTCGGGGGCATCTGCAGATCCCGATTTTTATACCGGACCGCTTCGATGAGGAGACTTTTCTCAGGCTCACCCGGAACGATAACGACCCTGCCATGATCCCCTCCGGCGCGAAAAGAAGCGGGAGAGTGCATCGAGAGACCGCCCTTCACTTCTTTCTCCGTCGCGTCGTGGCAGCGGAAGCAGTTCTCGACGAGGAGTGGACGGATTTTCCGCTCAAAAAACTCGGACTCTGCCGCCGTGATTTCATTCGCCACCGCAGAAAACGCCGGAGTGATCGACAGGAGTGCGCAAGCTACCCGAAGGGAACTCGAAGAAAGGTCGGCTTTTCTTTCGCGATTCACTGGTCAACAGTATACCGAACCGTTACGAATGAAGCGATGGCGCAAAGGGGTGATGCCTGCGCGGGGAGTATCCGGCGAAGCGTCAGTTGCGACTTTGAGATAATATTGTATACAATCGATAGAATGGCTTTGCTTCAATCTGGAAATGTTGCTCTCCTCGATCAGCTGCGTGCTGTCGTGAGAGCCGGGGATTTACTTACCGAACCTGAGGATTTGATCCCCTACGGATTCGACGGAACGGCGGCGATGAAACACGCGGCGACCTGTGTCGTCACGCCGCGGAGCGTCGAGGAAGTGGCGGCGATTGTGAAAATCGCGGGAGCTGCCGGGGCTCCCATTGTGACTCGAGGATCAGGGACCGGTCTCTCCGGTGGGAGTATTCCCGTTGAAGGGGGCATCGTCCTTTGCCTCGTGAACATGGATGAAATCATCGAACTCGACCCCGCGAATCTGACGATTCTCTGCGAGACCGGGGTCATCACGAAAGCGATCGACGATGCGGCCCATCCCCATGGACTTTTTTACCCACCCGACCCCGGGTCGATGAAAATTTCGACGATCGGAGGAAATGTTGCGAACAACTCCGGAGGCCTTCGCGGACTCAAGTATGGCGTGACGCGAGATTACGTCATGGGCATGGAAGTCGTCCTGCCTTCCGGCGAAGTGGTGTGGCTCGGCTCGAAGTGCGTCAAAGATGTCGCCGGCTATTCGATGAAAGATCTTTTCGTCGGCTCGGAGGGAACGCTCGGGATCATCACCAAAGTGCTGCTCAAGCTCGTCCCGCGTCCAAAGGCGCGGCGAACACTCCTCGCGTCGTTCGACTCGATGGAAGCCGCCGCCCGGACCGTCTCGCAGATCATTGAAAAGCAGATCATTCCCTGCACCCTCGAATTCCTTGATCGGAAAACCTGCGGCTGTGTCGAAGATTACGCCAAAGTTGGCCTGCCCACCGAAGCGGCTGCGGTTGTTCTCATGGAATCCGATGGGCCGGAGAGTGTCGTTGAAGAGGAAGGCAATGCGATGGCGGCGATTGCGGAGGCGAACGGCGCGATCAAAGTCGAGAAGGCGAAGGATGACGCTCACGCGACCCGGCTCGCGACGGCACGCCGCACCGCTTTTTCTGCGCTCGCGAGGATTCGGCCGACGACGATCCTCGAGGATGTCACGGTTCCCCGAAGTCGGCTCGTCGAAATCGTTAGCTACGTTGAAGAGGTCGGGAAAAAACATCGGCTTGAAATTGCGACCTTCGGCCACTTTGGCGATGGCAACGTCCACCCGACGATCCTGACTGATGAAACCGACAAAGAGGAAATGGAGCGGGTTGAGCATGCCCTCTCCGATATCTTCGACAAAACCATCGAGCTTGGCGGAACCATCACCGGCGAGCATGGCGTCGGTCTCGCGAAGAAGCCGTTTCTCGCCCGCCAGTTTTCCGAGGCCAGCTATCAGCTTTTAAAGCAGGTGAAAATGGCGCTCGATCCAACCGGACTTTTGAACCCCGGGAAAATCTTTGACCTTCCGGAAAACAAAACCTCATGAGCGAAGCCGGGCCCCTGACACCACTCAAATATTTGGGCGATCTCGACTACTCAGTCCTGCAGCAATGCATGCACTGCGGGATGTGTCTGCCTGCTTGTCCGACCTATCTTGAGACGAAGAAAGAGCGGAACAGTCCGCGCGGCCGCATCGCCCTGATGCGGTCCATCGCCGATGGGGATCTCAAAGTGACGAAGGAATTCGGCGAGGAAATGTACTACTGCCTCGGCTGTCTCGCCTGCACCACCGCCTGTCCCGCTGGAGTTAACTACCCTCAGCTTTTTGAAAATGCCCGCGCCGAAGTCGAGTATCACGGCGTCCTTTTCAATCCGGAACGGCGCTTTTGGCGATGGCTCACCCTCGATCAGCTTTTCTCGAAACCGTGGATGCTGCGAGCCGTCGGTCGGCTTCTTTGGATTTATCAAGTCAGCGGTTTGTGTTGGTTGGTCAGGAAAAGCGGGCTCCTTTGGCTCGCCCCGAAGAACCTTCGCGAACTGGAGCCGACCACTCCCGTGATTCAGCGGCATTTTTCCGACGCCCTCATCGAAGAGCGCGAAGCTCCGGCAACGAGCAAGTATCGCGTCGGCCTCTTGACCGGCTGCGTGCAGGATCTCATTTTCTCTAACGTGAACCGTGCCACCGCTGATGTTCTCCTCGAAAACGGATGCGAAGTCACGACGCCGCGTTCGCAGGGTTGTTGTGGATCCTTACATGCGCACAATGGAGACCTCGATCAGGCGACGGAGCGGGCGCGCGCCTTGTTGGATCGCTTTGACCTTGCGACGCTGGATGCTATCATCACGAATGCGGCCGGTTGCGGTTCGCATCTGAAACACTTTTCCAATCTCCTGAAAAGCGATCCTGATTATTCGGATCGCGCCACGGAGTGGGATCGCAAAGTGAAAGACATTTCCGAATGGCTCGTCGAAATCGATTTTCGAAAACCGGAAAAGACCCGTGGCGGTGAGTCGGTCACCGCCACTTACCATGAGGCGTGTCATTTGTGTCACGGCCAGGGCATTTCAAGTCAGCCGAGAGACGTTTTGAGAGCGATCCCGGGCCTTGAACTCGTCGAGTTGGAAAACGCGACCCATTGCTGCGGCAGTGCCGGGATTTACAATATCACGCAGCCGGAACAGGCCGGGAAGTTACAGAAAGAAAAAGTGGCCTGTGTGCAAAAAACAGGCGCCTCCCTCGTCGCGACGGCCAATCCCGGCTGTCATTTGCAGATCCAGAATGGGCTCGGTGAAAGCGCCGAAGTCGTGCATCCCGTGAGTCTCCTCGCCGAAGCCTATCGTAACGAAAAGCATTCATGAAAACGTTCTGGTTCATTCTGCGCCTCGCCTTCGGAGCGCTCTTTATCTTCAGCGGAGTCATGAAGCTGAAAGATCCGATCTTTTTCGCTGACGTGGTGAGAAACTACCAGCTCATCAGTGACCCCATCGCCCCAGCCGTGGCCCTCTTCGTCCCCTGGATCGAGGTCTTCGCCGGCATCGCCGTGATGCTGGACCGCTTCGTTAAAGGCGGATCTTTCCTCCTCACCGCGAGTCTCATCGTTTTCACCCTCGCCATTGCCGTCTCATGGATGCGCGGTCTCGACATTACCTGCGGCTGCTTCGGGCAGAACGAACAATTGAACTATCCCGTCAAGATGATGCAAAATGTTGTCCTCCTCGCGGTTGGAATCGCGATCTGGTGGAAGGCGGAGATGGGCGCGTTTGTCAGGAAGGTGTGAGTTGATTCGCTGTCTGCAAGGTTCCCCGCAGCGTCTGCCTAATTCACGTCCAGCGTCTCGGTCGTGGCGCCTTCGGCGGGTTCGATGCCGAGTAACTTACAAACTGTCGCGTGGAAGGTGAGTTGGCTGATTTCATCGAGTTCGCCGCTAAGGGGTGAATTCGGAATTCCAGCCATGATGACTTGCCCGGACATGCGGATAGATTCCTCGACAGGATAGCCGTAGGCACCGAAATATCCCGGTCCTTCCGAAGGATCGAAGACTGGTTCTTCGGATTTCTCCTCCGCAAAGGCATAACCGGTCTTGAGCACAAGGACGCGGTCGCCGGTGCGCTCGTGGAGATAGTTCCACTCCTCGGGGAGCTCTTCTTTCTTCAGAGTCCGGAAGTAGATGCGCTTGCTCAGTTCGCCATCAAACTTGTCCTTGAAGATCTGTTGCTCGCCTTCTGATTCGGGGAGGTCTTTGAAGTAAAGATTGGCGATCGCTTCGTGGGCAACGATGTCGGCATTGAGCATCATGTCATCACCGAGGAGGTGCGCGATGTTCACATTTTTATCGAGCTCAGCCATCCCATGATCGGTCGAGATGAAAACGATCAAATTGGCAGCCGGTGGGGCCAGCTTGTCCCACTCCGACTGAATCGTATCGAAGAATGACTTCAGCGCGGTGTCGGTTTTTCCGACGGCGGCGAAGGTTTCGTCGGCGCGCGGGCCATTCACGAGGCCGGCCTTATAGATGTCGTTGAGACGAAGCATGACGAGGCGGAGGCGATCACTGCCGTCGGCTGCCGGTTCGGCCCCTTCAGGAACGGAGGCACGCCAGGCTTCGAGTGCTGTGGTGAGGCGTGTCTCATCGGTTGCCTCTTCGTCAAAAGAATCGAGAAAGATCGAGGCGGGATGGTCGCCGGTCTGGTTTTGCGAAAGTGGCCAGTCGTGGACCAGGGTCTTGATTCCCTGTCGCGTCGCGGTGGACCAGATCGGCTCGGCTTGAAGCAATTCCGCATCGGTGGGATTAGTGATGACTTCTCCCGGCGCGAGGCGGAGCTGGTCTGCGACGATGCCGTGGCTTGAAGCAGTGACCCCCGTTGCCATGGTCGCGTGAGCAGGGAAGGTGAGGCAGGGGAAAGTGGGCCGCATTTTGTTTGTGCCGCTGCCGTCACTGATGAGACCGTCTAAAAACGGAGTCTCTGATTTTTCAATGTAGTCGCCGCGGAAACCGGGGATGCTGATCCAAACGACAACGGCAGGCCCGTCGCCTGAGCTGGACTGTTTTGGCGCGGGAGTATCGGTGGGTGCGTCGCTCGTCATTCGGTCCTTCGCTGCCTCCATCTGCTTGCGCTGAAAGTCGGCAATGACGGCCTGAGTGGAGCGATCACCATCCATGGCGACCCTTTTGAATTCGAGTTCCTTGCTGCCGCTCCAGAGGAGCATGACAAGGAAGGCGAAGAGGATCACTGCGACGAAAGTGATTAACGAGCGGAACATAAGATAGTTTTTACTCGAAAAGAGCCCGCCGTGCAAGTGATGGGAGCAGTCAATTCATGCCCGTAAGAGTGCCGCGAAAGCTCCGTCGTATCTGTCCCGCCATGGGAGGTTACTCACCGTTTGCTCAATCTGGAGTCCGGAACGCTTGATAACGTGTTCATTTTCGACCTCATCGATGGAACAAGTGCTATAGATAATTCGACCGCCGGGTTTGAGGAAGCGGGCTGTGCTCGCGAGTAGCTCCTGCTGCAGGCCGGCCTGTCTTTCGAAGTCACCTTCCTGCAGTCGCCACCTCACATCGACCCGTCTTCTGATCACGCCGGAGTTTGAGCAGGGAACATCGAGGAGAATGGCGTCAAAGGGCTCCATTGCTGAAGAATTCAGCTCGTCATTGGTCCAGTCGATTTGAAGGAGGCTCGCGGATCCGGCACCGAGGCGGTCGAGGTTTCCACGGGTACGGTCGAGGCGTTTCCCGGAGCTGTCGGCCACGGTGATCAATTCAGGGTTCCCCGAAAGGGCGGCGAGGTAGGCGGCTTTTCCACCGGGTGCGCCGCATGCATCGAGGATGCGCTCGCCGGGCTGCGGATCGAGAAGGCGGCAGGCCCGCGAGGTGCTGGGGTCTTGCACATAGACAAGTCCCGCCTCGAGCCAATCATGATCGGGAGCTCCGTCGAACGAGAAAAAATCCGGGTAATCGGGGCCGACCAAAGAGGGTTCGGTCTCTGACCTGACCCTGTTGAGTGCCTCTTTGTCAGTGGCGAGGGTATTGATGCGGGCGTAGTTGGAAGGCGGCTGATTATTCCACGCACAGAGAGCTTCGGCGGCTTCTTTGCCATATTGCTTTTCCCATCGTTCGATGAGAAATCCGGGATGAGAGAATCGATCTTCGAGCGGCCAGGTCGGGATCGCGGCTTCGAATTGTTCCCGTTGGCGGAGGGCGTTGCGAAGGATCGCATTGACGAGGCCCCGCTCATGCTTGCGGGCGAGATTCACGGTTTCATTGACTGCGGCGTGATCAGCGATGCCGGAGAGAAAGATCTGGAAGAGCCCGATGCGGAGAAGATTTTGAGTTTCCGATTTGATCTTGCCGCGCCGGAGTTCGTCGATGATTTCATCGATGAGGAAAAGGTTTCGAATCGTACCGTAAAGGATCTCGACGGCGAGCGCTCGATCCGGACCGGTGATTTTGTAATGAGAAGCGAGATCGGCGAGAATATCCTCAGCATAGGCAGAGGTGTTTTCCCATTCAGTGAGAGCTTCGAGCGCGACGCGGCGGGATGACATGATAGCGGGGAAGGGGCGAAAGGCTGACTGCTTTCGCTACGGGAGGTCGTTGAGTTTCGCGCGGAGTTGTTTTGCTCTTTCCCCATCGATGACAAGGGTGTTGGCGAGAGCGTTGCCGAAAGTCTCGAAATCGTGGAAGGTCCAGACCACTTTTTTGTCGCGAGTGATCTCGATGATTTGAGGGTTGTCAGGGCCGGCGTGGCAGTTCCCGATCATGAGATTTCCCTTCTCCCGTTCTTCAATCGTCGTGACCCAGGCGAGGGTGATTCCCTCAAGATCGTTCTGCTCCAGCTTCCAGACGATTTCCTTTCCCGGAGTCACTTCGAGAACGCTGTGCCCGTTCCCGGTCGTGATGAGGTAGTTCCCGTTTTTTGCTTTGATCGCGGAAAAGCATTTTCCTCCAAAGGCTTCGGGGCCATGCCCTTTCGATGGCTCTTTTCCAAAAAGAGGCACGGGGAATTGCCAGATGACTTTGCCTGCGCTGTCATATTCTTTCACGATTTGGTCGGCTTCGTGGGCGACGAGGTAGTGGCCGTTTTCGAGGCGGCGAACTTGTCGCGTGTCGGAGTGGGCATTGGGCGCGGTGACGACGAGAGGGAACTCTTTAGCGATGGTGCCGTCGGGGTTTACCTCAAGAATCCGGCTCGACCCGGATTCGGCGATCATCGTGGTTCCGTTAGGCAATCTTTGCGCGGCGTGAATTTCGACCTTCTTGAGGCCGTCGTCGCGGTTTTGACTCATTGCGTCGTAGGACCAGACGGTGTTTTTCCCGAGATCAAATTCAACGACGAGGGGCCATCCGTCCTGAGTGAGGAGGTTGTTGTCCGGGAGAAGATCGAGGATATGGACCTGCTTGATGGGATGATGCCAGAGGACTTTATTGCTGTCGGAAGGGTCAACGATTGCGATGCCCTTTTGAGCTTCCGCCCCGATGACAAGTCTTTCTGAAGGGGCGGCCTGAAGCAGGGAGCTGAGGAGCAAGGGGAGAACAATGAGGAGACGGGTCATGATTGGGGGGTGGGGATCGGCCAGACGGGTTCTATTTCTTCGGCGCGCACCCAGCCCCGGAGTTCGCCGGGAATGTCAACGTAGCGCCACTGACCTGAGGCTTCGATGATGCGAACTTCAGAACCCGGAGGCAAGTCGATAACCGTCTTTGACGCCGGGGCCGGGGCCGTGAGTGCCTTGGTACCGGCAGTGATCACGGTCGCAAAATTCTCCGGAGCGAGCTGGTTTTTTTCGTATTGATCCATCTTCAGCCCGACGTAGCCAAACATCGCGAGGACGATGCCGAGAGCGATGATCCCTGAACGGTTGGAGCGAAGTGACGGGATCGATAAGGCTCCGGCGAAAGCGATCGCACCAGACCAAAGGAGAACGGAACCGAGCCAGCGGCCGGTTCCGGACGGGATCGAACGAAGGAAGCCGGCGAGCCCTGATTCAGCGAACTCAAGGAAACCGATTTTGGTTTTCAAGTATCCAACATTCTGCGGGACTTCGGGGGCTCGTGGTTCAACGATTTTGGCGCGGCGAAACCAGAGCATGGCTTCCCCCGGTTTTTCGAGTCGATACTGAGTGGTGCCAAGATTGAAAAAGAGGTCAGCAGAGATGAGGCCGCTATCGACGAGACTTTGATACTTGAGTGCGGCCTCTTCGAGAGCACCGCTCTCAAAGTCGGCATTCGCGGAAGTGAATACCTCAATGGACTCCTGAGCTGCGCAGGGAGCGTGGATGAGGGCGATTCCGATGACCAGCAGCGGGAGGAGAATGATCTTAGGGGCGGTCACTTTTTAGCAAGCTTTTGAAGGATGGGAACGATCTCCGCAACGTCGCGATCCGTGGCTGGTCCGCTGCCCGGAGAGGCTCCGCTGTAAAGGATGGTGTCGCAGCGGTCGGTGATGCGGTCAACGATTTCGAGAACAGGTGCGGGCGGGTCGGAATTTTCGTCCTGCCACAACATTAAGGATGTCGACACGGCATGGTAAAATTCGCGCTTCGGG